>JBDTLB010000065.1:0-58762 GCA_039934955.1 Devosia sp.
CGACACCGCGACGGGGCGCCCGGTGGCGATGATCCTGCGTCCGGGCAAGACGCCCTCGGGCCGGGAGGCCGCCGGCTATCTGCGCCGGCTGTATCGCCGCATCCGCAGCCACTGGCCCAGGACCCGCCTGACCATCCGGGGCGACGGTCACTACGGCCGGCGGGAACTCATGGACTTCTGCGAGAAGCACGGCCTCGACGATCTGTTCGGCGTTACCGGCACGAAGGCCCTGGCCGCCAAGGTCGAACACATCGCCGATCCCATCCGGGTCGAGCGGGCTGAGAGCGGCGCGGCAGCGGTGCGGGGCTTCGCCGAGACCCGCTATGCCGCAAAGTCCTGGAAGCTCGAGCGGCGCGTCGTGGCTCGCCTCGAGGCCACGCCTCTGGGGCTGGATATCCGCTACGTCGTCACTTCACTGCAAACCCCCAGCCCCGAAGACATCTACGCCAAACTTTATTGCGCCCGAGGCCAGGCCGAGAACCTGATCAAGCTGCACAAGGCCCAGCTCAAGAGCGACCGGACCTCCTGTCGCTCGCCCCTGGCCAACCAGATGCGACTGATCCTGCACACCGCCGCCTACTGGCTGATGCTCACCGTCCGCGACGCCGTCCCCAGGACCCATGCTCTGGCCAAGGCCGAGTTCACCACCCTGCGCATCAGGCTCCTCAAGATCGGTGCCCGCATCCGCGAAACTACCCACCGTATCCGCATCGCCTTCGCCGCCGCCTGCCCGGACGCCGCTCTCTTCCATCACATCGCCATGACCCTGCGGCCGGCGCCGGCCTAACCGGCGGGGGCCGAGCCCCAGGACCGTCAGTCCTTCGTCCCAACCCACTCGGAGATCAAAACATCAGCCCACACCGCGATGAAAAAGGCGCAGCGCGAACCCGCGCGCGCAGCTCAGCCGGCCAGCATCGGACATAGCCCGTCGTCAGTGTGAATAAGACGGGCTAGCCACACCGCTGTGACCGCTCTTGTTGGCCGCCACAGTCCCGCCTATCTCTCGCTTTACCGCGCCTTAACGTGGCGTCGTCTCAGCTTCGGCCATTCGCGCCGATTCGGCATCCATCTCAGGGGCAACTGGAAATGAGAGATATCCTCGACACCTATACGAATTACCTGGTGCCCACCGTGGTTGAACAAACCAACCGCGGCGAGCGTGCCTTCGACATCTATTCGCGTCTGCTCAAGGAACGCATCATCTTCGTGACCGGGCCGATCGAGGACAACATGTCCTCGCTGATCATCGCCCAATTGCTGTTCCTCGAGTCCGAGAACCCCAAGAAAGAGATCAACCTCTACATCAACTCGCCCGGTGGCGTGGTGACGTCTGGTCTCGCCGTCTACGATACCATGCAGTTCATCCGCCCGCCGGTTGCGACGCTGTGCATCGGGCAGGCGGCGTCGGCCGCGTCCTTGCTGCTGACTGCCGGTGAAAAGGGCATGCGGGCGGCGTTGCCGAACGCCTCGATCATGGTGCACCAGCCGTCCGGCGGCTATCAGGGTCAGGCGACGGACATCCTGATCCACGCCCAGTTCACCGAAAAGCTGAAGCGCCGGCTGAACGAGATCTACGTCAAGCACACCGGTCAGGATTACGACACGATCCATCAGGCCCTGGAGCGCGACAATTTCATGAGTGTCGAGCAGGCCAAGGATTTCGGTCTGATCGACTCGATCTTTGAGAAGCGTGCCGCGCCGGATGCTCCTTAAAATCGTCGACGTTAAGCCTACCGCGATCGGGCACGGGAGTGTGACCCCCGGGTTATTGTGAGGTGCCGGATCGGTCGCTAAGGTCGGTCCGGCAACATATTCTTTAAGTCTCGTGCGTAGCGTTCACCGTTAGGCGCGGGTTGACGGGGGTTCTGCCCCCGAGGAGTGACGGATGTCCAAAGATACTTCCACCGGGGAAACCAGCAAGAATACGCTGTATTGCTCGTTCTGCGGGAAGTCGCAGCATGAAGTGCGCAAGTTGATCGCCGGTCCGACCGTGTTCATCTGTGATGAATGCGTCGAACTGTGCATGGACATCATCCGCGAGGAAAACAAAACCTCGATGGTGAAGTCGAGCGAGGGTGTTCCGACCCCGCAGGAAATCTATAAGGTGCTGGACGATTATGTGATCGGCCAGTCGCGGGCAAAACGTAACCTGTCGGTTGCTGTGCACAATCACTACAAGCGGCTGCAGCACGCCACCAAGAATCAGGACGTCGAACTCGCCAAGTCCAACATCCTGCTGGTCGGCCCGACGGGCACCGGCAAGACGCTGCTGGCCCAGACGCTGGCCCGAATCCTCGATGTGCCGTTCACGATGGCCGACGCGACAACCCTCACCGAAGCCGGCTATGTCGGCGAGGACGTCGAGAACATCATCCTGAAGCTGCTGCAGGCTGCCGACTACAATGTCGAAAAGGCGCAGCGCGGCATCGTCTACATCGACGAAGTCGACAAGATCTCCCGCAAATCCGACAATCCCTCGATCACCCGCGACGTCAGCGGCGAGGGCGTGCAGCAGGCGTTGCTCAAGATCATGGAAGGCACTGTCGCCTCCGTGCCGCCGCAGGGCGGGCGCAAGCATCCGCAGCAGGAATTCCTGCAGGTCGACACCACCAACATCCTGTTTATTTGCGGCGGCGCCTTCTCGGGCCTCGAGCGGATCATCCAGGCGCGCTCGGAAGGTTCGGGCATCGGCTTCTCGGCCGTTGTGAAGGACCCCAAGGACCGCCGCGTCGGTGACGTGCTCAAGGACGTGGCGCCCGAAGATCTGGTCAAGTTCGGCCTGATCCCGGAATTCATCGGTCGTCTGCCGGTGATTGCGACCCTCGAAGACCTCGACGAGCCGGCGCTGATTCAGATCCTGACCGAACCCAAGAACGCGCTGGTGCGTCAGTATCAGCGGCTGTTCGCCATGGAAGAGACCGAGCTTACGTTCCACGAAGACGCCCTCAAGGCGATCGCCAAGCACGCCATCGAACGCAAGACCGGCGCCCGTGGCCTTCGCTCGATCATGGAAGGCATCCTGCTCGACACCATGTTCGACCTGCCGTCGCTCGAGGGCGTCGAAGAGGTGGTGATCTCCGAGGATGTGGTGAACAACAAGGATGCCCGGCCGCTCTACATCTACTCTGAGCGGAAGAAGGAAGAGATCCCGGCTGTCAGCGCCTGATCCTTTCGGACACAGGAATTGGAAAGCGCCGGGGCTCTGCTCCGGCGTTTTCGTTTCAGACCCACACATCCATTCTAAGAAACGCCCGAAAGACAGCGCGTTCGTTGCCCTGCCTTGGCTTGTCGGCTTGTGCCGCGCGGGCGTAATCTAGTGGTGACCAGCAGGTCCGGACCAGCGGCCAAGTTTTGCGGATTTTCGGCTATTCGTCGGCTCGACCGATTGACCTAGGAACGCGGCCCCGCGCGGCAGCAGCGACGGCGGCCCAACAGAATTCAGGAGGCCATTTTGAAATATGACAGCATTCTCGGCACGGTCGGCAACACGCCGGTCGTCCGGATCAACAAGCTCGGCCCCAAGGGCATCAACCTCTACGTGAAGATTGAGGCGTTCAACCCGCTTGGCTCGGTCAAGGACCGCCTGGCGCTCGGCGTCATCGAGGCGGCGGAGAAGGACGGCTCGCTGAAGCCCGGGCAGACGATTGTCGAAGCGACGTCCGGGAACACCGGCATCGGGCTCGCCATGGTCTGTGCCGCCAAAGGGTATCCGCTGGTCGTGGTGATGGCCGAGAGCTTTTCGGTCGAGCGGCGTAAGCTGATGCGCTTCCTGGGTGCCAAGGTGATCCTTACGCCGGCGGCCGAACGGGCCGGCGGCATGGTTCGAAAGAGCGAGGAACTCGCCAAGGCGAATGGCTGGTTCCTGACCAAGCAGTTCGAAAACCCGGCCAATCCGGACTATCACAGCAAGACCACGGCCCAGGAGATCCTCAAGGACTTCGACGGTCAAAAGCTCGACTATTGGGTCACCGGCTTTGGTACCGGCGGCACCCTGCAGGGGGTTGGCCGGGTGCTGCGCGAGAAGCGGCCCGAGACAAAGATCATCGTCGCGGAACCGGAGGCGGCGCCGATGCTCAGCAGCGGCGAGCCGCAGCCGGCCAGCGGCAGCCACCCGTCCTGGAAGCCACACCCGCTGCAGGGCTGGAGCCCGGATTTCATCCCCAAGATCACGTCGGATGCCAAGACCCTTGGGCTGATCGACGAGGTTCTGACGATCCCCAATCCCGACGCCATGACAATGAGCCAGCAGCTGGCGCAGAAGGAAGGCATCTTCGTCGGCATTACCGCGGGCGGCACCTTCGCGGCTGCCGTCAAGATCGCCGAGAAGGCTGCACCGGGATCGACGATCCTCGCGATGCTGCCCGACACCGGCGAGCGCTATTTGTCGACGCCGCTGTTCGCCGACGTGCCGGCCGACATGACCGAGGAAGAGACGAAAATCTCGATGTCGACTCCCGGGCAGCAGCTGCCGCCGAAGCCGGCGGCGGCTTAAGCAGCTATAGTTTTGCGCTCTGGCCGATCGATCTTAAGAGGGTTCGCTCGGCCAACCGCTCAG
Source organism: Devosia sp. (assembly GCA_039934955.1). GTDB lineage: Bacteria > Pseudomonadota > Alphaproteobacteria > Rhizobiales > Devosiaceae > Devosia_A. Next base: position 4,556 of record JBDTLB010000065.1, read on the forward strand.
GTTTTGCGCTCTGGCCGATCGATCCCAAGAGGGCTCGCTCGGCCAACCGCTCAGGCCGCCTCGCGCGGCATCGGCCCCACATAGAGCGATTTCGGGCGGATCAGTCTGCCCGAAATCGCCTGCTCTCGGGCATGGGCAATCCAGCCGCCGGTGCGGCCCATCGCGAATACGGCAGTGAAGACGTCGCGCGGGAAACCGAGCGCGTCGAGCAGCAACGCTGTGAAGAACTCGACATTGGTCTCAAGCGGCCGGTCGGGCTTCTTGGCGCGCAGCAGTTTTAGCGCGGCACTCTCGACACTGAGCGCCAATTTCAGCCGGTCTGTGTGCTCGAGCCGGGCCAGCGCTGCCTTCAACGCGTCGGCGCGCGGGTCGCGGACGCGGTAGATGCGATGGCCAAAACCCATCAGCCGGTCGCCCCGCGCGAGCATTTCGGCGAGGACAGGCTCAGCATTCTCGGGCTTACCGACCGCATCGAGCATATCGAGCACGGGCCCCGGCGCGCCGCCATGCAGCGGGCCCTTGAGGGCGCCATAGGCCGCGAGGACCGATGAGGTCAGCCCGGCCTGCGTCGACGCCACGACGCGGGCCGCGAAGGTCGAGGCGTTGAGGCCATGGTCGGCGACAGTCACAAGGTAGGTGTCGAGGCCGGCCACCTCAGCGGGCGTTACCGGCCGGCAGCGCATCATGCGCAGGATATCGGCGGCGTGGGGCGACTGGGCGTTTGGTGCCACCGGCGCAAGCCCGTCGCGGAGGTGGATCAGGGCGGGGACGATCACCGCGGGGGCGGCAACGAGCAGCAGCGCGGTCTCCAGCGTCTCGTCGTCCGGCAGGCGGGCGATGATTGCCCGGATGGCGTCATAGACGGGCAGGGCCGTGAGGTCGGGCAAGGTCTTGGCGAAGCTCGTGAAGATTTCGGTGCGGGCGTTGCCGAGGTCGAGCGGCGAGGGCCGGGTATCAAAGGCGCCGTCGAACAGCAGGGCCAGCACCTCTTCGGCGGTCGTGCGGTTTGCCAGTTCGTCGAGCGAATAGCCGCGGATAATTAGCCGCCCGGCGAGGCCGTCGACATCCGATAGGGCTGTTTCGGCGGCCACAACATCATCCAGTCCGATCGTCATGGGAGGCTCCTTTTCTTTGCCTTGCAAGGAAGATAGGCTGGTCAATGTTGACGTCAATCTTGATGGATTCGATCAATGTGGCTGCGGGCCGACGATGCGTTCAACCGGCTTGGGGTGAAGCCGCAGACGCTTTACGCCAGCGTCAGCCGGGGGCGGATCAAGGCAAAGCCCGATCCTGCCGATCCGCGCCGCAGCCTTTACAACAGCGACGATGTCGACCGTCTGGCCCGCCGCGGCGCGGGGCGGCCTCGGCTGGAGATGGTCGCGGCCGAAGCCATCAGTTGGGGCGATCCAATGCTGCCGTCGGCGATTTCGACGGTCGAGGCCGGCCGCCTGTATTATCGCGGCGTCGATGCTGTCGCTTACAGCCAGTCGGCCACGCTGGAAGAGGCGGTCGGGCTGCTTTGGGGCGGATTTTCGCCCGCGTTTTCGGCTCCATCAAACGCCCGAGGGTCGTCGCCGATCGCGCGGGGGTTGGTGGCGCTCGCCGAACAGGTCGCGACGGCACCCCCGAGCCTGCATCGTCCACCTCTGGCGCTGCGCGAGGATGCGTCCCGCGTCTTCGGCGGTCTGGCCGACGCCATGCTTGGGCCGGGGACCGGGCCATTGCATGAGCGGCTCGCAATTTTGTTTGATCGGCCGGACGCGGCAGACGATCTGCGCTGCGCGCTCGTCCTGTTAGCCGACCACGAACTCAACGCTTCGACCTTTGCCGCCCGCGTCGCGGTTTCGACCGGTGCCTCGCTCGCAGCGGGAGCGCTTGCCGGGCTTGCGACGCTCACAGGGCCGCGGCATGGGCAGGCGTCGTCCGCCGTCGCGGTTCTGGCGGAGGAATTCGAGCAACCAGCGCCGGATGCGTCCGAAATTCTACGGGACTGGCTGGGGGAGGGACGGATCGTTCCGGGTTTCGGCCACCGGCTCTACCCGCTGGGTGATCCTCGCGCCGCGGCGCTTCTGGGCCGGCTACGACTGCCACCGGCCTATGTCCGGCTGCGCGATGCCGCCGAAATCGTGGTCGGTGAGCCGCCGAACGTCGATTTTGCCCTTGCCGCGCTGGCCGAGGTTCACGATCTGCCGAAATCGGCGCCCCTGACCATCTTTGCGATGGCGCGAGCGGCTGGCTGGCTGGCCCATATGCTGGAACAGGCGGAAACGGGCGCCTTGATAAGGCCGCGCGCCCGCTATATCGGGGTCAAACCGACGGTTACTTAGCTGTTCGCGATGCGCGAACAGCACAGTCCCTAACCGGACGGGCAGGTTGACTTGTCTGCCTGACGTGAGACCCTATTTAACAAGCAGAATCAGGCGGACGGCCTTGTGAGGCGTCTCACTGATTGCTGTTTGGGCACGCACCTCCTCCTCCCGCCGCGCGCCCCTGAAAGGATAAGACATGTCGGACGCTCCCACGCATGGCGCCGAGTTTGATCGCGACCGGGTCTACCCGGTGCTGCCCCTCAGAGACATCGTTGTCTTCCCAGGTATGATCGTGCCGCTCTTTGTCGGCCGCGAGAAATCCGTGAAGGCCCTCGAAGAGGTCATGCGTGACGACAAGCACATCCTCGTGGTCACCCAAAAGAACGCGCAGGACGATGATCCGGCGCCGGGCGATATCTTCGCCACCGGCACCATCGCGTCTGTGCTGCAACTGCTGAAGCTCCCCGATGGCACCGTGAAGGTGCTGGTCGAGGGCCTCTATCGCGCGACCATCGACCACTATTTGCAGACCGAAGACTATTTCGAGGCCGAGGCCAGTGCGCTGGCCGAGCCCGAGGGCGATGCCGTCGAGATCGAGGCCCTGGCCCGCTCGGCGCAGACGGAGTTCGAGAACTACGTCAAGCTCAACAAGAAGATCTCGGCCGAAGTCGTCAACGCGGTCGGCCAGATCGAGAACGCGTCGAAACTCGCTGATACCATCGCCAGCCACCTGGTGATCAAGATCACCGAGAAGGAAGATTTGCTGTCGACCGTCTCGGTTGCCGAGCGGCTGCAGAAGATTCTCGGCCTGATGGAAGGCGAGATCGGCGTGCTGCAGGTCGAAAAGCGCATCCGCAGCCGGGTCAAGCGGCAGATGGAGAAGACGCAACGCGAGTATTATCTCAACGAGCAGATGAAGGCGATCCAGCGCGAGCTGGGCGACGGCGAGGAGGGTTCTAACGAGCTCACCGAACTCGAAGAGCGCATCAAGAAGACGAAGCTTTCCAAGGAAGCCCGCACCAAGGCCGACGCCGAGCTGAAGAAGCTCAAGACGATGAGCCCGATGTCGGCGGAAGCGACGGTCGTCCGCAATTATCTCGATTGGCTGTTGTCTTTGCCGTGGGGCAAAAAGAGCAAGGTCAAGCGCGACCTGAACTATGCCCAGGAAGTGCTGGACGCCGATCACTACGGCCTCGAGAAGGTCAAGGAACGGATCGTCGAGTATCTGGCCGTGCAGTCGCGGACCGGCAAGCTCAAGGGCCCGATCCTCTGTCTCGTTGGCCCCCCGGGCGTCGGCAAGACGTCGCTCGGCAAATCGATCGCCAAGGCCACCGGCCGTGAGTTCATCCGCATGTCGCTGGGCGGCGTGCGCGACGAGGCCGAAATCCGTGGCCATCGCCGAACCTATATCGGCTCGATGCCCGGCAAGGTGATCCAGTCGCTCAAGAAGGCAGGCAAATCCAACCCACTGTTCCTGCTCGACGAGATTGACAAGATGGGCCAGGACTTCCGTGGCGATCCGTCGTCGGCGCTGCTCGAAGTGCTCGATCCGGAGCAGAACAACACGTTCGCCGACCATTATCTCGAGGTCGACTATGACCTCAGCGACGTGATGTTCGTCACCACCTCGAATACGCTCAACATTCCCGGCCCGCTAATGGACCGCATGGAGATCATCCGCCTCGCCGGTTACACCGAAGAGGAAAAGTTCGAGATCGCCCGGCGGCATTTGATCCCCGAGACGCTCAAGGAGAACGGGCTTGAGGCCAAGGAATTCGTCCTCAACGACGAGTTGCTGATGAAGGTCGTACGCAACTACACGCGCGAGGCGGGCGTGCGTAACCTGAAGCGCGAGATTTCCAAGCTGATGCGGAAATCGGTGCGGCAGATCATGCAGAACAAGTCCAAGCAGATCTTCATCACCGAAGAACTGCTCGAGGAATATCTTGGCCCGCCCTACTACCGGAACGAGAAGATCGATGCCGAGCCCGCCGTGGGCCTCGTCACCGGCCTCGCCTGGACGTCGGTGGGTGGTGAGACGCTGACCATCGAAGCGGTGATGACGCATGGCAAGGGCCGCATGACGGTGACCGGCAACCTCAAAGAGGTGATGAAGGAATCGATCCAGGCGGCGAACGGCTATGTTCGCTCGCGGGCCGTCGATCTTGGCATCAAGCCGCCGCTGTTCGACACGCGCGACATCCACGTCCACGTGCCGGAAGGCGCGACCCCGAAGGACGGCCCCAGCGCCGGCGTCGGCATGGCCACCGCCATCGTTTCGGTGATGACCGGCATTCCGGTGCGTCACGATCTGGCGATGACCGGCGAAGTGACGCTGCGCGGCCGCGTGCTGCCGATCGGCGGGCTGAAGGAAAAGCTGCTTGCCGCCCTGCGGTTCGGCATCAAGACGGTGCTGATCCCCGCCGAGAACGTGCGCGATCTCAAGGAAATCCCTGAGATCGTCACCAAGGGCATGGAGATCATCCCGGTGGCCAACATGTCGGAAGTGCTTAGCCGCGCTTTGGTCCGGCAGCCGGAGCCGATCGACTGGACGTTCGACGAAACGGCGAAAGTGGCGCCGGTCTCCGATCTGACGATCGACGGCGACGAGGCTGGATCGGTCGCGCACTAGGCGCAAAGTCAAGCAATTGTAAAACGGCGCTCTAGGGCGCCGTTTTTGTTTTTTGGCCGGCGACATCGACCGCGCGCCGCCGCCGGGGTTTTCGCTTGCCTGCAAGGCTCGCCCGGATGCCGGCGAGCATGTAGCCGAGGCCGGCCTCGAACACGCCTTCCGTGTTGATCGTGCCACCGTCTTGGAACAGCGGCTCGATGGCCGCGGACAGTAGCGGGAACGCGGCGAGTTCTTCCACTGCGTCGCCGGTCTCGTTGGTTTCCTCGTCACTGCGGTCGCGCTCCCCCTGCTCCTCGAGCACGAAGCCGACGACGTAGCGGGCAATACCGATCGAGATGCCAAGCGCCTGCTGCGGCGTGAAGCCGGCATCGACGTACAGCCGCAGCCATTGCTCGGCGTCGGAAAATTGGCGGATCGTCGGGCGCGTTCCGGCATTTAGGCGCGCGCCGTCGCGAACAGTCAGCAAGGCGCGGCGGATGCTGCGGGCATTGGCGAGAGTAAACTCATCCCACTGCTCGCCGTGAGTGGGCACCGGGTGGGTGTGGTAACGCGCGATCATCTCTTCGTTAAGCGCGTCGAGAAGTGTCGACTTGCTTCGAAAGTGCCAGTAGAGCGCCGGCTGCGCCACGCCCAGCCGCAAGGCCAGCTTGCGGGTGGTGAATTGGTCTAGTCCAACCTCGTTCAAGAGGTTGAGGGCGGCATCCAGGATTTTTTCGCGTTCGATTGCCATGTCACTTGATTTATCGATGATAAGGGAATTTATCGCCGATAAGTAAATTATCATTGGTAAGGAGGCGGCGCAATGAATCGCTCGCTGTTCGTCATCATGTGCGTCGTCGCTCTCGACGCCATCGGTATCGGCCTGATCTTCCCGATCCTGCCGCAGCTGCTGCGGGAGCTGACTGGCTCCGGCGAGATCTCGACGCTCTATGGCGTCATTCTCGCCGCCTATGCGGCGATGCAGTTCCTGTTTTCGCCGATCCTCGGGCTGATCAGCGATCGCATCGGCCGGCGGCCGGTGCTGATCCTGTCGCTGGCCGGGGCGGCCATCGACTATCTGATCATGGCGTTCACGCCGGTGCTGTGGGTGCTGGTGGTGGGCCGGATCATTGCCGGGATCACCAGCGCCAGCATGTCGGTGGCGGGCGCCTATATCGCCGACATTTCCGAGGAGAAGGACCGGGCGCAACGCTTCAGCTGGATGAGTGCGGCGTTCGGCGTCGGCTTCATCATCGGGCCGGTGCTCGGCGGGCTGGTCAGCATGTATTTCATCCGGGCGCCGTTCCTTGTTGCGGCGGTGCTCAACGGGCTCAATTTGATCCTCGCGCTGACGGTACTCAAAGAGGGCAGGAAGCCAAGCGGCGAGCGGCTCGATCTCAAGGCATTGAATCCGTTCGGCCCGCTCAAATGGGCATTCAGTTTCTCCGCCCTCGTGCCGCTGATCGCGCTGTTCCTGATCTTCGCCCTCAATGGCGATATTCCGGGGACCGTCTGGGTTCTGTACGGAACCGAGAAATTTGCCTGGGACAGTCTGACGCTGGGCCTGTCGCTCGCCATGTTCGGGCTCTGCCATGCTCTCGCACAGGCCTTCATCGCCGGGCCGCTGACCAAGGCGATCGGCGATCGCTGGACCATCGTGGTCGGCATCGTCACCGATATGGTAGCGTTCGTCGGCATCGCCTTTGCGACGCAGGGCTGGATGGCGTTCGCGCTGGCGCCGCTGTTTGCCGGCGGCGGAGTTGGCCTGCCGGCGTTGCAGTCGTTGATGTCGGCCCAGGCGGGCGAGGACCGGCAGGGCGAGCTGCAGGGCGTGCTCGCCAGCGCCCAGAGTCTCACTTCGATCATCGGGCCGCTGATTGGAACGACGGTCTTCTTCTACTCGAAGCCGCATTTCATCGGCGCAGTCTGGCTGGTCGGCGCGGTACTGTATCTGGTGGCAATCCCAGTGCTGAGCCGGCTGTTCCGGCAGGGTAGGGCAAGTGCCGTCGCCGCTTCGGTTTGATGGTGGCGCAGGAATCGCCCGAAGTGTCCGGAACTGCGATTTCCAGCTGCAAATCATGGGGCTTTTAGCTGTTCATCTTTGACAGACGGCAAAAGAACCGGCCTGAACTGGTGGAAAACCCCGGATTCCGGGGGTTTGCGGGTCAGAACCCAGTCTTTTCGATTGACCCGCCTGTTTTGCCGTCCCATTAACGACACCGCGGCGGTGACGCGGGCAAAGGCCCGGAAATCCTTGCGTTTTGCTCGGAATTGTCAAATGGGTGCTGCGGTTTTTTTGGTTCGCCTCGAGGGCGGGCTTTCACTGTGAGGAAACGCTATGAACAAGAACGATCTGATCGGCGTCGTGGCCGACTCGGCGAGCATCACCAAGGCGCAGGCCGGAGAAGCCGTTGACGCCGTTTTCGAAGCGATCACCAATTCGCTGAAGAAAGCCGACGAGGTTCGTCTCGTCGGCTTTGGCACTTTCTCCGTTTCGCGGCGCAAGGCTTCGGTCGGCCGCAACCCGGCAACGGGCGCGGAAATCCAGATCCCGGCCTCCAATCAGGCAAAGTTCAAGCCCGGCAAAGGTCTCAAAGACGCGATCAACTGATCGCTTCTGTATAGTTCGACTTTAGCGGCCTCGCGCGCCAACCGCGCCGAGGCCGTTGCTTTTGGTAAGTTTGGTGGGCGGTGACGGTCTCGAACCGCCGACCCTCTCGGTGTAAACGAGATGCTCTACCAACTGAGCTAACCGCCCATCGTCCGCGCTTATCAGCGCCGTGAACGGCCCTAACTAGGGGCTCGGACAGAGGCCGTCAATTGTCTGGCAAGCCGACGGATTTTCGCAGCCGAGACGCGCTTGACTTGCCCCATCTGCGTCGGTACACGGACGCCACGTTGCGCGGGGCTCTGCTTCGCCGCTGCGGGAGTAGCTCAGTTGGTTAGAGCGTCGGCCTGTCACGCCGAAGGTCGCGGGTTCGAGCCCCGTCTCTCGCGCCACTTCCCCTAGTCACCTCGAAAACCTCCGGATCTGCAGAACTGTGGCGTATTGGTCACAGCTGTGGCCTGCCACATTGTCGCCGCTGCGGTGACCCATTGCCTTCACATATTCCGAGGATTCTCAGGGCTTACAGGCGGTCTGGAGCGGCGTTCCAAAGCGTTGAAAACGCGCCCGGCAGTAGCCATATGTCTGTTGGAACCGCCTGCAAAACCGGGCGTTTTCCGTTCGACAAGACTTGAAGGAGAACAGGATGCACCTGTTCACGAAAATCGCCATCGCCGCACTTATTGCCACCGCTCCGACCGCGGTGCACGCGACCGACCTGTTGACGGTTCCTACCTCCGGAAGCCAGGGGCTTCCAATTGCTGATTCCGGCTTTGACTGGAACGGCTTTTATGCCGGCGTCTTTGGCGCCGGGCAGAGCAGTTCAATCGGTGGGACACAGTTCGGCCTCGGCTTTGATCTTGGCACCAACGCGCGGCTCGAGTTCGTGCTGATCGGTGCCGAAGTCTCGGTGCGCGGCCTCGGGGCCGGCGCGGCGCTCAACGCGTATGGCGAGGTTGTGGGTAGGGCCGGGTTGGCGCTCACTGACAATGCAATCCTTTACGCGGCTGGCGGTTTGGGCGCCTCGTTCACGGGACCATCTGAATCCGACGCGTTGCTCGGCGGCGGCGTCGAGCTGGCCCTGGCCGACGGCTTTTCCGTCGACGCACGTTATCTGCACGGATTTCCGATCACGGGGGCGAATCCCAAAGATCAGATCACGATCGGCGCCAACTTTCATTTCTAGGGGCGACGATCACAAGTTTGAGCGAAGTGTGGCGGCTTTCAGGCGGCGTTCATATTTTGCTGCGTAATCAACGGTTTGCCGACAAGCACCAGGTGTGGCTGATGAGGCACAGCAAAGACGAAAACGGGGCGGGGGCGATGTCGTCTTAACGACAGCGGCGTTACATAAGGGCTCTCGCGACTCGCGGCTCCCAAGCGGGTTTCGATCTAGAAAGATACAAAGGACTATTCACATGCGTTCTCTCAAGCTTGCATTGCTCGCTACCGCGGCTACGGCTGTGCTCTCGTCGGCGGCGTTCGCTGCCGATCTTATCGTTGACACGCCGATGGCTCCGGTTGTGGACAACAGCTTTAACTGGGATGGTGCGTATATCGGCGCCTTCATTCAGGGCCAGACCGCTCCGAACGCTTTTGCGCTCGGCGGCGACCTCGGCGTGAACACCACGATGAGTGGTCTTCTGCTCGGCGGCGAAATCGAAGGTACCATCGGCTGGCCGGCGACGGCCTCGGTCCAGGTGACAGGCAAGGTCGGCGGCGTGCTCTCCGACACGGCGATCATCTATGGCTACTCGGGTATCGGTACTCGTACCGCCTCGAGCTGGTATGTTCCGCTCGGCGCCGGCGTCGAATTCGGCGTTGCGCAGAATGTTGGTCTGAAGCTCGAAGCTCAGTACAACTTCGACCTGACCGCTGCGGCCGAGAATTCGGTTGCGGTGAAGGCTGGCCTGAACTGGCACTTCTAAGACTTGCGCCTTAGGGCGACGGTTTGGCAGGGGCTCCGTTCGCGGGGCCCCTTTGCTTTTGAGAAGCCAGATCGCCGTAACCAATCGTTAAGCCTGTGAGATAATTAAACTTTGCCGCTAATTGAAGGTAAAGCCGAAGCCGCGCAAAATCCCCTCAATCGATTAGACTTCCCAAGGGGACTTGCTATGAAATACGCGCATTCAATACTGGCGGGCGCCGCCTTGGCAGTCGCCATGACTTCGGTGGCGAGCGCTGCAGACCTGCTCAAGCCGGCTGATCCGATCTATTCAAGCCCGCTGTTCAACTTCGAAGGGTTCTACGCCGGCGTCAGCGGCGGCGGCACCATCAGCAACACGCTCTATGGCAATCTCGGTGTGGTGGTCGGCGCCAATTTCGCGGTGACCGACGGCATCATCGCGGGTGTTGAGTTCCAGGGTGACACCTATTGGACCGGGGGCGGCTACACCGCCTACGATGCTTTGGCGTTCGGTCGCGTCGGTGGCTTCATCTCCGACAACGTGATGCTCACCGGCGATGTCGGTGTGGGCGTCCTCAACGGCGCGGCGGTCTATGCGTTCGGCGCCGGCGCCGAAATGGGTCTCGCGAGCAATTTCAGTGTGCGTGGCGACTTGCAGGCGATCAGCTATTTCGGCCATGCGCCGAGCGCGCTGCGCGCCAGTGCGGGTCTCATCTGGCACATGCAATAATTCCGACGGCGATCGCTAAGATCCCATGCAGGAGAGGCCTCGCGTCAGCGGGGCCTTTTCGTTTGTGGAGCGCAGTGCGCAAAGCCGTGCCAAAGAAGCGAATATGAGTAGAAATATCAGGTTTTGTTTCCCTTGAATCGGTGAGGGGCGTGGGCTAAGCCCGACGCATCGAATTCGCGCCGTCCAAGAGGCCCATCATTGCCCCCTGGCCCGCGCTTTTCAGGCCGATCCTCCCGGCCTCGAGAACAGGCCGCAGAATGAACGATCTGCTCAGCAACTACCTGCCGATAGTGATCTTTATCGGCCTTTCCGGCGTTATCGGGGCAGCTCTGCTGCTGGCGCCCTTCATCATCGCGGTCAAAGCCCCCGACCCGGAAAAGGTCTCGGCGTACGAGTGCGGCTTCGAAGCTTTCGACGACGCGCGGATGAAGTTCGACGCGCGATTCTACCTGGTGGCGATTCTCTTCATCATCTTCGATCTCGAGGTGGCCTTCCTCTTCCCCTGGGCAGTAGCGTTCAGGGATGTCGGACTCTTCGGCTTCTGGTCGATGATGATCTTCCTCGGCGTGCTCACTGTCGGGTTTATCTACGAGTGGCGGAAGGGCGCACTGGAATGGGATTGAACGAGACGCTCATCGCGCCGGCGCCCACGGGCGTTCTCGATCCGCGCACCGGCAAGCCGATTGGCGCCGATGACCCATACTTCGTCGAGATCAACAACGAGCTGGCCGACAAGGGCTTTCTCGTCACCACCACTGACGATCTGATCAACTGGGCCCGGACCGGCTCGTTGATGTGGATGACGTTCGGGCTCGCCTGCTGCGCCGTCGAGATGATCCAGATGTCGATGCCGCGCTATGACGTCGAGCGTTTCGGCCTCGCGCCTCGCGCCTCGCCGCGCCAGTCGGACGTGATGATTGTCGCCGGCACGCTGACCAACAAGATGGCCCCGGCCTTGCGCAAGGTCTACGACCAGATGCCCGGGCCGCGTTACGTGGTGTCGATGGGCAGTTGCGCCAATGGCGGCGGCTACTACCATTATTCGTACTCGGTGGTGCGCGGCTGCGACCGCGTCGTGCCGGTCGACATTTACGTGCCGGGCTGCCCGCCGACGGCCGAAGCGCTGCTCTACGGCCTGCTTCTGTTGCAGAAGAAAATCCGCCGTACCGGCACGATTGAGCGATAGGACCGGACCATGGGGGATGATCCGAACCTGTCACCGCTCCAGGCGCTGCAGCAGTATGTTGCGGCCCTGCTGGGCGACCGCGTCGTCGAACAGGTAATCGCTTATGGCGAGCTGACCATGCGCGTCCACCGCGAGACGATCCTCGATGCGGTGAGGCTGCTGCACGACGATGCCGGCACCAAATTCATCTCGTTTGTAGATGTTGCCGGCGCGGACTATCCGACGCGGGATGAGCGCTTCGAGGTCGTCTACCATTTGCTGTCGCCGACCAAGAATTTTCGCATTCGGCTCAAGGTTCGCACTGACGACGAGACCCCGGTGCCGTCGATCACGCCGGTGTTCCCGGGCGCCGACTGGTTCGAGCGCGAAACGTACGATCTTTATGGAATCCTGTTCTCGGGCCATCCCGATCTGCGCCGTATCCTCACCGACTACGGTTTTGACGGCCATCCGTTGCGCAAGGATTTCCCGACCACTGGTTACGTCGAGGTTCGCTACGATGAAGAGCGCAAGCGCGTTGTCTACGAGCCGGTGAAACTGGCGCAGGAATTCCGACAGTTCGACTATCTGAGCCCATGGGAAGGCACCGATTACGTGCTGCCCGGCGACGAAAAGATGAGTTCGTAATGGCCGAAGCCGACGTTCGCAATTTCACGATCAACTTCGGCCCGCAGCATCCGGCGGCGCATGGTGTGCTGCGGCTGGTGCTTGAGCTCGATGGCGAGGTCGTCGAGCGTGTCGATCCGCATATCGGTCTGCTGCATCGCGGCACCGAAAAGCTGATCGAGACCAAGACCTATCTTCAGGCCGTCCCCTATTTCGACCGGCTCGACTATGTCGCGCCGATGAATCAGGAACACGCGTTCTGCCTCGCGGTCGAAAAGCTGCTCGGCCTTGAAGTGCCAATGCGCGGTCAGTTGATCCGCGTGCTCTATTCCGAGATCGGCCGACTGCTGAGCCACATCCTCAACACCACGACGCAGGCGCTCGACGTCGGCGCGCTGACGCCGCCGCTGTGGGGGTTTGACGAGCGCGAAAAGCTGATGGTGTTTTACGAGCGCGCCTCTGGCAGCCGCATGCATGCGGCGTATTTCCGGCCGGGCGGCGTGCATCAGGATCTGCCGCAGGCGCTGATCGATGACATTGAGGCGTTCTGCGATCCGTTCCTCAAGGTGCTCGACGATCTCGAGGGCCTGCTGACCGGCAATCGTATTTACATGCAGCGCAACGCCGATATCGGTGTGGTGTCGCTGGAGGACGCGTGGAAATGGGGCTTTTCCGGCGTCATGATCCGCGGCTCAGGCGCCGCTTGGGATCTGCGCAAGGCGCAGCCTTACGAGTGCTACGCCGATCTCGATTTCGATATTCCGATTGGCAAGAACGGCGATTGCTACGACCGCTATCTGATCCGCATGGACGAGATGCGTCAGTCGATCCGCATCATGAGGCAGGTCGTCGAACTGCTGAATTCGCCGAAGGGGCAGGGGCCGGTCTCCTCCGCCGACGGCAAAATCGTGCCGCCCAAGCGTGCCGAGATGAAGCAGTCGATGGAAGCGCTGATCCACCACTTCAAGCTCTATACCGAGGGCTACAAGGTCCCGGCCGGCGAGGTCTATGCCGCCGTCGAAGCGCCCAAGGGCGAGTTCGGCGTCTATCTCGTCTCCGATGGCACCAACAAGCCCTATCGCTGCAAGATCCGCGCGCCGGGTTTTGCGCATCTCAGCGCCATGGATTTCATCACCCGTGGTCACATGCTGGCGGACGTCTCCGCTATCCTCGGTTCGCTCGATATCGTCTTCGGTGAGGTCGATCGCTAAATGTCCGTCCGCCGTCTCGCCCCCGATGCCATCCAGCCTGCCGCCTTTGCGTTCTCGGCCGAGAACGAGGCGTGGGCGCAAAAGGTGATTGCCCGCTATCCCGCCGGCCGCCAGCAATCGGCGGTGATCCCGGTGCTGTGGCGCGCGCAGGAGCAGGAAGGCTGGGTCTCCCGTGCTTCGATCGAAGCGGTCGCGCGAATGCTGGGCATGGCCTATATCCGCGTGCTCGAAGTCGCGACCTTCTACACGCAGTTCCTGCTCAAGCCGGTCGGCAGCGAAGCCCACATCATCGTCTGCGGCACGACGCCGTGCATGCTGCGCGGCGCCGGCGATCTGCTCGAGGTCTGCCAGCACAAGATCGCGCATGACCCGCTGGAAGTTTCCGCCGACGGCAAGCTCAGCTGGGAAGAGGCCGAGTGCCTCGGCGCCTGCGTCAATGCGCCGATGATCATGATCGGCAACGACACCTACGAAGATCTCACGGTCGAGAGCTTTGAGGGGATCGTCGAGAGTTTTCGCGCCGGTAACGGCAAGTCGGTGAAGGTGGGCACCCAGATCGACCGCTTGAATTCGGCGGAAGAGGGTGGCCGGACGACGCTGCTCGAAACGCCGACGGCAGAGCGGACCTATTTACCGTTCCCGCCTGCAACTCCGGCCGCCGCGCCAGCGCCGGTCGCTGCGCCCGCGCCGACCAATGCCGGTAAGGGCAGCCCTGTCGCCGAGGAGAATGCTCCGGCGTTGAAGGGCACGCCCGCTGAAGCCAAGGTCTCTGACGCAGTCGCCAATGGCGAGCGCGAGAAGGCCAACAGCGCCGCCAAGGCCAACAGCGCCGCAAAGGCAGACGGCACCCCCAACACCGCCATGCGCGAGACAGCCACCGGCGCGGAATCGCCAGCCGGCAAGGTTGATGGCGGTAAATCCACCAAGGCGTCACCGAAGAAATTGTTCGATGCGCCGGCCGGATCGGCCGACGATCTCAAGCTGATCTCGGGCGTCGGAACGGTGCTCGAGAGGACCCTCAACACCATCGGGCTCACCACCTGGGCGCAGGTGGCCAAGCTGACGCCCGAGCAGATAGTGGCGGTCGAAGCCGAAGCCGGTTTCAAAGGGCGCATCGAGCGCGACGGCTGGTTGAAACAAGCTGACGCTTTGGCCCGTGGCGGCGTGGACGAGTATGTCCGCGTCTTCGGCAAGAAGCCGAAATGAGGACGAAGTAATGCTCGCTGACAAAGACCGCATCTTCACCAATCTGTACGGCCAGGGCGACTGGATGCTGGCTGGCGCGCGGGCGCGCGGCGGCTGGCAGGAGACCAAGAATTTCATCGAGCGCGGCCGCGACTGGATCACCAACGAGGTCAAGGGTTCTGGCCTGCGTGGCCGCGGCGGCGCTGGTTTCCCGACCGCGCTCAAATGGACCTTCATGCCCAAGGTCAATGACGGGCGCCCGCATTACCTCGTCATCAACGCCGACGAATCCGAGCCCGGCACCTGCAAGGATCGCGATATCCTGCGGCACGATCCGCATCATCTGGTCGAGGGCGCGCTGCTGGCCAGCCGCGCCATGGATGCGCACGTCGCCATCATCTACGTGCGCGGCGAGTTCATCCGCGAGCGGCATCACCTCGAGCACGCCGTGCAGGAGGCCTATGACGCCCGCCTAATCGGCAAGGACAACATCCACGGCTGGGATCTTGACATCATCGTCCACCACGGCGCCGGTGCGTATATCTGCGGCGAGGAGACGGCGCTGCTCGAAAGCCTCGAGGGCAAGAAGGGCCAGCCGCGGCTGAAGCCGCCGTTCCCGGCCGCGATGGGCGTCTATGGCTGTCCGACGACGGTCAACAACGTCGAATCCATCGCCGTCGTCCCTGAGATTTTGCGCCGTGGCGGCGCCTGGTTCGCGGGCATCGGCCGGGCCAACAACACGGGCACCAAGCTGATGTGCGTGTCGGGCCATGTGAACAAGCCGGCGACTTTCGAAGAAGCGATGGGCGTGCCGTTCGAGGAGATGATCGAAAAGCATTGCGGCGGCATCCGCGGCGGCTGGGACAATCTGCTCGCCGTGATCCCGGGTGGTGCTTCGGTCCCCTGCGTGCCCGGCGACAAGATGCGCGGTGCGCTGATGGACTTCGACGGCACCAAGGAAGTCGGCTCCTCGCTCGGCACCGCCGCTGTGATCGTCATGGACAAGTCGACCGACATCATCAAGGCGATCTGGCGGCTCTCGGCGTTCTACAAGCACGAGAGCTGCGGCCAGTGCACGCCGTGCCGCGAAGGCACCGGCTGGATGATGCGCGTCATGGAACGCATGGTTGAAGGCCGCGCCCAGAAGCGCGAAATCGACATGCTGTTCGAAGTCACCAAGCAGATCGAAGGCCACACCATCTGCGCGCTCGGCGACGCCGCTGCGTGGCCGATCCAGGGTTTGATCCGCAATTTCCGTCCGGTCATGGAAGCCCGGATCGAGCAATATACCTACAACGCCGACAATGACGGCGCCGTGCCGTCGATCGCCGCGGAGTAAGAATGCACGTCGCTGAGCTCAACATCGGCCGACTGAACCACCCGGTGCACGATCCGCGCATGGCGGATTTCGTGGACAATCTCGGGCGGGTCAATGCCATGGCCGAGCGCATGCCGGGCTTCGTCTGGCGGCTGGTGGGCGACGGCAGCAATGATGGTGCGCTCGATCTTCGTCCTTACGCCAATGACCCGATGATGGTGGTCAACATGAGCGTGTGGGAAACCGTCGAGCATCTCGAACAATTCGTCTGGAACACCGTTCACAAGCGCTTCTACAATCGGAAGCCCGAATGGTTCGCGCCGATGAAGTCGCATCATTTCGTGATGTGGCCGGTTGAAGAGGGGCACACCCCCACCGTCGAGGAAGCCAAGGCGCGGCTTGATCATCTCGAGGCGAATGGCAACTCCGACTTTGCCTATGACTGGGCGCATCTTGAGCACATCAAGCTGTGGATGAGCCAAAGGTGCTCGGCATGAAGCCGGTCCGCGCCAATACCAATTCGACCGAGCACGCAGCGACCTTCGGCGGGCTGACCCTGATGGTGTCGGCGATCGCGTGGTGGCTCAGCTACTACGCGCAGGCGGGCGGCATGTTTGCCAGGTTCGACGTCAAGCTCGGCTGTATGTCTGGCGACAGCCTCGAATGCACGCGCTTCCAACATCTCATCGGGCCGTCGGTGCTGCCTGCCTATTCGCCGCTGCTGTTGTGGCTGGGCGTGCTGGTGACGATCCTCGGTCTCTTTCTCACGCGCTGGAACAAGGCGTAAGACATGGCGAATATCAAAGTCGACGGCCAGCTCGTTGAGGTTCCCGACTACTACACGCTGATGCAGGCGGCGGAAGCGGCTGGGGCCGAGATCCCGCGCTTCTGCTACCACGAGCGGCTGAGCGTCGCCGGCAATTGCCGCATGTGCTTGGTCGAGGTCAAAGGCGGGCCGCCGAAGCCGCAGGCGTCGTGCGCGATGACGGTCAAGGATCTGCGCCCCGGCCCGAACGGTGAGCCACCCGAAATGTTCACCAACACGCCGATGGTCAAGAAGGCCCGCGAAGGCGTGATGGAGTTCCTGCTGATCAACCATCCGCTCGATTGCCCGATCTGCGATCAGGGCGGCGAGTGCGATTTGCAGGATCAGGCGATGGCGTATGGCGTCGACACCTCGCGCTATGTCGAGAACAAGCGCGCTGTCGAAGACAAATATATGGGGCCGCTGGTCAAGACCTCGATGAACCGCTGCATTGCGTGCACGCGCTGCGTCCGGTTCACCACCGAAGTTGCCGGCGTCGCCGAGATGGGCCTCTTGGGTCGCGGCGAGGACGCTGAGATCACCACCTATCTCGAGCAGGCGCTGACCAGCGAACTCTCGGGCAATGTGGTCGACCTCTGCCCGGTCGGCGCGCTCACCTCCAAGCCGTACGCCTTCATGGCGCGGCCGTGGGAATTGACCAAGACCGAGTCCATCGACGTCATGGACGCGCTCGGCTCCAACATCCGGGTCGACAGCCGCGGCCGCGAAGTGATGCGCATCCTGCCGCGCGTCAACGATGCGGTGAACGAGGAGTGGATTTCCGACAAGACCCGCCACGTCTGGGACGGGCTCAAGTCGCAGCGTCTCGACCGCCCCTACGTGCGCAAGAACGGCAAGCTGCAGCCAGCGTCGTGGGACGAGGCGTTCGGCGCTGTGTCCAGGGCGATCAAGGCCTCGGGCATGGGCAACAAGGTCGGCGCCATTGCCGGTGATCTTGCCGCCGTTGAGGACATGTATGCGCTGAAAGCGTTGATGACCGCGCTCGGCTCAGGCATGACCGATGTGCGTCCGCCGATGTCGGGGATCGATCCGTCGATGCCGCGCTCGGCCTATCTGTTCAACGCGACCATCGCGGGCATCGAAGAAGCCGACGCGATCCTGCTGGTCGGCACCAATCCGCGTAAGGAAGCGGCCGTTCTCAACGCCCGCATCCGAAAGGCCTGGCGCGCCAAGGGGACGCCGATCGCGGTGATCGGCGACCATGCCGATTTGACCTATGCCTATGACTATCTCGGCGATGACATCTCGGCGCTGGCGAAAGTCGCGGCAGGCGAGGGGTTCGGCGAAAAGCTGAAGGCTGCCAAGAAGCCGCTGGTGATTGTCGGGGAGGGCGCGGTTTCGCATGGCGCTGCCTGGAACAAGCAGATCGGCCGTGACGTCATCGCGCTCGCCAGCAAGGCTGCGACGATGGGCGAGATCGCCGAAGGCTGGAACGGCTACGCGCTGCTGCACAATGCGGCGTCGCGCGTCGGCGGCATCGACATCGGCTTTGTGCCGCACGATGGCGGTGTCTGCTCGGCCGATCAGGTCAAGCTGGCCGGCAAGGATGAACTCTCGGTTCTGTTCCTGCTCGGCGCCGACGAATACGATACCGGCGCGATGGGCAAGGCGTTCGTGGTCTATGTCGGCACCCATGGCGATGCCGGCGCTCACCGTGCCGATGTTATCCTGCCATCCGCCGCCTACACCGAAAAGACCGGCACTTACGTCAACACCGAGGGCCTCGTGCAGGTGACCGAGCGCGCCGTGTTCCCGCCGGGCGATGCCAAGGAAGACTGGGCGATTTTCCGCGCCCTGAGCGCCGTGCTCGGCATGCCACTGCCGTTCAACTCGTTGCGCGATCTGCGCAAGGCGATGTATGCGGAATTCCCGCATCTGGCGCAGATCGGCCAGATCGTGCCGGCCGGCATCTCCGGCGTAAACGACCTCGCCGGACGCGAGATCAAGACGAGTTCGGCGAAACTTCATTCGCCGGTCGGCGATTTCTATCTGACCAACCCCATCGCGCGCGCGTCCGCCATCATGGCCGAATGCTCGGAGATGCAGGCCGGTCTCAAGCAGGCGGCGGAGTAATCGATGCAGTTCATCGCCGCAGCAGCGAATTATCTCCTCGGCATCCCGATCTTCGGGTGGGGCGACCAGATCGGCTTCGTCTACAAGGCGCTGCTGTTCCTCGTCGCGCTGCTGATTTTCACGGCTTATATTCTTCTTGCTGATCGCAAGATCTGGGCGGCCGTGCAGGTGCGCCGTGGCCCCAACGTCGTCGGCCCGTTCGGCCTGCTGCAATCCTTCGCCGATCTGCTGAAGTTCCTGTTCAAGGAACCGATGCTGCCGGCCTCGTCCGACAAGGTCGTGTTTCTTCTCGCGCCATTGGTGACTTCTGTCCTCGCTCTTTCGGCCTGGGTGGTGATCCCGCTCGATGCCGGTTGGGCGCTGGCCAACATCAATGTCGGCATTCTCTACATCTTGGCCATCAGCTCACTTGGTGTGTACGGCATCATCATGGGTGGCTGGGCATCCAACTCGAAATACGCGTTCCTTGGCGCGCTTCGCTCGGCGGCGCAGATGGTGAGTTACGAAGTCTCGATCGGCTTCGTCATCATCACGGTGCTGCTCTGCGTCGGCTCGCTAAATCTTTCGGACATCGTCATCGCGCAACAGCAGATGGGCCTCGCCTATGTACTCGGCGTGCCGTGGCTCAGTTTCCTCAACTGGTTCTGGCTGCCGCTGTTCCCGATGTTCATCGTGTTCTTCATCTCGTCCCTCGCCGAGACCAACCGGCCGCCCTTCGATCTGCCGGAAGCAGAGTCAGAACTCGTCGCCGGCTTCATGGTCGAATATTCGTCGGCGCCTTATTTGCTGTTTCAGCTCGGCGAGTACATCGCCATCCAGCTAATGTGCGCGATGACGGCGATCCTGTTCCTTGGCGGCTGGGCGTCGCCGATCGATTTGCCGCCCTTTACCTGGATCCCGGGCGCCATCTGGTTCATCCTGAAGGTCTGCTTTGTGTTCTTCGGTTTTGCGATGGTGAAGGCCTTCGTGCCTCGCTACCGATATGACCAACTGATGCGGATCGGCTGGAAAGTGTTCTTGCCAATCTCCCTGTTCATGGTCGTCGTCGTTGCGGGCGTGCTGCAATACACCGGCTGGGGCTGGCACGGAGGAGCGATGTGATGGGTGCTCTGCGGGTTCTCAATAGCCTCCTGTTGCGCGAGTTCGTCGGCGCGTTCTTCATGTCGATGCGCTACTTCTTTTCGCCCAAGAAGACGATAAACTATCCCTTCGAGAAGATGCCGTATTCGCCGCGTTTCCGTGGCGAGCATGCGCTGCGCCGCTATCCCAATGGCGAAGAGCGCTGCATCGCCTGCAAGCTCTGCGAAGCGATCTGCCCGGCGCAGGCCATCACTATCGAGGCCGGCCCGCGCCAGAACGATGGCACCCGCCGCACCGTTCGCTACGACATCGATATGGTCAAATGCATCTATTGCGGCATGTGCCAGGAAGCGTGTCCGGTCGATGCCATCGTCGAGGGTCCGAACTTCGAGTTCGCCACCGAGACGCGCGAAGAACTGTATTTCGACAAGAACCGGCTTCTGTCCAACGGCGACCGCTGGGAGCGCGAGATCGCGCGCTCGATGGTGCAAGATGCGCCCTACAGGTGAGATGAGATGACCCTCGCGCTGTTCTTCTTTTATGTCTTCTCGATCATCGCGGTGGCCTCCGCGCTGATGGTGATTGCCTCGCGCAATCCCGTCCATTCGGTGCTGTTCCTGATCCTCTGCTTCGTCAACGCGGCCGGGCTGTTCATGCTGGCCGGGGCCGAGTTTCTCGCGCTGATCCTGATCGTGGTCTACGTCGGCGCCGTCGCGGTGCTGTTCCTGTTCGTCACCATGATGCTGGACGTCGATTTCGCCTCGTTGCGGCAGGGCACGCTGCAATACGCGCCGATCGGCGTGGTTGTCGGACTGATCCTCTTGGTCGAACTGCTGCTGGTGGGAGGGTCCTACGTGATGGCACCCATAACCAATGCGGCCTCGGTCGTGCCGATCGATCACGCCATCGACAACACCCGCGCCCTCGGGCAGGTGCTCTACACGCGCTACGTCTTCCTGTTCCAAGGCGCCGCCGGCGTGCTGCTCGTCGCCATGGTGGGCGCCATCGTCCTGACGCTGCAACACAAGCCCAACGTCAAGCGGCAGAATGTTGCGCACCAGACGTCGCGTAAGCGCAGCGAGGGCGTCGAACTCATCAAAGTCAAATCGGGGCAGGGGCTCTAGCATGCTTGCAGCAGCCGGAATTGGCCTTGGCCATTATCTCACCGTCGGGGCAATCCTGTTCACGCTTGGCGTGTTCGGGATTTTCCTCAACCGCAAGAACATCATCGTCATCCTGATGTCGATTGAGCTGATCCTGCTCGCCGTCAATATCAACTTCGTCGCCTTTTCGGCCGAGCTCAACGATCTCGCCGGGCAGGTGTTTGCGCTCCTGATCCTCACCGTCGCCGCGGCCGAAGCCGCGATCGGCCTTGCCATCCTCGTCATCTTCTATCGCAACCGCGGCACCATCGCGGTCGAAGACGTCAATCAGCTCAAGGGCTAATCCGTGATCCAGGCCATTGTCTTTTTTCCGCTGATCGGCGCACTGGTCGCAGGGCTGCTCGGCCGGATCATCGGCCATCGCACGTCCGAATATGTGACGACGGGCCTGCTGATCGTTTCGGCGCTGCTGAGCTGGGCGGTGTTCCTGCCATACGTGATCAACGGTGGCGAAGCGGTCGGCGAGACCAAGGTCCACATCCTCGACTGGGTGCATTCCGGCCCGCTGGCACTCGACTGGATCCTGCGCGTTGACACGCTGACGGCGGTGATGCTGGTCGTCGTCACCACGGTCTCGAGCGTCGTGCATGTGTATTCCATCGGCTACATGGCCGACGATCCGCACCGCGCACGCTTCTTCGGCTACCTCTCGCTGTTTACCTTCGCCATGCTGATGCTGGTGACGGCTGACAATTTCCTCCAGATGTTCTTCGGCTGGGAGGGCGTTGGCCTCGCATCGTATTTGCTGATCGGCTTCTGGTACACACGGCCCGCCGCCAACGCCGCCGCCATCAAGGCATTCGTCGTCAACCGCGTTGGCGATTTCGGCTTCGCGCTCGGCATCTTCGCGGCCTTCCTGGTGCTCGGCCATCTCGGCTTCGACGACGCCTTCGCGGCGGTCGCCGGCACCGCCGGCAAGACCATGCATTTCCTCGGCTGGGACTTCGACGCGATGACCGTCGTCTGCCTGCTGCTGTTCATGGGCGCGATGGGCAAGTCGGCGCAGTTCCTGCTCCACACCTGGCTGCCGGACGCCATGGAAGGCCCGACCCCGGTCAGCGCTCTGATCCATGCCGCCACGATGGTCACCGCCGGCGTGTTCATGGTGGCGCGGCTGTCGCCGATGTTCGAGGCCTCGCCGTTCGCGATGAGCGTCGTATTCACCATCGGCGCCATTACGGCATTCTTTGCGGCAACCGTCGGCCTGGTTCAAAACGACATCAAGCGAGTGATCGCCTACTCGACCTGCTCGCAGCTGGGCTACATGTTTGTGGCGCTCGGGGCAGGGGTCTATTCGGCCGGCATTTTCCATCTGTTCACCCACGCTTTCTTCAAGGCGCTGCTGTTCTTGGGCGCCGGCTCGGTCATCCACGCGATGCACCATGAGCAGGACATGCGGAATATGGGCGGGCTTCGAAAGAAGATCCCGGTCACCTACTGGATGATGATGATCGGCACACTGGCGCTGACCGGCGTCGGTATTCCGGGCACGCCGCTTGGCTTTTCCGGCTTCTTCAGCAAGGACGCCATCATCGAATCCGCGTACTCGGTCGGCGGCAATCTCGGGACCTTCGGGTTCTGGTCACTGACGATCGCTGCGGCATTCACCAGTTTCTACTCCTGGCGCCTGATCCATCTGACCTTCCACGGCGAGCCCAAGCACGATGCGCCGGCCGCCCACGACGATCATGCGCACGACGATCAGGGTCATGCC
Source organism: Devosia sp. (assembly GCA_039934955.1). Lineage (GTDB taxonomy): Bacteria > Pseudomonadota > Alphaproteobacteria > Rhizobiales > Devosiaceae > Devosia_A. The sequence goes on from JBDTLB010000065.1 coordinate 27,079, forward strand.
CATGGCAGCGCCTACGACAACGCGCATGAGAGCCCGCCGGTGATGCTGGTGCCGCTTTACGTGCTTGCCGCGGGCGCGGTGCTGACGGGCGTCGTGTTTTCGGCGTTCTTCTTCGCTAATCCCGAACTGGTCCAACATTTCTTCGCCGGTTCGGTCGCCGTGGTGGTCGAGCGCTACGAAGCTGCGCACTCGGTGCCGCTGTGGGTCAACTGGGCTGCGACCGTCGCCATGGTCATCGGGTTTGCGCTCGCCTGGTACATGTACATGGTCGACAAGGCCGCTCCGGCGCGCCTCGCCGCGTCCAATCCCGGCCTCTACAAATTCCTGCTCAACAAATGGTATTTCGACGAGCTCTACGACCTCATCTTTGTGCGGCCGGCATTCTGGCTCGGCAATGCGATCTGGAAGGGCTTTGACGACTGGCTGGTTGACCAGACCATCGTCGAGGGCCTCGGCCATCGCGTGAAGGACGTCACCAATAGGGTGGTCAAGCTGCAGTCGGGCTACCTCTACACTTACGCCTTCGTCATGCTGATCGGTATCGCGCTGCTGCTCACCTGGGTCATTACCGTCGGGGGGCTGCTGAAGTGAACATCTTCGATCACATCCTCTCGCTGGTCACCTTCCTGCCGCTCGTTGGCGTGGTGATCCTGCTGTTCGTGCCGACTCTCGACGATGCCGGTAAAAACCTTGCGCGCTGGATCGCGTTCGTGACCTCGACGGTCACGTTCCTCGTCTCGTTGTGGATGTGGTCACGCTTCGACAATTCCAATGCGGGCTTCCAGTTTGTCGAGAACTACGAGTGGATCGGCAATTCGATCGGCTACCGCATGGGCGTCGATGGCGTCTCGATGCTGTTCGTCGTGCTGACGGCGCTGCTGACCCCGATCTGCGTCATGTCGAGCTGGAAGCCGATCCAGAGCCGCGTGCGCGACTACCTGATCGTCTTCCTTATCCTCGAGACGATGTGTATCGGCGTGTTCACCACGCTCGACCTCGCCATGTTCTACGTGTTCTTCGAGGGCAGCCTGATCCCGATGTTCCTGATCATCGGGATCTGGGGCGGCAAGCGGCGCATCCAGGCGGCGTACAAGTTCTTCTTTTACACATTCACCGGCTCGGTGCTGATGCTGCTCGCCATCATGGCGATGTACTGGCAGGCCGGGACGCTCGATATCCGCAAGCTGCTGGCGTTCCATTTCGACCCCGGCGTGCAGACCTGGCTGTGGCTCGCCTTCTTCGCGTCGTTTGCGGTGAAGATGCCGATGTGGCCGTTCCATCGCTGGCTCCCCGAGGCCCACGTCGAGGCGCCGACCGCCGGCTCGGTGATCCTGGCGGCGATCCTGCTGAAGCTCGGTGGTTACGGCTTTATCCGCGTCTCGCTGGCGATGTTCCCGGACGCCTCGCTGCGATTCGCGCCGTTCGTGTTCACGCTGTCGGTCGCGGCGATCATCCTGACGTCGCTCATCGCGCTGGTGCAGACCGACATGAAGAAGCTCATCGCCTATTCGTCCGTCGCCCATATGGGCTTCGTCACGATGGGGATATTCTCGGGCAACGTCATGGCCGTCCATGGCGCGGTGTTCCAGATGATCTCGCACGGCATCGTCTCGGCCGCACTCTTCCTCTGCGTCGGCGTCATCTACGACCGCATGCACACCCGTGAGATCGCTGCCTATGGCGGTCTCGTCGAGCGGATGCCGCGCTATGCCACCGCCTTCATGGTGTTCACCATGGCCAATGTCGGCCTGCCGGGCACCTCCGGTTTCGTCGGTGAATTCCTCACCATGATCGGTACCTTCCAGATCAACACCTGGGTGGTGTTCTTTGCGACGTTCGGCGTGATCCTGTCGGCCAGTTATGCGCTGTTCCTGTATCGCCGAATCATCTTTGGCGGGCTGACCAAGGACACCCTCAAGAGCATCCTCGATCTCGACGCGCGCGAGATTGCCGTGCTGGGGACGCTGCTCGTGCTGACCATCTTCTACGGTTTCTACCCAGCGCCGATCCTCGATGCGACCGCCGCATCGGTGAGCCTCATCGCTGAAAACTTCTCCAAGGCCATCGGCAGCACTGCCGCCATGGTCGCATCGGTGAACTAGATGAAATCCGATCTCCTCAGCTTCGCCGCCCTGGCGCCCGCCTACCCGGAGCTGCTGCTCGCCGTGGGGGCGATCGTGCTGCTGATCGTCGGCGTGATCTGGTCGCGCGAGCGATCGAACGGCATTGCCGTCGCTGCGATCCTGTTGCTGATGGCGGTGATTGCCGTCGCCATCTGGCAGCCGGCTCAGGGTGTGCTGTTCAACGGCGGCTTCATCAACGACACCTTCGCCCGTTACATGAAGATCCTGCTGCTGGGCTGCTCGGCCTTTACGCTGGTGCTGTCGACCTCGACCGCCAAGTCCTTCGGCCTCGACAAGTTCGAATACGCCATCCTGGTGTTGCTCGCTACACTTGGCATGATGGTGATGACCTCGGCCAACGACTTGATGAGCCTCTATGTCGGGCTCGAACTGCAGTCGCTGGCGCTCTACGTGGTTACGGCGCTGCGGCGCGACGACCCCAGAGCGGCCGAGGCCGGCCTGAAATACTTCGTGCTGGGCGCCCTCAGTTCGGGGATGCTGCTCTACGGTGCTTCGCTGATCTACGGCTTCACCGGCATGACGCAACTCGACCAGATCGTCACGGTGATCGCCGGTTCGGGCCGTTCGATCGGGCTGATCTTCGGCGTGGTGTTTCTCATCGCGGGCGTCGCCTTCAAGCTGGCCGCGGTGCCGTTCCACATGTGGATTCCCGACGTGTACGAGGGCGCGCCGACCCCGGTGACGGCCTTCTTCACGGCCGCGCCCAAGGTGGCGGCGATGGCCCTGATGGTGCGGGTGGTGACGGTGCCGTTCGGCTCGATCACGCATGACTGGCAGCAGATCATCGTCTTTCTCTCCATCGCCTCGATGGTGCTGGCGGCCTTTGCGGCGATCGGCCAGACCAATCTCAAACGGTTCATGGCCTATTCGGCGATCGGCCATGTCGGATTCGCGCTAGTCGGGTTGTCTGCCGGCACCGCGGTCGGCGTCGAGGGCGTGGCGGTGTACCTGCCGATCTACGTCACCATGACCATTGGTTTTTTTGCCGCGATGCTGGGCATGCGCACGTCTGAAGGCTATGTTGAAACCATCCCGCAAATGGCGGGCCTTGCTCAGAAGCGACCGTTCCTTGCGGCCATCATCGCCATCATCATGTTCTCCTTCATCGGTCTACCGCCGCTCGCTGGGTTCTTTGCCAAGTGGCAGGTGTTCCTCGCCGCCATCGACGCGCATCTGTTCGTCCTCGCAGTCATCGGCGTGCTGGCGAGCGCGGTGAGCGCCTTCTATTACCTGCGCATCGTCAAGGTGATGTATTTCGACGAGCCCACCAGCGAGTTCATGCCCGTCCCAGCCGAGCTTACCGCTGTCATGGCGGTCGCAGGCTTCCTGATCGTCACCTATTTCGTCACGATTGGCTCACCGCTTTATGCTGCGGCTCATGCCGCTGCCGGGAGCCTGTTCTAGTTGGCCAGCTTCTGGCTAGGTCCCGTGGCCACTGCGCGGGGCTACCGCGTTTTTGGCTATGACGAGATCGGTTCGACCAGCACGGAGGCGGCCAAAGCCGCCGAAGCCGGCGATGTCGGCGAAGTCTGGTTCGCGGCGCTGAAGCAGAATGCGGGCAGGGGCCGTCGCGGCCGCGCCTGGGAGACGCCCTCGGGCAATCTCGCGGCCAGCCTGATGATCGTCCCCGATTGCGACCCGGCCATTGCCGCGACGCTCGGCTTCGTCGCTGGCGTGGCTCTCAACCGGGCGCTCGCCGCGAGCCTGCCGGCCGGTACGATCAGGCAGGGCATCGACGGCGCCGGTGAGCGCGCCAATCGCATCGCGCTCAAATGGCCCAATGACCTGCTGGCTGACGGCGCCAAGCTTGCTGGCATCCTGCTCGAAGCCCAGAAACGGCCAGACGGTCGCCGTGCGGTGGTCATTGGCTTCGGCGTCAATATTGTTTCGGCGCCCGAGGGCCTGCCGTACCCGGCGACCTCGCTGCGCGCGCTCGGCGACGAAATCTCGGCCGAAACCATCTTCTCCTTTCTGGCGGAGGAGTGGGTGGTCGCCTACGAACTTTGGGACAATGGCGATAACGTTGCCGACATCCTGCGGCTGTGGCGGGCCTCGGCCGCCGGGATCGGCGCCGAAGTCGCGGTCAACCGCGACGGCGACGTGGTGCGGGGCATCTTTGAAGCTATCGACGACACCGGCCGGTTGATTGTTCGGGCCAATGACAATTCGCGCATCGCCATTTCCGCCGGCGACGTGCATTTCGGCGTTACCGCCGGTGTGAGGATCTGATGCCGGCACCCCTTCCAGACGAATTGGTCTTCGTTCCGCTGGGCGGCGTCGGCGAGATCGGCATGAATATGGCGGCCTATGGTTTTGGGCCAAGCAATGCGCGCAAGTGGATCGTTATCGATTGTGGCGTGACCTTTGCGGGGCCGTCGCAGCCGGGCATCGAGCTGATCATGGCCGATCCGAGCTTTCTCGAGGACAATGCCGACGACGTGCTCGGGCTGATTCTCACGCACAGTCACGAGGACCACTACGGCGCCGTGCTTGACCTATGGCCAGCGTTCGACCGGCCGGTGTATGCGACCGCTTTTACCGCCGCGATGCTCAGTGCCAAGCGCGCCTCCGACAACATCGTCGACAATGTCGCGGTGCGACCGATGCAGGTGGGCAAGCCCTTCACCCTTGGTCCGTTCACGATCGAGGCGATCAACGTCGCGCACTCGATCCCCGAATCTTGCGCACTTGCCATCACTACCTCGGTTGGGCGCGTCATCCACACTGGCGACTGGAAGCTCGACCCGCGCCCCATCGCGGCGCCAGCGACGGACGAGAAGCGGTTCCGCGAACTGGGCGCTGAAGGCATCCCCATCGCGCTGATCTGCGACTCCACCAACGCGCTCAAGGACGGCGAGAGCCCGAGCGAGGATGCGGTCGCTGCGACGCTCGCGGCGCTCATCGCCAACGCCCCGCATCGGGTGGCGATCACTACCTTCGCCTCCAATGTTGGCCGCCTCATCTCCGTCGCTCGCGCTGCCGAAAAGGCTGGCCGGCAGGTCGTGATGTCGGGTCGCGCCATGCATCGAATTTCCGGCATTGCGCGCGAATTGGGAATGCTCGAAGGCGTTGGTCCGTTCCTCGATCAGGACGCCTTCAAGACTTTGCCGCGTAACAAGATCGTCGTTCTATGTACCGGTTCGCAGGGTGAGCCACGCGCCGCCATCGCCCGCATCGCGCGTGGCGAACATCCTGCGATTGATCTCAATGCTGGCGACCGGATGATCTTTTCGTCCTGGGCGATCCCCGGCAATGAACGCGAAGTCATCGACATCCAGAATTTGTTCATCGACCGTGGCATTGAGGTCATCACGCAGCGCGATGGTCTCGTTCACACCACTGGCCATCCGCGTCGCGAGGAACTGAAGCGGCTCTACGACTGGGTGCAGCCGGCAATCCTCATCCCGGTCCATGGTGAGGCGGTGCATCTCGAAGCGCATGCCGCGCTCGGCCGGCAGCACGGCATCAAGACGGTCATCCACGCCCGCAATGGCGATATGGTTCGGCTGTTTCCCGATGTCATGCAGTTCCCCAGCGAAGTGCGCGTCGGCGAGCTCTATCTCGACGGCAACATTCTCTGCACGCCCGAGGAAAGCGGCGTGAAGGGCCGCCGCCGGTTGTCGTTCGGCGGCCATATCGGGGTCAGCCTCGTGGTCGATTCCCGCGGCACCATCGTCTCAGGTCCGGATCTCGCCATCGAGGGGCTGCCCGAGGTTGAGGATGACGAGGAGTCGCTCACACAACTCGTCCGCAAAACCATCAACGGGGCGCTCAAGTCGATCCCGCCGAAGCGCCGCGCCGACCCGGAACTGGTCGATACGGCGTTGCAGCGGGCGGTGCGTGGCGAGGTGAATGCGTGGTGGGGCAAAAAGCCCAATGTGACGGTGTTCGTTCACCGTATATAGATTGTTCCGAAAGACCATTCGAACGCGTTTTTTTATCGTTCGAAGGCCATATGTTGAGCACCTTAAACGATGATCGCGCCGGCCACTTTTTTTGCTATCTACTTCGTCGTCTGGTGGACGTGCCTGTTCGTCGTGCTGCCCTTCGGCGTGCGCAATCAGATCGACACCGGCCACTACATCCAGGGCACCGAGCGTGGCGCGCCCGTTACTCCGATGTGGTGGCGCCGCGTGCTGTGGACGACGTTGCTGTCGATCCCGGTGACCGCGCTGCTGCTGTGGGCCCTCAGTGCCCAATGGCTCCAGGAATATTGGAGCTAAGTCCTTCCGGAACCAGCACAAAAAGAAAGGCAGAGCGCAAGAGCTCTGCCGTGAATAGTTTGACGACAATACGCTGGTCTTAGGCACACGATTAAGCGGCGGCCAGCGCTCCTCCCTTGACGTGTCGGCGTCCGGCAGCTTGTTGCTGCCTGTGTTTTATTGCCAAAGATCGTAACAAGACGACTACGTGCTGTCACCTAGATTCTGTATCGATTTCGCGACTCTTGGCAGACTTGCGCGGTCTTGACCGATGCGATTTGGATGGGGCACGAACCGGGGCCGAGTCGATCGGGTTTACGTGGGGTTTTCATGCGTTTGAGCCGATATTTCCTGCCCGTTCTCAAAGAGTCTCCGAAGGAGGCCGAGATCGTGTCGCACAAGCTCATGCTGCGGGCCGGGATGATCAAGCAGCAGGCGGCCGGCTCCTATTCGTGGCTGCCGCTGGGCTTTAGGGTCCTGGAGAAGGTCACCAAGATCGTTGAGGAAGAGCAGGATCGCTCCGGCGCCATCGAGCTGTTGATGCCAACGCTGCAGCCGGCTGATCTGTGGCGCGAATCCGGGCGCTACGAGGCGTATGGCAAGGAAATGCTCCGCATGGAGGACCGGCACAAGCGCGAGATGCTCTTCGGCCCGACTAATGAGGAGATGATCACTGACATTTTCAGGACTTATGTACGGTCTTACAAAGACTTGCCGCTGAATCTTTATCATGTGCAATGGAAATTCCGCGACGAGGTCCGGCCGCGTTTCGGCACCATGCGGTCGCGTGAATTCCTGATGAAGGATGCCTATTCCTTCGACCTCGACAAGGAAAAGGCCACGGAGGCTTTCTACCGGATGTTCGTGGCCTATCTGCGCACCTTTCACCGCATGGGGCTGGTCGGCATCCCGATGAAGGCCGACAGCGGCCCGATCGGCGGCGATTTGAGCTACGAGTTCCACGTCCTCGCCGACACCGGTGAGAGCGCGGTGTTCCTCCACGCCGACCTCGTCAACAAGCCGATCCCGGCGATCGACACCGATTATCGCGGCGACCTGTCGCCGATCTTTCGGGACTGGACGTCGCTCTATGCTGCGACCGACGAGATGCTCGATGACGCAAAGTTCAAATCCGAGGTTCCGGCGGACAAGCAGCTTTCGGCGCGCGGCATCGAAGTCGGCCACATTTTCTACTTCGGAACGAAGTATTCCGAGCCGATGAAAGCCACAGTCACCGGTCCGGACGGCAAGGACATAGTCGTCCATATGGGCAGTTACGGCATTGGCCCGACCCGGCTGGTTCCTGCCATCATCGAAGCGAGCCACGACGACAACGGCATCATCTGGCCGGTGTCGGTGGCGCCGTTCGAGGCCGAGTTGATCAATCTCAAGGCCGGTGACAAGGACACCGACGCGGCCTGCGAGAGCCTTTACGCGCAGATGCAGGCCGCCGGTCTCGATACGCTCTACGATGATCGGGACCAGCCCGCCGGCGCCAAATTCGCCACAGCCGATTTGATCGGCATCCCGTACCAGATCATCCTTGGGCCGCGCGGCCTAAAGGAGGGCCAGGCGGAGATCAAGCACCGAAAGAGCGGCGAGCGCGAAACCCTGCCGCTGGCCGACGCGGTCGAGCGGGTCAGATCGCTGGTCGAGCCGCAAAGGCGGGACAAGGTTTGACCGATACCGCCGCGACCGGATCGCAAGAAAGCGCCGGCCCGTTCTCGCGTTTCGAATGGATGCTGGCGGGGCGCTATCTGCGCTCGCGCCGCCGCGACACCTTTATCTCGGTGATCTCGGCGCTCACCGTCATCGGCGTCGCCATCGGCGTCGCAACGCTGATCGTGGTGATGTCGGTGATGAACGGTTTTCGCGCCGAACTGCTGACCAAGATCCTCGGTCTCAACGGCCATTTCACCGCCTATCCGATCGACGCGAAATTCACCGATTACGACGCGACGGCGATGAAGCTCGAGAAGGTGAACGGGGTTCTCTACGCCATCCCCTATGTCGAAGGGCAGGCACTCGCCTCGGGCCAGCAGGAGTCGAGCGGCGTTTCAGTGCGTGGCATCTCGGCGGCCTCGATCGACAAGCTGACGCTGCTGAAGAAGGGCGCTGTGCTGGGCGGCTGGGACCAGTGGGACCAGAGCCAGGGCATCGCCATCGGCCAGCGGCTGGCCGAAAAGCTCGGTGTCACCATCGGCGATCCGGTGACCATCGTGAACCCCAACGGGTCCAATACGCCGTTCGGCAAGACGCCGCAGATCCGCAGCTATCCGGTCAACGTCATCTTCAACCTCGGCATGGTCGAGTTCGACAGTTTCTACATCTACATGCCGATGAAGGCGTCGCAGAGCTACTTCAAGCTGTTCGAGGACGTGCTGAAGCCCGGCGTTGCGCCGCCTGGGCCTGACGCCACAGACGCTGAGATCGATGCCGCCTATGAGCGGCAATACCAGGCGACAGCGATCGAGGTGTTCATCGACGATCCCGACAATGTGGCGGCCGTCCGTGACCGCATCCAGAAGGAGGTCGACCGGCCGTTGATCCTGTATGATTGGCAGCAGCGCAACGAGACGTTCTTTTCGGCGCTGCAGGTGGAGCGCGTGGTGATGTTCGTCATCCTGTCGATGATCATCCTCGTTGCCGCCTTCAACATCATTTCCAGCCTGATCATGCTGGTGAAGGACAAGAGCAGCGACATCGCAGTGCTGCGTACGATGGGCGCGACACGCGGCTCCATCATGCGCATCTTTTCGATGACGGGCACGGCCATTGGCGTTGGTGGGACGCTGATCGGGCTAGCGCTCGGGCTGATCGTCGCCTCGAATGCCGAGCCGCTCCGCGCGTTCTTCTCCAACCTCACCAACGTCCCGATCTTTCCGCCGGAGGTGTTTTTCCTGTCGACCCTGCCGTCCAAGATCGATGTCACAGAAGTGTCGGTGGTGGCTTGCCTGGCGCTCGGCCTCAGCTTCCTTGCAACGCTCTATCCGGCGTGGCGCGCGGCGCAATACGACCCGGTCGAGGCGCTCCGATATGAGTGAGCCGCATCTGAGACTGCGCGGCGTCCACCGGCATTACGGCAAGGGCGACACGATGGTGCGCGTGCTCGAGGCGGCTGACCTCGAGGTGCAGAGCGGCGAGTTGGTGGCGATCGTCGCACCCTCGGGTGCCGGCAAATCGACGCTGCTGCATCTGAGCGGGCTGCTGGAGCGGCCGCAGTCGGGTGAGATCGAGATCACCGGCACACCGACTGTTGCGCTGAGCGAGCGGGGCCGCACGCTTTTGCGCCGCACCACCATCGGCTACGTCTACCAATTCCACCATCTGCTGCCGGAGTTCTCGGCGCTCGAGAACGTCTCGATCCCGCAGCTCATCGCCGGCAAGAAGCAGGCGGCGGCGGACAAGCGCTCGCGCGAATTGCTCGATCTGCTCAATGTCGGCCAGCGCGCCAGCCACCGGCCGGCAGAGTTGTCCGGTGGCGAGCAGCAGCGCGTCGCCATCGCACGCGCCGCGGCCAACCATCCGCGGGTCATCCTGGCGGACGAGCCGACCGGCAACCTCGATCCGGCGACGAGCGAACTGGTGTTCGCGGCGCTGCAGGAGTTGATCCGGGGCGAAGGCGCCGCTGGGCTGATCGCCACGCACAATCACGATCTGGCCCGGCGCGCCGACCGGATCGTAACCATCAAGGATGGGCTGGTGCAGCCGCTGGTGCTTTAGCCAGTCATCAGCTTATTAACCTCGCCGGTGGTCAGCAGTCCGTCGCCAAAGCCGAATGTGACGGTGGCCAGCAATTCCTCGCCGGCCTTCTTGAGAGCCGTGTAGGCGACACGCGATAGCGAGCCGCCGAGGCTGACGCGACGGACGCCGGCTGCTTGCAGTTCGGCTAAGGTCGGCCCAGGCCCGCCGCGCACGACGTTCACCGGTTTGGTGACCGATTGCACGACCAGGCGGATCGCCTCGATGGTCGGCAATCCCGGCGCGAACAGCACATCGGCGCCAGCTTTCTCGAATGCCTGCAGGCGCTTGATGATTTCGTCGAGGTCCGGCCGGACGTGCAGAAAACCTTCCGCTCGCGCCACGAACGCAAACGGGAAATCGAGCGCGTGGGCGGCTTCAGCCGCCGCCGCGACCTTCTCGACGGCGAGATTGAAGTCGTAGATCGGATTGGCGGTGTCGCCGGTCGCGTCCTCGATCGAGCCGCCGACGAGACCGATCTCCGCCGCACGCCGGATTGCCTCGGCCGCATCCTCGGGCGTGTGCCCAAAGCCGTTCTCAAGGTCGGCGGCGACCGGGATATCGACGCTGTCGACGATCAGCTTGGCGTTCCACAGCGATTGCTCGCGCGTGACGCCACCGTCGGGCAGGCCGAGGACGAAGGCGAGGCCGGCGCTCGTCGTGGTCAGCGCTTCGAAGCCCTGCGACGCCAGCAGCTTGGCGCTTGCGCCGTCCCAGGGATTGGGGATGACGAAGAGCTTGTTGCGCTCATGCAGTGCCTCGAACGCGCCGGCCTTGGCCGCCTGATCCATCAGAGGCCCATGTCGAGCGTTTTGGCGGTCTCCACTGCCGTCTTGCAGTAGGTGGCGGTCTGCTCCTTGGTCCAGGACTTCTGCTGGGTGGAGAGGTCGTGGGTGGCGCGGAACACGTCGACATTGAACAGCGCATCGTCGGCCGGCGTGTTCGCTACTTGATACGCCTGCACTTTCGCGCGGCTGATCGAGAGGTTGCAGAACTCCGCCGAGTTGAAGAGCCTGGCGAGGGTGGTGACGGCCGTCGCGCGATCGATGGCGGCAAAGGTCGGACCGGTGGCTGCGACGAGAAGGAGCGGAACGAGGAGGGTTTTGAGCATGCTGTTTCTTAGCATGGACGCCGCGTCTGGGAAGGGCCTCGCGCCTGCCGGTGGAGGGGTATTTACCCCTGATTAACGGTTACACCGATGTTGCTGGACGAGAACAAATACCGAACATATAAGAACAAACAAGCAACGCAGGAGATCGAGATGCTCAGTTTCGTGAAAGACATGATGGCGATGGTAGCTCTGTGCGGATTCGGCGGGGCGACGCTGTGCTGGATGGATATGGCCAGCCGACTCGTGTGACGTGTGGATTGAAGGCGTATCGGGTTGGCCCCAGATATCCATCAGTTTAGGACATCTCATGGCTGGCCCCGGCTTCATCCACCTCCACATCCATTCGCAATATTCGCTGCTCGAAGGCGCGCTGAAGCTCGGCACGCTGCTCGATCTGGCGAAGGCCGATAAGCAGCCGGCGCTCGGCGTCGCCGACACGAACAATCTGTTCGGAGCGCTCGAATTCTCCGAAAAAGCGGCCGGCAAGGGCGTGCAGCCACTGCTTGGCGCGGAACTGGTGCTCGATTTCGAGCCGCCCGCCGACCGGATGATGGAGCGCGTCCATGACCGCGGCCAGTTCGGCAAGGGCGGCGTGGTGCTGATCGCCACCAATGAGACCGGCTATGCTAACCTCAGCAAGCTCGTCAGCCGCGCCTATCTCGAGAGCGACGCGGGCAGGGCGGCGGCGCAGATCGGCTGGCTCAACAAGGCCAATGTCGATGGCGTCATCTGTCTCACCGGCGGCCCGGAGGGCGCCATCGACCCGTATTTCGCGCAGGGCCTTGATGCCCAGGGTGAGCATCGGCTGGATGCGCTGCGCGAGCTGTTCGGCGACCGCCTCTATGTCGAATTGCAGCGGCATGGCCGGCCGCAGGAGGCCGCCAACGAAATCAAGCTGATCGAGTATGCCTATCGCTGTGGCGTGCCGCTGGTCGCCACCAACGAGCCGTTTTTCGGCACCCGTGGCGACTACGAAGCGCATGACGCGCTGTTGGCCATCGCGTCCGGATCGGTGGTGGCCCAGACGCAGCGCCGGAAGCTCACTCCAGAACATTATTTCAAATCGCGCGACGAGATGGCGGAGCTGTTCGCCGATCTACCCGAAGCGCTCGACAATACTGTCGAGATCGCCCGCCGGGTCAGCTACCGGCCGAAGACGCGCGGGCCGATCCTGCCGCGCTTTGCCGCCTCCCCGGATCAGACCGAGGAAGAGGGGCTCGCGGCCGAAGCCGAGCGGCTGCGCGTCGATGCGCGGGCTGGCTTGCGGCACCGCTTCACCCATTACGGCATGGCTGAGGGCTTCACCGAGGCCCAATACGAGGAGCGGCTGGAGTTCGAGCTCGGCGTCATCATCAAGATGAAATATCCGGGCTATTTCCTGATCGTCGCCGATTTCATCCAATGGGCCAAGGCGCAGGATATCCCGGTCGGGCCGGGCCGCGGTTCGGGCGCCGGCTCGCTGGTGGCCTATGCGCTCACCATCACCGACCTCGATCCGCTGCGCTACGATCTGCTGTTCGAGCGCTTCCTCAACCCGGATCGCGTGTCGATGCCGGATTTCGATATCGATTTCTGCCAGGACCGGCGCGGCGAAGTCATCAAATACGTGCAGGGTAAGTACGGCGAGGGCCAGGTCGCCCAGATCATCACGTTCGGGACGCTGCAGGCTAAGGCGGTGGTGCGCGACGTCGGCCGCGTGTTGCAAATGCCGTACGGGCAGGTTGATCGCATCTCGAAGCTGATCCCCGCCAATCCGGCCAATCCGGTCACACTGCAGCAGGCGCTCGACCTTGAGCCGCAGCTCAAGGCGATGCGCGACGAGGACGAAACCGTCCGCGAATTGCTGACCGTGGCGCAAAAGCTCGAAGGGCTCTACCGCCACGCCTCGACGCACGCTGCAGGTATCGTCATCGGTGAGCGACCGTTGACCGAACTCGTGCCGATGTATCGCGATCCGCGCTCCGACATGCCGGTCACGCAATATTCGCTGAAATGGGTGGAGCCGGCCGGGCTGGTGAAGTTCGACTTCCTCGGCCTGACGACGCTCACGGTGCTCGACCACGCGGTCAAGATGATCAACCGCAACGGCACCAAATTCGCCCTGACCGATATCCCGATCGACGATGCGGAAACCTTCGAGAAGCTGACCAAGGGCGACGTGGTCGGCGTGTTCCAGGTGGAAAGCCCGGGCATGCGGCGGGCGCTGGTCGACATGCGGCCTGACCGGTTCGAGGACCTCATCGCGCTCGTCGCGCTCTATCGCCCGGGCCCGATGGCAAACATTCCGACCTATTGCGCCCGCAAGCGCGGTGACGAGGACGTCGAATATCTGCACCCGCTGCTGAAGCCGATCCTTGAGGCAACCTACGGCGTCATCACCTACCAGGAGCAGGTGCAGCAGGTTGCCAAATCACTGGCCGGCTACACGCTCGCCGAAGCCGATCTGCTGCGCCGCGCCATGGGCAAGAAGATCAAGTCGGAGATGGACGCGCAGCGCGATCGTTTCCTCAAGGGCGCGCTGGAGCAGCACGGCATTCCGCGCGGGCTCGCCAACACGATCTTCGATGCCTGCGCCAAATTCGCCGAATACGGTTTCAACAAATCGCACTCGGCGCCCTACGGCTACATCACCTACCAGACGGCCTATCTGAAGACGCATTTCTTCCAGGAATTCATGGCCGCCTCCATGACCTACGTCATGGCCAATACCGACAAGCTCAACGAATACCGCGAAGACGCCAAAAAGCACGGCATCGAGATCGTGGCGCCGTCGGTCAACACCTCGGAAGCCGTGTTCACCGGCCGCGACGGCAAGATTTTTTACGCCATCGGCGCCATCAAGGGCGTCGGGCAGGCGGTCGCCGAGCACATCGTCATGGCGCGCGGCACGACGCCGTTCGCCGACCTCGCCGATTTTGCCACCCGGGTCGATCCGCGCATCATCAACAAGCGGACACTCGAAACGCTGGTCAATGCAGGGGCTTTCGACTGCCTCGTGCCCAAGCGCGAGCAGGCTTTTGCCGCCATCGACATGGTCGTCGCCACGGCGCAGCGCACCAATGCCAATGCGTCGGATGGCATCATCGACATGTTCGCCTCCGACACGCCCGAGCCGATCCGGCTGCAACAGAGCCTGCCGCAATGGAACCTCGCCGACCGGCTGGAGCGCGAGCGCTCGGCCATCGGCTTCCACATCTCGGCGCATCCGCTCGACGATTATGCCGGGCTGTTCGAGAACATGAGGATCATGCCCTACACGCGCTTCGAGCACGGCGTGAAGGAGGGCGAACTGTCGGCCGGCCGGCTCGCCGGCACCATCGCCACCCGCGCCGACCGACGCACCAAGAAGGGCACGCCGATGCTGTCGCTGAGCCTCAGCGATCCCTCAGGCAGCTACGAAGTCATCGGTTTTTCCGAGGTGGTCGAAGCCTACGGCAAGATCCTTGTGCCCGGCCGCTCGGTGATCTTAACCGTCGAGGCCGACGAGCGCCCCGACGGCGTCAGCCTGCGGCTGATGTCGGCCGTGGCGCTCGATGAAGCGGCGCAAAAGGCCGGCAAGCGTCTCACCATCTTTGCCGGCGACGTCAAATCCCTCGGCCCGATCCGCGCCCAGCTGAAGCCGGGCGAAGGGCAGGTGATTTTCATCGTCTCGCGGGACAACGGGGCGAAGGAGTACGAGATCGAACTGCGCGAACGGTTCATGCTCACCCCGGCGATTGCGGGCGGGATCAAATCGCTCGATGGCGTGGTGGATGTGAGGTTGAACTAGCCGCACACCGTCGCGGCCTTAGGCGAAGTAGTGGCCCTGATTGATGTCCTCGATCAGTCCCGGCCCGGTCGGCGCCCAACCCAAGTCGTGCTGGGTTTTTTCGCTCGAGGCGCGGCAATTGATGCCCGCAAAGTTCGCGAACCAGCCGAAATGCTCGGCCACCTTGTCAGGAGCTATGCTGACAATTGGCAAGTTCAAGCCGTGACCGATGGCCTCGGCGATGTCGCGGAAAATGACGCCTTGTTCGGCGGCAGCGTGATAGTGGGCGCCCGCCACGCCGTGTTGCAGCGCGAGCGCAAACAATTTGGCGGCGTCAAAGCGATGCACCGCCGCCCAGGTGTTGAGTCCATCGCCGATGTAGGCGGAGACGCCTTTGGCACGCGCGATGTCGATAAGCATGCGAACGAAGCCTTTGTCGCCGTCGCCATGGACGGACGGCGACAACCGGACGAATGACGAGCGGACGCCGTTGCCTGCGGCAGCCATTGTTGGTGTTTCGGGGTCCCGCGGCACGGCGTGCGTGCCGGCCGCAACGGCCTCGTCCTCGGTTGCCAGTCTGCCGCCGCCGAGGAAGGCAAGTCCGGACGTTACGACCAGCGGCTTGCCCGACCCCTTCAGCTCATCGCTGAGCGCCGCAATGGCCCGCATTTCGTCCTGGCCATTCTGCACGAATTTCGAGAAGTCGTGGCTGAACGCGGTGTGGATCACGCCATCGGCGGTGGCCGCGCCTTTGCGCAAGCTTTCGGGATCCTCGAGCGAGCCGCGATAGACTTCAGCGCCGGCCCTTCGCACAGCTTCAGCACTCGCGTCAGAGCGGGCGAGGCCAAGCACGGAGTGCCCGGTGGCGAGGAGTTCGTTGACGACGGCGGAGCCGACCCATCCGCTCGCTCCAGTGACAAAAACACGCATGACGATATCCTTCCGCAGAGTGACTGCTGCGATATCGTCTCGTCTTCTATTCTGTTAAAGTAGTGATCTTATCCCGGTATAAGGAATAACAGGACATGCCTGTCGCGGACGAGAATTTGTTGGGCAGCTACCTCAAAGCCCGGCGTACGAGACTCGACCCGGCCGCCTTTGGGCTGCCGATGACCCGGCGCCGCACTCCGGGTCTGAGGCGCGAGGAAGTCGCGCATCGCGCCAATGTCAGCGCCACGTGGTACACTTGGCTGGAGCAGGGCCGGGGCGGCGCGGCATCGGCCGATGTGCTCGACCGGATCGCCAAGGCTCTGGTACTCACTGAAGTCGAGCGCGAGCATCTGTTCTTGCTCGGCCTCGGTCGCCCGCCCGACGTGCACTACCGGCCGCCGCAGGGCGTTTCACCGCAGTTGCAGCGTGTCCTCGATTCCTTCCCGCTCGCCGCCGCCACCGTGCGCACTTCGACCTGGGATATCGTCGCATGGAATCGCGCCGCGACCATCATCCTGCACGACTACAGCAAGATGCCGCCCGGGCAACGCAACGTGCTGCGCGCCATGTTCCTCGACCAGCAGATGCGAGAAACGCAGCCGGATTGGCTGCGTTCAGCTCGGTACGTCGTCGCAGCCTTCCGCGCCGATGTGGCTCGGAGTGGCGCCGCCGCCATGGTGCAGGCGCTGGTCGACGAGCTCGGTCGCGTAAGTCCTGAGTTCGCGATGATCTGGGCGGAGAACGACGTCCGCAGCACCTATACCGAAGCCGTCAAATCGATCCGTCACCCGCACGCCGGCGTTCTCAAACTCGAATACTCGTCCTTCGTCGTTGACGGCCGCCCGGACCTTGAGATGGTCGTTTACAATCCGGCCACGGCTGAAGACATTGAGAGAGTCCGGCTATTGCTAGCCGCGGCCGATCCCAAGGCCGCCGCTTAGGCGGGACGACAGTCCGCCTTGCGCTTCCCCCCCGATTCCCCTATATCGGCCGCGCGTTCGGGAATTTCCTGGGCGTAATTCACAGACGAGGTCGGCGCGCCGGGATGATCCGGTTGCTCCATCCGGTGGCGGGAAACCGCTACGCGCTTCGTCGAGGTACAACCGGTAAAGGATCGCCATTTCATGGCCGTGCCCGATTTTTCCATGCGTCAGCTGCTCGAAGCAGGCGTGCATTTTGGCCACCAGTCGCACCGCTGGAACCCCAAGATGGAGCGCTTCATCTTCGGCGTCCGGAACGACATCCACATTCTCGACCTCGGCCAGACCGTGCCGATGCTGAGCCGCGCGCTGCAGCTCGTCTCCGACACCGTCGCCGATGGTGGCCGCGTGCTGTTCGTGGGCACCAAGCGCCAGGCGGCACCGCTCGTCGCCGAGGCGGCTCGCCAGTCGGCTCAGTATTTCGTCAATTCCCGCTGGCTGGGCGGCACGCTCACCAATTGGCAGACGATTTCGAAGTCGATCTCGCGCCTGCGCGAGCTCGAGAGCACCGAAGCCGACGGCCTCACCAAGAAGGAGCGCCTGCTGCTCGACCGTGAGCGCGCGCGTCTCGACCGCGATCTCGGCGGTATCAAGGATATGGGCAATCTGCCGAATCTGCTGTTCGTGATCGACACGAACAAAGAGGCGAACGCCATCAAGGAAGCCCGCCGGCTCAACATTCCGGTGATCGCGATCATCGACTCGAACTCCGATCCCGACCCGATCGATTTCCCTATCCCGGGCAATGACGACGCCGCCCGCGCCCTCGAGCTTTACACCTCGCTGATCGCCAAGGCCGCGATCGATGGTATTGCCCGCTCGTCGGCCGGCCGTGGTGCCGATCTCGGCGCGGCCGAGACTGCTCCGGCAGAGCCGGCGCTCGACGCCGCCCCCGCCGCGTAGCCGGGCGTTACGCCCGCTTCATTTTCAGTCGATAGGCGCGGCCCCGGTTCGGGGCCGCATGAAAGGTGATCGAAATGGCAGTCACTGCACAGCAGGTCAAAGAGCTCCGCGAAGCTACTGGCGTGGGCATGATGGATTGCAAGAAGGCGCTTGAGGAGACTGGCGGCGACATGGAAGCCGCGGTTGACTGGCTGCGCACGCGCGGCCTCGCCAAGGCCGCCAAGAAAGCTGGACGCGTTGCGGCCGAAGGCCTCGTGGGCGTTGCCCAGGACGGCACCAAGGCGGCGATCGTCGAGGTCAATTCCGAGACCGATTTCGTCGCCCGGAACGAGCAGTTCCAGGGCATTGTCGGCAATGTGGCCAAGCTGGCGCTCGACGCCAAGGGCTCGATCGAGAAGCTGGCCGAAATGCCGTTCCCCGGCACCGGCCGGTCGGTTGCGGCCGAGCTGACGGATGCCATCGCCAAGATCGGCGAGAACATGAATCTGCGCCGTTCGCAGGTGATCGAGGTCGTCGATGGCATCATCGGCTCCTACGTCCACAACACGGTGAAGCCCGGCATGGGCAAGCTCGGCGTGATCGTCGGCATCGAGTCGACCGGCGACAAGGCGGTGCTCACCGGCCTCGGCAAGCAACTCGCCATGCACATCGCCAACACCAATCCGCTGTCCGTGTCGCCCGACGACATCGATCCGGCGGTGGTGGCCAAAGAGCGCGAGATTTTCACCGAGCAGGCCAAGGAATCGGGCAAGCCCGCCGAGGTCATCGCCAAGATGGTCGAAGGCCGGATCCGCAAGTTCTTCGAAGAGTCGACGCTCCTGGCGCAGACTTTCGTCATTGACGGCGAGAGCAAGGTCAAAGACATCGTCGCCAAGGCCGAAAAAGACGCCGGCGCGCCGATCAAGGTGACCAAGTTCGTGCGCTATTCGCTGGGCGAGGGTATCGAGAAGGCCGAGACCGACTTCGCCGCCGAGGTGGCCGCCACGTCCGGCGTGCCGCAGCAGCCGGCACCCTGATCTGAAACCGCGGCTGGGCCCACAAGGCCCGGCCGATTTCTTCGCCGTGCGGTTGCGCAAAAACGGCGCGGGGAAATAAGGACTTACTGCATAAAGCGTTCTGGGATCGGGACGCGTTTTGTTCTAAACCTCTCGCCGCCGCAGGAATCGCCCGCGCGGCCTCTTCCCACGAGGGGCGCCGATGGCCAAACCCAGTTACAAGCGCATCCTCCTGAAAGTCTCCGGCGAAGTGCTGGCCGGCGACCAGTCGTTTGGCATCCAGCCTAAATTCCTCAACGCCATGGCGGGTCAGATCGTCGATGCCGCGCATGCCGGCGTCCAGATCGCCATCGTCATCGGGGCCGGCAACATCATGCGCGGCAAAGCCGTGGCGGTTGAGGGCACCGACCGCGTCACCGCCGATTTGATGGGGATGCTCGGCACCGTCATCAATTCGCTGGCGCTGAGCAATGCCATCACCCGCGCCGGGGTCAAATCCAAGGTGTTCTCGGCGCTGACCATGCCGTCCGTCGCCGACAGCTTTACCGCCCGGGCCGCCAAGCTGGCGCTCGATGATGGGTTTGTCGTGGTCTGCGCCGGCGGCACCGGCAATCCGTTCTTCACCACCGATACGGCGGCGGCGCTCAAGGCGATCGAACTCGAATGCGACGTGCTGCTCAAGGGCACCAAGGTCGACGGCGTCTATACCGAAGACCCCAAGAAGAACCCGAAGGCGACGCGCTATGAGACTGTGAGCTATGACGAAGTCATCAGCCGCGATCTCAAAGTCATGGACACGGCGGCCTTCGCGCTTGCGCGCGACAACGGCCTGCCGATACTGGTTTATGCTCTCGACGACAAAGAGGGACTGATGGGCGTGCTGAGCGGAAAAACCCGTTCGACCTTCGTCGGCGTCCCAAAGAAATAGGAGGACTTGGCTATGGCTCAGGTGCCGTCATTCTCACTCGATGAGATGAAGACCCGCATGCAGAAATCGATCCTGTCGCTGCGCGATGAACTCACCGGTCTGCGGACCGGCCGCGCCAGCGCCAGCCTGCTCGAGCCGGTGATGGTTGAAGCCTACGGCACCCGTATGCCGCTGCAACAGATTGCGACGGTGACCGTGCCGGAGGCCCGGATGCTGCTGGTTTCCGTGTGGGACCGCACGATGGCGCCCGCCGTCGACAAGGCGATCCGCAATTCCGGCCTCGGCCTCAATCCTTCGACCGAGGGCGCCACCATCCGCGTGCCGCTGCCCGAACTGAACGAAGAGCGCCGGCGCGAGTTGACCAAGGTCGCTCACAATTATGCCGAGGCAGCGCGGGTCGCCATTCGCCATATTCGGCGTGACGGGATGGATTTGCTCAAGACGCTCGAAAAAGGCGGCCATATGAGCCAGGACGACAGCCGCACCAATTCCGATCTGGTGCAAAAGGCCACCGATGAGGCGGTCGGCGAGGTGGATGCTGTGCTCGGCGCTAAGGAACGGGAAATCATGCAGGTTTAGCCTGCGTGCAACCAATTCGGCCCTGGAGGGCCATTTATGTCCAATGAACCCGCCAGCCAGCAGCGCGCCGCCTTACGGCCTGAACTGCGGATTCCGGCGCATGTCGGGGTCATCATGGATGGCAATGGCCGCTGGGCGAAGGCGCGTGGCAAGCCGCGTACCGAAGGTCACGTCGCCGGTGTGAAGGCACTGCGGGCGCTGGTCGAAAGCTGCATCAACTACGGCGTCGGCTATTTGACCGTGTTCAGCTTCTCGTCGGAGAACTGGAGCCGGCCAAAGGATGAAGTCAGCTTCATTTTCGGGCTGTTGCGCCGGTTTGTTGCATCGGACCTCGAAAAACTCCACCGCAACAATGTGCGGGTCAAGATCATCGGTTCCCGCGAGGGCCTGGACGACAGCCTGCGCCGGCTGATCGCCGAGGTCGAAACGACCACCGCGATGAACACAGGGCTACGACTCCAGGTCGCCTTCAACTACGGCGGCAAGGCCGAGATCGCCGAGGCCGTGCGCCGCATCGCCGGGCTGGTGGCGGCCGGAAATCTGAAGGCCGAGGACATCACCGAGGACACCATCGGGCGGGCGCTTTACACCTCCGGCATGCCTGACCCCGACATCATCATCCGCACCAGCGGCGAGCAGCGCGTCTCCAACTTCCTGCTGTGGCAGGGCGCCTATGCCGAATTGGTGTTCGTCGACGAAAACTGGCCGGATTTCGACGAGGCGGCCTTCCGCCGCGTGCTCGAGGACTATTCCGGCCGTGATCGCCGCTACGGGGGCGTCGAGGCGCGAGTGAGGTGACGTCTCCCGGCCCTTCAGGCTCAGCCCCGCCGACCCGCTCCTGGACCGACCTTGGGCCTCGAATCATCTCCGCCGCCATTCTCGTCGTCATCATCGCCACAGGCCTCTATTTCGGCGGCTTTGTCTTTGCCGCTCTGGCGGCGATCGTGTTCGGCATCACCTATCGCGAATGGGAGCAGATGGTTACGCTCAAGCCATTGGCGCTGTTCGGCTTTGTGCTGATCGCGCTGCTGGCACTTGCGGCCATTCTCTATCCGCTGTTCGGGCCACTCGGGGTGGTCGCGCTGATCGCTGTGGGGGCTCTGGTCTCGACTTTCGGCGACAAGGCGGTCATGCCGTGGCGCATCGGCGGCATCGTCTATTTCGGCCTGGTGCTGATCGCCGTGCTGGGCATGCGTGGCACGGACAGCACGGGGATCGTCGCGGGCTGGTATGTCGGCATCGTCATCGCGCTGAACGACACCGGCGCCTATTTCGTCGGCCGGGTCATCGGCGGCCCGAAACTCGCGCCGATGATTTCGCCGGCCAAGACTTGGTCCGGCGCGATTGGCGGCTGGGTCATCGGCACGCTGGCCGGCAGCATCTACTGGATTATCTTCACCCATTCGCCCTGGGCATTGGGCGTGCTGTTCTCAGCGACGCTCGGTTTGGCCGGGCAGGTGGGCGACCTCACCGAGAGCGCCATCAAGCGCGTCTTCCGCATCAAGGATTCCGGCGATATCATCCCCGGACATGGCGGCTTCATGGACCGGCTCGACAGCGTCACCTTCGGCGTCCTGTTGCTGTCCATTATCGGCGCGCTGCACGGCGGGATCTGGCACATTGCGGCAGGATTTCTCTATTGGTGACAAAGGACTAAGCGCCGCGGTGCCGTCGCACCGGCGTCCAAAAGTGACCGCAATCGACGCCTAGAGACGGCGTCTCCCAGGAGCGTCCGAAACTGTCTTTCCTCAGCCTACCGGTCCTTTACGCCATTCCCGCCTTCATCCTGGTGCTGACGGTCATCGTCTTCGTGCACGAGATGGGCCACTACCTCGTCGCGCGCTGGAACGGCATCGCGATCCAGACCTTCTCGCTCGGCTTCGGGCCGGAGTTGATCGGTTTCAATGACAAGCACGGCACGCGCTGGAAGCTGTCGGCGATTCCGCTTGGCGGCTATGTCCGCTTCGTCGGCGATATGAATGCCGCGAGCCTGCCCGACCCCGACGCGGTCGCGGCTCTGCCAGAGGATGAGCAGAAGCGGCTATTCATCAACAAGAACGTCTGGCAGCGCATTGCGGTGGTCGCGGCTGGGCCGCTCGCCAATGTCGTGTTCACGTTCCTCGTGCTCTACGCGCTGCTGCTCGGCTATGGCCGTTACACCATCCCGCCGGTGATCGGCGACGTGGTTGCCGGCGGTGTAGCGCAGGCGGCGGGGCTCCTGCCGGGCGACAAGATCCTGTCGGTCGACGGCTATGGCGTGCGCGGTTTCGAGGATTTTCAGCGCCTGATCGCGACGGCGCCGGGCCGTCCGGTGACCATCGTGCTGGAGCGAAGTGGCGCCGACCAGATCTTCGTTCTTACTCCCGATATCGCCGTAAACGCCGATCGGTTTGGGAATAGCCAGCGGATCGGCCGGATCGGCGTGACCCGCAACGTCGAGCAATCGGACGTGACGCTTTACCGCCCAGGTCCGATTGAGGCCGTCGGCATGACGGGCGAGGAGATTCACTTCATCGTCGATCGCACGGCGGCATTTCTGGGTGATTTCTTTGTCGGGCGGGGCGATGTCCAGCAACTCGGCGGGCCGGTGAAGGTCGCCAAGGTTTCGGGCGAGGTCGCGACGCTGGGAATCGTGGCGCTGATCAACCTCGCGGCGCTGCTGTCGCTCAATATCGGGCTGTTCAACCTGCTGCCGGTGCCGGTCCTCGACGGCGGACATCTGCTGTATTACGTGATCGAGGCCATCCGCGGCCGTCCGCTCAGCCAGAAAGCCCAGGAAATCGGGTTCCGGGTGGGCTTTGCCATTGTCGGCAGTCTGATGGTTTTCACGCTGCTGAACGACACGCTGTTCGAGGCGCTGCGGCACGTTTCCTGAGGGCAGCGCCGGGAAACGCCCGGCCGGATGGGCCCCGGCGAGAAATCGAACGCTAAGTATTTGTTAACCTTGGTTTTCGGGGTGTTGCGCAAATGCACAGCGACCAAGCTTTTGCTAACGCAACAGACCCTTCCGGCTTGCCCTTGGTTAAAAAACCAGTAAATGCTTCTGACGGAGTTAGCTGGGGGCGGCTGTGCATGGCGATTCCCCCGGCCTTTCGTCTGAGAGGCATATAGAATTATGATTGATCCCACCAAGCTGCTGCGCGGCGCGTTTTTGGCGCTTGCGCTCCTGTTCTTGGCGCCGGTAGGCGTCGGGGGCACGCTTTTCGGGGTCCAGGCCGCGCAAGCGGTGACCGTCGCCAAGATCTCGGTGGCGGGCAATCATGAAGTCGATAACGCCGCCGTCATCAAATATCTGGCGCTCAGGGTTGGCGACGTCGCCACCAGCGCCAAGCTCAGCGCCTCGGTCGACGCGCTGCAGGCAACTGGCCTGTTCAAGTCAGTGAGCGTCACCATGCAGGGCTCGACCCTGCTGGTTCGCGTTTCCGAGAACGCCATTGTCGCCTCGGTGCTGTTCGAGGGCAATCAGCGCTTCTCCGACGCCAACCTCGTCGCGATGGTCGATCTGACCAATCGCGGGACGGTGGATGATGCCGGGCTTGCCCGCGATGTCGCCAGCATCAAACGCGCCTACACCGATGTCGGCTATACCGGTGCCAGCGTCACGACCCGGCTCGAGCCGGTCGGCGATGGCCGTACCCGCGTCGTCTTCGTTATCGACGAGGGTGGCCGCAGCGGTATCGCGGCGATCAATTTTACCGGTAACAATGCGATCAGTGGCTGGTCGCTGAAATCGGTCATCAAGACCCACGAGACCGGCTGGCTGAGCTGGCTGCTGCGCGACGACAATTACACGCAGGAGCAGCTTGAGCAGGATCGCGTCGTGATCCAGCAATATTACGGCAACCACGGCTATCCGGATGCGCAGGTGACCTCGGCGGTCGCTGAGTACAATGCCGAGCGGAAGGGCTATTTCATCACCTTCACGATCGTCGAAGGTGACCGTTACGCGTTCGGCAAAATCGGGGTCGAGACCTCGATCGCCGGGCTTGATGCCAACAATCTGACCAACACCATCCGCACGCGTCAGGGCGACGGCTTCTCGGCCGGCGAGTTGGCGCGCAGCGCGCAGGATATGGCGGTCGAGGCGACCAATCTGGGCTACCCCTTCGCCGACGTGCGTCCGCGCGTTGAGCGTGATCCGGCCAGCGGCACGTTCGGCGTGACCTACCTCATCGACGAGGGCCAGCACGTCTATGTCGAGCGGATCAACATCACCGGCAACACCAAGACGCGCGACTTCGTTATCCGTCGCGAGCTCGGCTTTGCCGAAGGCGACCCCTTCAACCGCGCTCTGGTGACCCAGGGTAAGTCCAATATCGAGGCCCTCGGGTTCTTCTCCAAGGTCGGCGTCACGGCCGAGCAGGGCAGCGCGGCGGACAAGATCGTCCTCAATATCGCTGTGATCGAGCAATCGACAGGCGATTACGGTGTCACCGCCGGCTACGACACGCAGTCGGGCGTGCTGGGTGAGTTGTCGCTGACCGAGCGCAACTTCCTCGGTCGCGGCCAGTACATCAAGGCTTCGGTCGGCGCGAGCCAGACCGGCAAAAGCTTCGACTTCTCATTCACCGAGCCCTATTTCATGGGCCTCAAGATGAGCGCCGGACTCGACGCCTATCACCACATCAACGACGAAACGACGAGCAACATCTACGGCACGACCGCAACCGGTGCGCAGCTGCGCTTCGGCCTGCCGGTCACTCGCGATGTGCAGGCGTCGCTGTTCACCGGCATCGATCAGACGGTGATTGCCGATGCACTGGCGCCGAATTCGTCCTTCTTCAAGAATGGCCAGGTCCTCAACAAGGCCTGGGTCGGCTACAGCCTCACCCTCGATACGCTCGACGACAAGTCGCACCCGACCGAAGGTCTCTACGCCACGCTGTCGCAGCAATATGCCGGGATGAGCTATAACTTCATCAAGACTGAGCTGAAGGCGCGCTACTTCATGCCGGTGTTTCCGGATGGTGGCATTGTCGGCAGCGTCAAGGGTCAGGTCGGCGTGATCAACGCGTTCGGTGCCTCAGGCATCAACCCGGTCGAGGCGTTCAACTATGGCGGCCAGCTGGTGCGCGGCTTCCAGAACCAGAACATGGGCCCGCGGATTGGCGGCCAGATCGTTGGCTACACCACCTATGCTGGGGCCACTGCCGAGGCCGAGTTCCCGATCCCGATGCTCCCCGAGACGTATGGGCTGCATGGCGCGGTCTGGGCCGATGCTGCGGTGATTGGTGGCCAGGGCGCCAGTGGCGGGGTGGACGCTACTTCCGTCGACCAGCCGCTAAAGAGCGCAGTGGGTGCCTCGATCATCTGGGACTCGCCGTTCGGGCCGCTGCGTGGCGATGTGGCGTACGTGATCACCAAGGCGACCGACGACAAGACCCAGGTCTTCTCGCTGACGCTCAAGACCTTGCTCTGATCCGAGGGCCGTGAAACAGTTCAAGGGCCGCGGCGCCTAGGCTCCGCGGCCCTTTTCATTTCAGTTTGATCGATGGTCGATACGCGCTTTCACAGTTCCGCCGACCCGTTGCCGCTCGGTGCGTTGCTGAGCGCGATCGGGCTTGCTGCGCCGTTCGATGGAGATGGTCCGACGATCGCGGGCGCCGAGGAACTTGTCCTTGCCGGCCGCGAAGACGTCTCGTTGGCGATCCAATTGGAGTATCGGGACGCGCTGCGCGCGACCACGGCCGCGGCGGTAATCGTTTCGAGCGATCTGCTGGCCGATGTCCCCGCCGGCACCGTCGGCATTGTCGCCAAGAACCCGCATCTTACCTTCGTCGATCTGCTCGATCGGCTTTATCCGCAGGACACGCGCGGCACCGTGATGGCGCTGCTCGGGTCGCATGATGACCTGCCGATCACCGAGAACGACGTTCAACTCGGACCGGGGGTCGTTCTCGGCCCGCGCGTCGAGATCGGCCGCGGCACAGTGATCGGTCCCAATACGGTGATCGGGGCAGGCGTCACCATCGGGCGCAATTGCACCATCGGCTCCAATGTCAGCGTCGAGTGCGCGCACCTTGGCAACAATGTCGTGCTGCACTCCGGTGCCCGGATCGGCACCGAAGGGTTCGGCTGGCTCGATTTCGGCCGCTCCAACCGCAAGATCCCGCAACTCGGGCGCGTCATCGTCCAGGATAAGGTCGAGATCGGCGCCAATTCCACTGTCGACCGCGGTGCACTCGGCGACACGGTGATCGGTGAGGGCACCAAGATCGATAATTTGGTCCAGATCGGGCACAATTGCCGGGTCGGGCGTTATTGCCTGATCGCCGGTATGGCGGGGCTTGCCGGCTCGACCGTCCTCGAGGACAGCGTCATGCTGGGGGCCTGCGCCAACACCACCGGGCACTTGACCATCGGCCGTGGCAGCGTCTTAGCTGCCCGTGCCACCGCCACCAAAAGTTTTCCGCCGGGCTCTCGTGTCGCAGGCTTCCCGGCGCAGGACGCCAAGGTGTGGCTGCGCGAACTGGCGACGATGCGACGACTGAGCAAAAGGAATGAAAGTGGACGTTAAAGACGAGGCCGCCGCCGCGCCGTCAGTGATCCTCGAATCGATGGACATCGACGCGATCCTCAGATGCCTGCCGCATCGCTATCCGTTCCTGATGATCGACAGGATCCTCGAGATCGACGGCGACAATTCGGCTATCGGCATCAAGAACGTAACCGTCAACGAGCCGATCTTTCAGGGCCATTTTCCGGGTAATCCGGTGTTTCCGGGTGTGCTGATCATCGAGGGCATGGCGCAGACCTGCGGCGCCATCGCGATCGCGGCCGATAAGACCGCGGGCCGCCACATCGTCTACATGGTCACCGTCGACAAATGTAAGTTCCGCAAGCCTGCCCGGCCGGGCGACGTTATCGAGTATCACATCAAGAAGATCCGCCGCCGCAGTGCCATGGGCTGGTACGAGGCCCGCGCCATGGTCGGCACCACCCTGATCGCCGAGGCCGAGGTCGGCGCGATGGTGATGGCCGAGGGCCAATGATGTCGAATACTATCCACCCGAGTGCCATCGTCGAGGACGGCGCGACGCTGGGCGAGGGCGTACAGGTCGGCCCGTTCTGCATTGTCGGCAAGGATGCCAAGCTCGGCGACGGCGTGCAGTTGATATCGCACGCTGTGGTGACCGGCCTGACGACCATCGGCGCCCGTTCGACGATCTTTCCGTTCGCCTCGATCGGGCATCGACCGCAGGATTTGAAATATGCGGGCGAGCCGTCGACACTTGAGATCGGCTCGGACACGACCATCCGCGAGCATGTGACGATCAATCCCGGCACCGCCGGCGGCGGCATGATCACCAAGATCGGCGATCACTGCCTGATCATGATCGGGGTCCATATCGGGCATGACTGCATCATCGGCAGCAATGTCATCATGTCGAACAATGTAACCTTTGCGGGTCACTGTCATGTCGGCGACTACGTGATTATGAGCGGCTACTCCGGCTCGACGCAGTTCGTCCGGATCGGCGCGCATGCGTTCGTCGGTGGGCTGACCAAGGTCGAAAAAGACCTCATTCCCTATGGGACGGCGGTGGGCAATCCGGCGGAGCTCGGCGGTCTCAATCTCGTTGGGCTGAAGCGCCGCGGTTTTGACCGCGAGGCGATCCACAATCTTCGCACCGCCTACCGGATGATCTTTTCGACCGAGGGGACGCTGCGCGAGCGCGTCGACGATGCAGCCGCGATCTTTCCGAACGACGTTCTGGTGCAGGACGTGGTGAAGTTCATCATTGAGGCGAAAGACCATCCCCTCACGCTGCCCCGGAACGGGCACGGCGAAGACTAGGAGCATCGCGCGAAAAGTGGGAACCGGTTTTTCACAAGTCGCGATGCGACCAAGCAAAATATGCCACGGCGGCTGACCCTCATAGCAGGGTCGGGTGCGCTGGTCCCCATCATGGCGGCGGCGGCGCGGCGCAATGGCGATGCGCTGCAGGTGATCGACCTCGTCAACCGCGGTGACATCGACGGCGACACGGTCGAGCACCTTACCCTCGCCCAGGCGCCCGCCTTGCTCGCCGCGGTAAAGACCTTCCGCACCAGTCACGCCGTGCTGGCCGGCGCCGTCCATATCTCGGATGCGGATCGTGAGGGGCTGGTCAGCGCTTTCGGCTTTGCCGGCAAGGTGGCGCGCGTCGCGGGGGACATCGGCATCGCCAGCATGATCCTGCTGTTTTGCCGGATGAACCGGATCAAGCTGATCGGCGCGCACGAAATCGCGCCAGAGTTGCTGGCGCCCGACGGTCACATCGCGGGGCCACCGCTTGATCCGTCGCTCACGCAATCCGCACAAATCGCAATCGATGCCGCCCGCGCCATCGGGCGGATCGACCTCGGCCAGTCGGTGCTGGTCTCGGGTAATCGGCCGGTGGCGGCGGAAGACACTCAGGGCACCGATGCGCTGCTGGCGCGTGCCATGGCGTTGCGCGCCGCAGGTCTCATCGGCAATAGCGGGCTGCCGCTGATCCTCGCCAAGGCCAAAAAGCCCAAGCAGCCGAGCTTTGTCGATTTGCCCGCCATCGGCGTGCAGACGGTTATCAGCGCGTCCGAGGCTGGCATCGGCATCATCGTGGTCGAGGCGAAGGCGACACTGTTGATCGATCGCGCCGGGATCGAGCGGGAAGCCGCGGCGCGCGGCGTCACCATTGTCGGCCGCCAACATGGCTGATCCGTTCGTCCTGTTCATTCTCGCCGGCGAACCATCCGGCGACCGGATCGGCGCGGACCTCGTCCGGCGGCTGCGCGCACAGCGTCCTGTGACCCTCCTCGGTGTCGGTGGCGACTCGCTTGGCGGGGAGGGGCTGCACTCGATCTTTCCGATGAGCGATCTGTCGGTGATGGGGCTCAAGGACGTGCTGATGCGCGCCCCACTCCTGCTCTGGCGCATCCGGCAAACCAGCGAGGCGATCCTCGCCGCCAAGCCCGATGTCGTTGTGCTGATCGACTCCCAGGTGTTCTGCCAATCGGTCGCCGCGCAGCTTCGGAAGCGCGCGTACAATGGCCCGATCATCCTCTACGTTTCGCCGAGCGTCTGGGCTTGGAAGCCTGAGCGCGCGCCGGCGCTGAAGCCGCTCTATGATGAGGTGCTGGCGGTGCTGCCGTTCGAGCCGGCGGTGATGCGCAAGCTCGATGGCCCGCTGACCACGTATGTCGGCCATCCGGCCCTCGGACATACCTCGCTGCGCGCTGCCCAGCCGGCGCGCGGGCCGCTGCTGCTGCTGCCGGGCAGCCGGCGCGGCGAGCTCAAGCGGCATCTGCCGCTGATGCAACAGGTCGCCACTGTGCTGCGCCGCCACGAGCGGATCAGCGACTTCGTGCTGCCGACACCGAAGAACGAAGAGCAAGCGGTGCTTGAAGAGGTGCGTGCCTGGGACGTGCCCGTTTTCGTCACCAGCGCTTCGTCCGCTAAATGGAAGGCTTTCGGCGAGGCGGTCGCGGCTGTTGCCGTCACCGGCACGGTGACGCTGGAGTTGGCGCTCTCGGGTGTGCCGATGGTCACCACCTATGTGGCCGAGCGGGCGCAATGGAACCGCGCCGCCAAGTACAATATCCGCTTCGCCTCGCTGCCCAACATTCTCTACGGCAGCGAGCTCGTCCCGGAGATCCTCGGTCTCAAGCCGCGGCCGGCTGATGTGATCGCAACACTCGAGGGATTGCTGGCCGACGACGAACTCATTGAAGCACAGCGTTCAGGCTTCAAGCGGATCCGCGCCGGGATGGAAAAAGGGGCGCCTGAGGCGCCCCTGACAGATCCGGCGTTGCGGGTGCTGGCGCACCTGACCTAAGCGCGCCGCGCGATGTGGACGTCGTTTGCGTCAGCGAGCCGCCATCGAAGACTCTACCGCTTTGAAATGTCGACGTAATCGCGCTCCGGCGAGCCGTGATAAAGCTGGCGCGGGCGGCCGATCTTCTTCTGCGGGTCGGCAATCATTTCCTTCCACTGCGCGATCCAGCCTGACGTGCGGCTGAGGGCAAAGATCGCCGTGAACATCGAGGTCGGGAAGCCGATCGCCTCGAGGATGATGCCCGAGTAGAAATCGACGTTCGGATAGAGTTTGCGCGAGATGAAATACTCGTCGGTCAGGGCGATGTGCTCAAGCGCCTGCGCCACCTGTAGCAGCGGGTTGTCCCGGACGCCGAGGAGCGTCAGCACCTCCTTGGCGGTCTTTTGCATCACCGTCGCGCGCGGGTCGTAGTTCTTGTAGACGCGGTGGCCGAAGCCCATCAGGCGGATACCGCTCGCCTTGTCTTTCACGCGCTCGATGAAATCGGGGATGCGGTCGGGGGTGCCGATCTCCTTGAGCATGTTGAGCGCCGCCTCATTGGCGCCGCCATGCGCCGGCCCCCAGAGGCAGGCGACGCCGGCCGCGATGCAGGCGAACGGATTGGCGTCGGACGAGCCAGCGAGGCGCACCGTCGAGGTCGAGGCATTCTGCTCGTGGTCGGCGTGTAGCGTGAAGATCAAATCCATCGCCTTGGCGACGACTGGGTTGACCTTGTACTCCTCCGCCGGCACCGAGAAGCACATGCTGAGGAAGTTCGAGCCGTAGTCGAGATCGTTGCGCGGGTACACGAAGGGCTGACCGACCGAGTATTTATAGGCCATCGCGACGATCGTCGGCATCTTGGCGATCAGCCGGATCGAGGCGATCTCGCGCTGCATCGGGTCGTTGATGTCGGTCGAGTCATGGTAGAACGCCGCCATCGCCCCGACCACGCCGCAGACCACTGCCATCGGGTGCGCGTCGCGGCGGAAGCCGCGATAGAGGAAGTGCATCTGCTCGTGCAGCATCGTGTGGGTGGTCACCCGATGCCGGAAATCATCCATCTGCGGCTTGCTCGGCAGGTCGCCGTAAAGCAGCAGATAACAGACTTCGAGATAGTTCGACTTGTCGGCCAATTGCTGGATCGGATAGCCACGATACATCAACTCCCCGACGTCGCCGTCGATGTATGTGATGGTGCTGTCAGTGGCAGCCGTCGAGGTGAAGCCTGGGTCGTAGGTGAACATCCCGGTCTTGGCATAGAGCGATCTGATGTCGATCACGTCCGGTCCGACAGAGCCCGAAAGCACCGGAAACTCATAGGTTTTGTCACCAAGGGTGAGTTTCGCGATCTGATCTGACATGGGGACGCTCTCCTGGTGGGCCTGCGGCGTTAAGAGGGAACGCGGCGCGGCCGGATTGGTGGCGAATATAGGCTCAAGGCGTAACTGATTTACCCCAGCTTCGCAACATATGGGTAAACATTACTGACCTATTCAGGCGCGCGCCTTAGGCACTTGCCTGGTCCCCGATCCGGGCCAGACTCTCGGCCTTGCCGATGAGCACCATGACCTCGAAAATGCCCGGCGAGATGGTGCGTCCAATGAGCGCCGCACGGAGCGGCTGCGCCACCTTGCCGAGCTTCAT
>JBDTLB010000066.1:0-38157 GCA_039934955.1 Devosia sp.
CGAGCTCGCAAGCCGGGGTGGGGGGACTCACGGTTAACTCCGACTCCCCCCGCCCAGCTTCGCCAGGCCGTGCGGCCAAGCTGCGCTTCCCCTCCCCACGCTGGGGAGGGAAGTCAGTGGTGGGGTGTGCGTGTGGTCTGCCGGGTCCCCGGGTCAAGCCTGGGATGACATACGGGAGCATGGTGGCGTGTGCGCCCGTCGCGGGGCGCCGTCAGCCTTCCAGGCCTGCCTTCAGCTCAGCCAGCTTTTCGACGGCAAATCCCGCGTAGCTGCCGATCCAGCGTTCGTGGATGTCGCGAATGGGGAGCGGGTTGAGATGGTTCCAGCGTTCACGGCCGCGACGCACGGCGATGACGAGGTCGGCGTCCTCAAGCACTTTGAGGTGCTGCATGACGGTGCAGCGATCGAGCATCGGAAATGCCGCGCAAAGGTCTCCGGTGGTCTGCGGGTTGTTCTTCAGCCGGTCCAGCAATTGACGGCGGATGGGCGCGGCGAGCGCCTTGAAAATCTGGTCCTCTGACGACTCGGTTGACATGTTATATATTTATAACATATTGGATCGCACCACAAGCCGAGGAGTGAGAAAATGGCATTGAAATCGAAGGTGAGCGGCCGCATCGCCAAGCCGTTGCATGAGGTATTCGAGGCGGTGGCCGACCCGCAGAAGCTGTCGAAGTACTTTGCGACTGGCGCCGCGACCCAGGGGCGGCTGGTCGAGGGAGCAACGGTGACATGGGACTTTCACGACTTCCCCGGCGCCTTTCCGGTGCAGGTGCTCAAGGTCGTTCCAGACAAGACGATCGTGCTGCATTGGCCGTCAAACGATGACGCCGCAGATGGCAAGGCATTCACGGCACACGACAACACCGTGACGTTTGAATTCGAAGCTCTGGAAGATGGGCGCACGCTGGTGACGATCAGCGAAGAGGGCTGGGCAGAGACGCCAAAGGGCAACAAGCAGGCGCTGGGCAACACCGAGGGCTGGACCGGTTGCCTTGCGGCAATGAAGGTCTGGCTGGAGCACGGCATCAATTTGCGCGAGGGCTTCTACAAATAACTCTGGGCTCTGCATTGGGAAGAAGTTTACGATTGCGGGGCATCATTGCCGTATGGGCGTTCCAGTTTCACAGTTGCAGCCCCAGGGGCATCCCGCCGCGGCGTTCGTTGAACGCCACGATACGCTGCGGATGATCATGGAATGGATCGCCGACCGCTTCGCCGACGGCCCGCAGATCGACGATTCGATCGCTTGGGAAGACGGCGAGGAACATGACGAGCCGCAGGGTCCGGCGACGCTGTAGGGCGTCTTCGCACTGCGCTGCGCTTGTGCGCCGCCTCCCAAATCGTACCGTTGAACCAACCCCTCATCCGCCCTTCGGGCACCTTCTCCCGCAAGGGGAGAAGGCGACGGAGCTGAGACATTTAGCTTCGCAGGGTCAGGCGCTTGCTGTCGCCCGCAGATCCGAGATCACCTCGTGCGAGTCAGTCGTTTCGGCTTCGTGGTTGGGCTCGAGGGATTCTTCTTTGATGGCGGCGGCGTACCAGTTCTGCATGGCGGGCAGAGCGAGCAGGCGCGCGACGTAGTCCATCGAGGTTTGGGACAGCGGGAGATCGTAGGTCTGGATGCGGAACGCGACGGGGCAGAAGAAGGCGTCGGCGACGGTGAAAGTCTCGCCGGCGAGGAAGGGGCCACCGAAGCGGGTGAGGCCATCGGTCCATAGTTTATCGAGCCGGTCGAGGTCGCGCTGCAGGGCAGCGTCGGTTGGCGGGCGCTTGCAGCGGATGCCGACATTCATGCCGCAGCTGTTGCGGAGTGCGCCGAAGCCCGAATGCATTTCGGCGGCGGCAGAACGAGCCCATGAGCGGGCTACACGATCGGCAGGCCAGATTTCGGGATGGGTTTCGGCAATGTGCAGCGCAATCGCCAGCGAATCCCAAACCTTGATGTCGCCGTCGTCGAGCACCGGCACGAAGCCGGTCGGCGAGAACTTGCTGAATTCAGGGTAGGACGGGCCGTCCGACGGGAAAATGTGCAGGCGCTCCTCGAACGGAATGCCGAGTGCCGTCAGCAGCACCCACGGCCGCAGCGACCAGGTCGAGTAGTTCTTGTTGGCGATGTGGAGTGTGTACATCTCAAAGCTCCGTGACCCGGTGTTGGGGCGTTCTGGCATATCGATACCGGCTTTGGGAAACCCCCACCTACCATGCGTCGCATGGTCACCCTCCCCACAAGGGGGAGGGAGACCCGACTGCTGTCAGAGCTCGGGAAGGATCCCCCTTAGCCGAAGCAATGCGATGCGCTCGACCTGGGCGCAGGCGATGCGGAATTCGTTCTCGCGGGTGTTGCCGAGGCGGGTGTGCATGGCGTCGAGGATCATCGGTTTGGTATTGTCGCGGACCGCGATGATGAAGGGGAAGCCGAATTTTGCGACATAGGCGGCGTTGAGTTCGGAGAACTCGCCGCGCTCGTGGTCGGTGAGCGCGTCGAGGCCAGCGGCTGCCTGCTCGGCGGTCGAGGCTTCGGTGAGGCGGCGGGCGGCGGCGAGTTTACCGGCAAGATCGGGGTGGGCGGTGAGGACGCCCATGCGCTCATGCTCGTTGGCCATGCGGAACTGCGTGCGGAGCGCGAAGTGGAGGCCCGAGGCTGTGTCGTTGACGGGGCCGAGTTCGCCATCGAAGGCGCGTTCGGCGATCCACGGCGAATGCTCGAAGATCGAGCCGAAATGGCCAACGAACTGGGTGCGGTCCATCTCGGACGGCACGAGGTCGGGCGCCTGGTAGGGATGAAACTGTTGCCAGTGGCGGGCAATGTCGATGCGGCGGGCGATCCAGACCTTGTCTTTGGCCTCGATGTACTCGATGAAGCGCTTGAGGCCGGCGAAGCGGCCCGGCATGCCGACAAGCCGGCAGTGCAGCCCGAGCGACATCATCTTGGCGGAGCCGAGGCGGCCTTCCTCGTAGAGGACGTCAAAAGAGTCCTTGAGGAACTGGAAGTACTCCTCGCCATTGTCGAAGCCCGGCGCGGTGACGAAGCGCATGTCGTTGGCGGCGAGCGTGTACGGGATGATGAGCTGGGCCCGGCCCTTGTGCGGGCGCCAATAGGGCAAATCGTCATCGTAGGTGTCGGAGACGTAGTCGAAGCCGCCTTCCTCGGAGACGAGATCGACGGTCTGCAGCGAGGAGCGGCCGGTGTACCAGCCGGTCGGGCGTTCGCCGGTGGCGAT
The DNA here is from genome assembly GCA_039934955.1 of Devosia sp. GTDB lineage: Bacteria > Pseudomonadota > Alphaproteobacteria > Rhizobiales > Devosiaceae > Devosia_A. The sequence continues at coordinate 3,225 of JBDTLB010000066.1, forward strand.
GGTGTGGAGGCGGATGGCCTCGGCGATCTGGCCGCGCTCTTCGTCGGCCGGCATGTCTTTGTGCTGGACCCATTTGTAGCCGTGGGAGGCGATCTCCCAATTGGCCTCCTGCATGGCGGCAAGCTGCTGCGGCGCGCGCATCAGGGCGGTGGCGACGCCATAGACGGTGACCGGCACCTTGTGGCCGGTGAAATAGCGCCAGAGCCGCCAGAAGCCGGCGCGGGCGCCATATTCGTACATCGACTCCATGTTGGAGTGGCGCTGGCCGGCCCAGGGCGCGGCGCCGATCACGTCGGAGAGAAAGGCCTCGGCAGCGGCGTCGCCATGCAGGATGTTGTTTTCGCCGCCTTCCTCGTAGTTGAGGACGATCTGCACGGCGACATAGGCGCCACCCGGCCATTTCGGATCGGGCGGGGTGCGGCCATAGCCGAGCATGTTGCGGGGATAGCGCATGGGAGGTCTCCGGCGGTCCCCCGTTTTATGCGCAAAGGCCTGGCGGCAGACAAGCGGCGCAAAAGTGGACCATTTGGTAAAATTCTGCCCCTGACCCCTTGGAATGTGACAGATTATTTCTGATAGTCGGCTGAACCTAGAAAGAAAGGGACCGGTATGGCGGGGGTTCCGCGCCTCACCACCCACGTACTCGACACCATGCACGGCAAGCCGGCCGTCGGCATGCGATTCGATCTTTTGATGCTGCATGGCGACCACAGCCACCATATTCTCACCGCCAACACTAATGCTGACGGGCGCGCCGAAGGGCCGCTGCTCGAGGGCGACCGGTTTCATCTGGGCGGCTACGAGCTGATCTTTCACGTTGGACCGTATTTCGAGCGGCTGGGGGTGGACCTCGAGGCGCCATTTCTCGATCTGGTGCCGATTCGTTTCACCATGACCGAGCAGGCGCACTACCATGTGCCACTGCTGGTCTCGCCGTATGGCTATTCGACGTATCGGGGGAGCTGATGGGCTCTCTTCGCTTCATCCTCAATGACGAGGACATCGACCTCGGTGAGCTCAACGCAACGGAGACGTTGCTGGATTATCTGCGGCTGACGAAGCGGTTGCGGGGGTCGAAGGAAGGTTGCGCGGAGGGGGATTGCGGGGCGTGTACGGTGCTGGTGGGGCGGCTGCGCGATGGCGAGCTGCGCTATGAGACGGTCAATGCCTGCATCTGCTTTGTCGGGATGCTGCATGGCGCGCATGTGGTGACGATCGAGCATCTGAGCCCGGCGAATGGACCGCTGCATCCGGTGCAGCAGGCGATGGTGGACTTTCACGGCAGCCAATGCGGGTTCTGTACGCCGGGCATTGTGATGTCACTCTATGGGCTGTGGATGCAGACGCCGCGGCCGAGCGTGCCGCAGATCGAGGTGGCGCTGCAGGGCAATCTCTGCCGCTGCACGGGCTACTCACCGATCGTCCGAGCCGGGCAGGCAATGTCGACTTATGGCGATGTCGCTGCCGATCCACTGGTGCTGCACCGGCAGGCGATGATCAAGCGGCTCGAGGCGCTGGCCGATGGGGTCACCGTTGATCTCGGCGAAGGCAAGAACCGGATCATCGTGCCGGGCTCGGTGGACGATCTGGCGGCGATCTATGCGGCCAATCCGACGGCGACGCTGGTGAGTGGCGCGACGGATGTGGGGCTATGGATCACCAAGTTCATGCGCGACATCGGGCCGATGATCTATATCGGCCACCTCGCGGACCTGCATGCCGTCACCGAAGGCGACGGGCAGCTGACGCTGGGCGCCGCGGTGACCTACACGGCGGCGCGGGCGCCGATCGTGAAGCACTTTCCGCAGCTGGCGGAATTGTGGGACCGGATCGGCGGCGGGCAGGTGCGCAATGCCGGGACGATCGGCGCCAACATCGCCAATGGCTCGCCGATCGGCGACACGCCGCCGCCGCTGATTGCGCTCGACGCGCACATCATTCTGCGCAAGGGCACGGAGCGGCGGCAGGTGCGGCTGGGCGACTTCTTTGTCGCCTATGGCAAGCAGGACCGGCAGCCGGGTGAGTTCGTCGAGAGCGTGATCATTCCGTATCTGCCGGCGGGCGAGCAGCTCGCCTGCTACAAGATCACCAAGCGCAAGGACGAGGATATTGCGGCGCTGTGCGGGGCATTCCGGGTGTTCGTCAATGAGGACGGCAATGTCGGGATGGTGCGGGTGGCATTTGGCGGCATGGCGGCGACACCGAAGCGGGCCACGGGCGTCGAAGATGCGCTAATCGGCAAGCCGTGGAACACTGCGACGATCGAGGCGGCGATCCCGGTGTTTGCACAGGACTTCACGCCACTCAGCGACATGCGGGCGAGTGCGGAATACCGGCTGCTGGCGGCGCAAAACCTGTTGCGACGGTTCTATCTCGAAAGCACTGGCTCGGCCGAGCGGCTGAGCAAGGCGGTGGCATGAACAAGATGGATGTTGTTGCGCCGGCGAAGTTGACGAGCGGGCGGCTGCACGAGCCGACGCCGCATGATTCGGCGATCAAGCATGTGGCAGGGCGAGCAGAGTACATCGACGATCTGACCGAGCCCGAGGGCACGCTGCATGCCTATCTGGGGTTATCGATCAAGGCGCATGCGGAAATTGCTTCCATTGATCTGAGCGCAGTGCGGGCGGCGCCAGGTGTGGTGGGCGTGCTGACGGCCGAGGACGTGCCGGGTGAGAACGATGTTTCATCGGTCCACAAGCACGACGAGCCGGTGTTCCCGGAAACCCATGTCAGCTATTGGGGCCAGCCGCTCTTTGCGGTGCTCGCCGAGACGCGCGATCAGGCGCGACGGGCGGCGAAGTTGGTCAAGATCGAGTATCGCGAGCTGCCGCATGTCACCGACGTCGAAGCGTCGCTGAAGGCGGGCGGTAAACTCGTCACCGAGCCACTGAAGCTCGAGCGCGGCGATGTCGAAGCGGGGCTCGCGGCGTCGGAGCATCGGGCTAAGGGCAAGGTGGTGATCGGCGGGCAGGAGCATTTCTATCTTGAGAGCCAGGTCGCGCTGGCCATTCCGGGTGAGGACGACGAGGTGCTGATCCAGACGTCGACGCAGCACCCGACCGAAATCCAGGTGATGGTGGCACAGGTGCTGGGCATCCCGCATGCGGCGGTAACGGTCAACACGCGGCGCATGGGCGGCGGCTTTGGCGGCAAGGAAACGCAGGGCAATCTGTTCGCAGCGATCGCGGCATTGGCGGCAAAGAAATACAATCGCGCGGTGAAAATCCGGCCGGACCGCGACGACGATTTCTCGATCACCGGAAAGCGCCACGATTTCGTGGTGAGCTACGATGTCGGCTACAATTCAGACGGCAAGATCCAGGCGGTGGCGGCGAGTTTTGCAGCGCGCTCTGGATTTTCGGCAGATTTGTCAGGGCCGGTGACGGATCGGGCATTGTTTCATTGCGACAATGCTTACTGGTACCCGGCGGTGCGGGTGAACTCGCTGCCGCTGTTCACCAATACGGTGAGCAATACGGCGTTTCGCGGCTTCGGCGGGCCGCAGGGCCTGATCGCGTGCGAGCGCTGGATCGAGCATATCGCATACGATCTGGGCCTCGATCCGCTCGAGGTGCGCAAGGCCAATTTCTACGGCACCGACAGCAACAACATCACGCCCTACCATCAGGCGGTGGAAGACAACATCATCCACCGGGTGGTGGAAGAACTGGAACAGAGTTCGGACTACGCGGCGCGGCGGCAGGCGGTGCTGGCATTCAACCGCGAGCACAAGATCCTCAAGAAGGGCATCGCGTTGACGCCGGTGAAGTTCGGGATCTCGTTCACGGCGACCTGGCACAACCAGGCCGGGGCGCTGGTGCATGTCTATCGCGACGGTTCGATCCATCTGAGTCATGGTGGCACCGAGATGGGGCAGGGGCTGCACACCAAGGTGTCGCAGGTGGTTGCCGAGGCATTCGGAGTGACGCTCGATCACGTTAAGATCACCGCCAGCAATACGGGAAAGGTGCCCAACACGTCGGCGACGGCGGCGTCGTCGGGCACCGATCTCAACGGCATGGCGGCGCTCAACGCGGCGGATCAGATCAAAGCGCGGATGCGCGCTCATGCGGCACGGATCTATGAGGTCGAGCCCAAGGATGTGCATTGGGAATTCGGCGGTATTCGCGCCGGCAAGCAGTTCGTGCCGTTCGGCGAGCTGGCGACATCGTGCTGGATGAATCGCGTGCAGCTTTCGGCTGCCGGGTTCTATGCGACGCCGAAGATCCATTGGGACCGGGAAAGTGGGACCGGACATCCATTCTATTACTTTGCTTATGGCGCGGCATGCGCGGAGGTGACGATCGATACGCTTACCGGCGAGTACCAGATCGACCGCGCCGATGTGCTTGAGGATGTGGGGCGATCGCTCAATCCGGCGATCGATATCGGACAGGTCGAAGGCGGTTACATCCAGGGCGTCGGTTGGCTGACCACTGAAGAGCTGGTGTGGGACGACAAGGGGCAGCTTCGGACGCATGCGCCGTCGACCTACAAGATTCCGCTGGCCTCGGATGTGCCGCGTGAATTCAATGTGAGGCTGGCCGACTGGTCGGTCAACAAGGAGCCGGCGATCGGGCGGAGCAAAGCGGTCGGTGAGCCGCCGATTTGCCTCGCGATGTCGGTGGTGGAGGCGCTGTCGATGGCCGTGGCGTCGGTCGCCGAGTATCGCATTGCCCCGCATCTCGACATGCCGGTGACGCCCGAGCGGGTGTTGATGGGCGTGGAGCGGATGAAGCAGGAGGGGGCGACCTAGATGGAGCAAGCAGCCCCACCCTCATCCGCGCTTCGCGCAGCTTCTCCCATCAAGGGAGAAGGCGAAAGAGCCGCGAGTTCGGTCGTTGGCCGGCGGAACGCTCGCCCGGTGGATGTGTGGGGACCTTCTCCCTTGATGGGAGAAGGTGGCCGAAGGCCGGATGAGGGCGGAGCCAAGATCAACCAGGCTCGCGCCTTGCGGCGAAGCAGCACCGAAGCAGAGGCACGGATGTGGTTCCTGCTTAGAGATCGGCGGCTGGCCGCCTTCAAGTTTCGAGGTCAGGTGCCGATCTGCCGATATGTGGCGGACTTTGCCTGCTTCGAGGCAAAGCTCGTGGTGGAACTGGACGGAAGCCAGCACGCTGGAAGCCTGCGAGACAAACTCCGTGACGCCGAACTTGCCCGGCGGGGCTTCGAGGTTCTTCGCTTCTGGAACAGAGACCTTTTTCTGGAACGGGACGCCGTACTCAACGCCATCGTTGTCGCGGTGGATGGGAGCAGCGGGAGCGAAAATGCGATCCTTTGAGCTCGAGCGCTTTGCGATCGCAAACCCCTTGGCTGTTGTTGCGGAGCTTTCTCGCGTGCGGGGGTCCAGCCCTCGCGACGAGGGGGCTTTCATGGTGGTTGCAGCCGACGCTCTGGTCGGGACGATCGGGGGCGGGGCGCTTGAGTATATGGTGATTGCGCGGGCGCGGCGGGCGCTGCGGGATGGCGAGGAGTACGCCGGGCTCGATATTCCGCTCGGGCCGGAGATCGGGCAGTGCTGTGGTGGGCGGGTCGAGGTGTCGCTGCGGGTGATGACGGCGCCGCGGACGGCGGTGTTGATCGCGGGGCTGCGGGCCAATGAGGCGGCGCTGCCGCATGTCTATCTGTTCGGCTCGGGGCATGTGGGCAAAGCGCTGGCGCGGGCGCTGGCGGCGCTGCCGCTTAATGTGCATGTGATCGATACGCGGCCAGACGAGTTGCACGATTTGCCGCCGAACGTTGAGGCGCGTGCGGTTCCGATGCCGGAGGCCGTGGTGCGGTCGGCGCCGGAGGGAAGCGCATTCGCAATCCTGACGCACGACCACGCGCTCGATTTTCTGATCGCCGCCGAGGCGCTGAAACGGGGTGACGCGACCTATGTCGGTATGGTCGGGAGCAAGACCAAGCGGGCGAAGTTCACGAGCTGGTACATCGAAGAGGGCGGCGACCGCGACGCCCTGCGACGACTTGTCCTGCCGATCGGGGCATTCGGGCTCGTGGATAAACGGCCTGAGGTGATCGCGGCGCTAGCGGCGGCTGAAATTATGGTCCACATTGGCCAACGGGAAGCTTCAAACATGCGTGAGCCGGACTCCAGGACAAAGTCGGGAGCCGCCGTTGACTGACACACCGCCGCGCCTCAGCCTTCGCGGCATCACCAAACGCTTTCCGGGCGTGCTGGCCAACGACAATGTGTCGTTTGACGTCAAGCCGGGCGAGATTCACGCGCTGCTGGGCGAGAACGGCGCCGGCAAATCGACGCTGGTCAAGATGATCTACGGGATCATGCAGCCCGATGCAGGCGAGATCATCTGGAACGGCGAAAAGGTGATTGTCGGAAATCCCAAGGCGGCGCGCAAACTCGGCGTCGGCATGGTGTTCCAGCATTTCTCGCTGTTCGAGGCGCTGACGGTGTTCGAGAACATTGCGCTGGGCATGGATGCAAAGATTCCACAGCGCGAACTCGAAGGCCGCATCAAGCAGGTGATGACGCAATACGGGCTGACGCTCGATCCGCAGCGGGTCGTGTCGGATTTGTCGGTGGGCGAGCGGCAACGGATCGAGATCGTGCGCGCGCTGCTGCTCGATCCGACGCTGTTGATCATGGACGAGCCGACCTCGGTGCTCACGCCGCAGGAGGTGGAGCAGCTGTTCGTGGTGCTCCGCAAGCTCGCCAAGGAAGGCTGCTCGATCCTCTATATCTCGCACAAGCTGCACGAGATCAAAGCGCTGTGCGACACGGCGACGATCCTGCGTGGCGGACGGCTGGTCGACACCTGCGATCCGAAAGTCGAGACGTCGCGCTCAATGGCCGAGAAGATGATCGGCGGGAGCCTCAAGGACATCCAGAAGCCCGAGGGACGGACTTTCGGACGCGAGAAATTCGTCGTCACCGAACTCGGCATGCCGGGTGCCGGGCATTTTGGCGTTGCGCTCAAGGACATCAGTTTCCGCGTCCATGCGGGGGAGATCTTTGGCATCGCAGGCGTGGCCGGTAACGGCCAGACCGCGCTGCTGTTGGCGCTGAGCGGGGAAGCGCCGACAACCGACGCGCAGGCGATCCGTATCGACAATGAAGCGATCGGCAAGCTCGACGCCAAGGCACGGCGGCTCAAGGGGCTGGCGAGCGTACCCGAAGAGCGCAACGGCCACGCGGCGGTGCCCGATTTCACGTTGAGCGACAATTCGGTGCTGACCGGGCGCGACCGCATGAAGCTGTCGATCTCGGGGATCATCCGGCCGCGGGCCGCGAAGAAATATACCGGCGAGGTGATCTCGGCGTTTTCTGTCAAGGCGACCGGGACCGAGGCGACGGCGGGGTCGCTGTCGGGCGGCAATCTGCAGAAATACATCATGGGGCGAGAGATCATGCAGAAGCCGGGCGTGCTGGTGGTGAGCCAGCCGACCTGGGGCGTCGATGCCGGCGCGGCGGCGGCGATCCATCAGGCGCTGGTCGATCTGGCCGCGGCGGGCTCGGCGATCGTGGTAATCAGCCAGGACCTCGATGAACTGCTGTCGCTGTGCGACACCCTAGCGGTGATCAATGGCGGTCGGATGAGCCCGGCAATGAAAGTGAGCGAGGCCGATATCAACGAGATTGGCCTGTTGATGGGCGGAATTCACGGCGAGCCGACTTCGCCCGCGGTGGAGGCAGCAGATGCGGCTTAAGCTCGAAAAACGGCCGGATCCGAGCCGCTTCATGCTGTACGCGACCCCAGTGGGTGCGGTGGTGCTGACCATGCTGGTGGGCGCGATCATCTTCACGCTGATCGGCTACAATGGCGCGGCCGCGGTGTACCAAGTGTTCATCGCGCCGCTGACGCTGAGCTACAAATGGGGCGACATCGCCGTCAAAGCATCGCCGCTGATCCTGATCGGCGTTGGGCTGGCGGTGGGGAATCGCGCCGCGATCTGGAATATCGGCGCCGAGGGGCAGTACATCGTCGGGGCGCTGGCGGGCACCGGCATCGGCATCCTGACCAAGGATATGACGGGGTTCTGGATTCTGCCGGCAATGCTGCTGGCGGGCCTCGCCGGCGGGGCGATCTGGGGCGGCATTCCGGCGCTCATGCGCAACCGCTTCAACGTCAACGAGACGCTGTCCAGCCTGATGCTGACCTATGTGGCGATCCATCTGATGAACCACATGGTGACCGGTCCATGGAAGGATCCGAAAGGGTTCAGTTTCCCGCAGACAGCGTTGGTGACACCGAGCCAGACGTTGCCGATCCTCGTACCGGGGACCTATGTGCACCTCGGCATTGTCATCACGCTGATCATCGCGGTGATCATGTGGTTCCTGATGAGCCGCTCGCTGTTCGGCTTCCAGGTGCGGGTGGTCGGCTCGGCGCCGAATGCGGCGCGACATGGCGGCTTTTCGCAGAAGGGAACAGTGTGGCTGGTGTTTCTGCTGAGTGGCGCGCTGGCTGGGCTGGCCGGCATCTTCGAGGTGACCGGGCCGTTCGGACAGATGAGCCTCGGCTTTCCGCAGAATTATGGGTTTACGGCGATCATTGTGGCGTTCCTCGGCCGGCTCAATCCGCTGGGCGTGATTATCGCGGGCGTGGTGCTGGCGATCACCTATGTCGGTGGTGATTTGGCGCAATCGGCGCTGCAATTGCCGAACGCCAGCAAGGGCATCTTCCAGGCGCTGATGCTGTTCTTCCTACTCGCGAGCGATGTTCTGATCCGCTACCGTGTGCGGTTGGCGGGCAATGTGTCTGCGCCCATGGCCGTCGCCGCGAGGAGCGCGGCAGAATGAGCATTGATTATATCATTGCGGTGTTCATCACGGTGGTCGGGGCGGCGACGCCGATCCTGTTCGCCGGGCTCGGCGAATTGGTGACCGAAAAGAGCGGCATGCTGAACCTCGGCGTCGAGGGCATGATGCTGGTTGGTGCCGTAGCGGCGTTTGCAACGGTGGACCTCACCGGCAGTCCATGGCTGGCGGTGGTGGTGGCGGCCGCGGCCGCAGCTGCAGTATCGATGACATTCGCGGTGCTGACATTGTCGCTCAGTGCCAACCAGGTGGCGACCGGCCTGGCGCTGACGATCTTCGGCACGGGCCTGTCGACGCTGGTGGGCAAGTCGTTCACCGGGCACGGCATCAAGCCGTTCACCACGCTGTTTCCGGACTGGTTGGCCAATGACCGGTTCGGCAAGGCATTCTTCAGCTTTTCGCCGCTGGTGTATTTCTCGTTCATCATGGTGGCGCTGGTCTGGTGGTTTCTCAACCGGACGCGCGGTGGGCTGATCCTACGCGCCGTCGGTGAGAACGATCTTTCGGCACACTCGATCGGCTATTCGGTGATCGGCGTGCGCTACGCGGCCGTTGCGTTCGGTGGCGCTATGGCGGGGATCGGCGGGGCGGCTTTCCCGCTGGTGCTGACGCCGCTGTGGGCGGAAGGTCTGACCGGGGGCCGCGGCTGGATCGCCATTGCGCTCGTGGTGTTTTCCGGCTGGAAGCCCGGACGGCTCCTGGCCGGTGCGTATTTCTTCGGATTGCTGGGCACGCTCGAACTCTATGCCAAGGCGTCGGGCAGCATCTTTACCGCAATGCTGCCGTCTGAAGGTTGGGCCGCACTGCCCTATATCGCGACGATCGTTGTCCTCGCGATCATTTCGTCCAGCAAGGCCGGGGGTGGCAACGCCCCTGCATGTCTGGGCAAGCCATTCATCCCGTCTACGTAACGTCCAAGAAGATGATCAACAGGAGAACGTCATGATCAGACTAAATCGCCGCCACTTCATCGGGGGTGCCGCCGCTGCGGCCACTCTGCCGATGCTCGCCAGCCGCGCTACGGCCGCCGATCCGCTGAAGGTCGGGTATATCTATGTTGGCCCGATCAACGATGGCGGCTGGAACACCGCTCACGAAGCCGGCCGTCAGGAAATGTTGAAGAAATTCGGCGACAGAGTCGTGTCGCAGTATGTTGAAAACGTGGCTGAGGGGCCGGACGCTGAGCGTGTGCTGCGCGACCTCTACAACCAGGGCAACCGGCTGCTCTATGCGACCTCGTTCGGCTTCATGGATTCCGCCGTGAAGGTCGCTCAGGCGTTCCCCGACGTCACCGTCGAGATGTGCACCGGCTTCAAGCCGTCGCCGAACAACAATCTCTCCAACTACAACATCCGTTTCCATCAAGCCCGATCCATCTTCGGCACGATGGCAGGCATGCTGAGCAAGACCGGCGTTGGCGCCTATCTCGCGACGTTCCCAGTGCCGGAGGTGATCTCGGGCATCAACAGCTTCACCATTGCGGCGCGCAAGGTGAATCCGAACTTCAAGACCAAGGTGATCTGGATCAACACATGGTACGATCCGGCCAAGGAAGCCGACGCGGCCCGTGCGCTGATCGACCAGGGTGCCGATGTGATGACGCAGCACACCGACAGTCCCGCCGCCGTGCAGGTCTGCGAGAGCAAAGGTGTGCCGACTTTCGGACAGGGCTCCGACCAGGGCCAGTTCGGCCCGACGATGTGCAAGAGTTCCTCACTCGATCTATGGGGGTCGTTCTACACGCTACGGACGCAGGCCAAGCTGGACGGCAGCTGGAAGCCGGAAGATACGTACTGGGGTATGAAGGAAGGCGCACTCGACATCGCGGCGATCGTCAACGTTCCCGATGATGTGAAAGCCGCAGCCGAGAAGCAGAAAGCGGCCTGGATCGACGGCAGCTACGACGTCTATGCCGGCCCAATCAAGGACAACGCCGGCAATGTCAAGGCGGCCGCGGGCGCTTCGCTCAACGATGGCGACATCCTCGGTATGGACTGGCTGGTTGAAGGCGTCGACGGCACGCTGCCGTCGTAAGCGACATTGGGGCCGGGCATTTTGATGCCCGGCCTTTTTTCCACGATGTCATTCCCGCGAAGGCGGGAATCCAGGGGCAAGTCCGCCAAGCTCAGTGTTTGGGACTCCTGGATTCCCGCCTTCGCGGGAATGACACCGTTGTTAACCCGACGTTTCGAGAGGGGCGCTGATGCCTGACTATGCGATCCTGTGGGAGTGGCTGTCGTTCGCGGTGCGCTGGACGCATGTGATCACGGCGATCGCGTGGATCGGATCGTCGTTCTATTTCATCGCGCTCGATCTGGGGTTGCGCAAGACGCCGAGCCTGCCGCCGCTGGCGCATGGTGAGGAATGGCAAGTGCACGGCGGCGGCTTCTATCACATCCAGAAATATCTGGTGGCGCCGGAGTTTTTGCCTGAGCATCTGACCTGGTTCAAATGGGAGAGCTATTTCACCTGGCTCAGCGGCTTCATGCTGATGATCGTGGTGTATTATTTCGGCGCCGATCTGTTCCTGATCGACAAACACGTGCTGGATGTGCCTGCGTGGGCAGGGATCTTGATCTCGATCGGTACGATCGTGGCCGGCTGGTACATCTACGATGCGCTGTGCAAATCGCCGATCGGGGAGAGCACCTGGGGGCTGATGCTGGCGCTGTTCGTCGTGCTGACGGCAGCGTCGTACGGTTACACTCTGCTGTTCACCGGCCGTGCTGCGATGCTGCATATGGGGGTGTTCACGGCGACGATCATGGCGGCCAACGTCGCGATGATCATCATCCCCAACCAGAAGATCGTGGTGGCGGATCTGAAGGCCGGGCGGGTGCCGGACGCCAAGTACGGCAAGATCGCCAAGCAGCGATCGCTGCACAACAACTACCTGACGCTGCCGGTGATCTTCTTTATGCTGTCGAGCCACTATCCGCTGGCATTCGCGACGCAGTGGAACTGGCTCATCGCTTCGCTGATCTTCCTCGAAGGGGCGGTCATCCGGCACTGGTTCAATACCAAGCATGCCCGCAAGGGCAACCCGCATTGGACCTGGGGCGTCGCGGTGGTGATCTTCATCGTGATCGCGTGGCTGAGCGCGGCGGGCAAGCCCGGCGACGAACGGATGGAGGTGGCGTCGGCGAGCGCCGGCCCGTTTCTGGCAAGCACACATTTCGCGGCCGTCCGGGACGTAGTCAATTCGCGCTGCGCACAATGCCATTCGGCGGTGCCGGGCTATGATGGCGTGCTCGAAGCGCCCAAGAACGTGCGGCTCGACAATGATGCGGCGATTGCCAATCACGCCGAGCAGATCGCCATCGAGGCGGGGTATTCAACGGCCATGCCGCCCGCCAATGTGAGCGAGATCACGCCCGGGGAGCGGGCGCTGATCGTCGAGTGGTACCGCGAGGCGGGCCGGTCTTGAGCCATGACCCACAGAATGTGACGGTGCTGCGTGGGCGCGTGCTGACCTTTCTCGACGCGCCGCAGGGCCGCGACGACAGTTCGAGCTACCGCTATATCGAGGACGGCGCAGTGGTGATCGGGCCGGATGGCAAGATCATCATGGTGGGCGAGTTCAATGCCAAAGCGGCGGCGCATCACCGGGTGATCGACCACCGGCCGAATTTGATCATGCCGGGCTTCATCGATCCGCACATTCATTTTCCACAGATGCAGGTGATCGCCTCGTACGCGGCCAATCTGCTCGAGTGGCTCAACACCTACACCTTCGTCGAAGAGCAGAAATTCGGCGATGTGGCGCATGCCGAGCGGATCGCATCGAAATTCTTCGACGAGCTGATCCGGCATGGCACGACGACGGCGGCCGCCTATTGCTCGGTGCACCCGCAATCGGTCGACGCGTTCTTCGGTGAGGCGGCCAAGCGCGACATGCTGATGATCGGCGGCAAGGTGATGATGGATCGCAATGCGCCCGCCGCGTTGTGCGATACGCCGCAAAGTTCTTACGACGACAGCAAACGGCTGCTCGAGAAATGGCACGGCAAGGGGCGTGCCCACTATGCGATCACGCCGCGCTTCGCCATTACCTCGTCGCCCGAGCAGATGGAGATGGCCGAGGCGCTGGCGCGAGAATTTCCTGACAACCATATCCAGACGCATGTCGACGAGAATGTCGCCGAGATCCAGCTGGCGCGAGAATTGTTCCCGAATTTGCCGGACTATGTCGGTATCTACGAGCGCTATCATCTGCTCGGGCCGAGGACGTTGCTCGGGCATTGCATCCATTTGACCCATCGCGAATGCGAGGTGTTGGCGGAGACCCAGTCGGTGGCAGTGTGGTGCCCGACGAGCAATCTGTTTATCGGTTCGGGGCTGTTCGACCGCGACCGGCTGGCCGAACACGGCGCGCGGATTGCCGTGGCGACCGATGTGGGTGGTGGCACCAGCTATTCCATGCTGCGGACGCTCGACGAGGGCTACAAGGTGCTGCAACTGCGCGGCCAGCGGCTCGATCCGCTGACCTCGTTCTACATGATGACGCTGGGCAACGCGCGGGCGCTGAGCCTCGAGGGACGCATCGGATCGCTAACGCCGGGGGCCGATGCCGACGTCGTGGTGCTCGACGCGCGAGCCACGCCGCAGATGGCGCTCCGCATGGATGCGGTGGACAGCCTTGCCAACGAGCTGTTCCTGCTCCAGACCTGCGGCGACGACCGGGCAGTGGTGGAGATTTATGTGATGGGCAAGGCGATGAAGTCGGCTCTGGGAACAAGTGCGGACTAGGTGCAAAGCGGCACACCCCTCATCCGTCTCGGCCTTCGGCCGATCCACCTTCTCCCGCAAGGGGAGAAGGGAGGGCGGAGAGACCGAGGTTCGATCGCCTTTTCCCCTTGTGGGAGAAGGTGCCCGAAGGGAGGATGAGTTGAGGGCCACAGGCGAGGGCGAGTTATGGCTGACTACGTGACTAAAGCTGGTCTGCAGGTCGATGAGCAGTTGGTGAGTTTCGTCGAGGGCGAGGCGTTGCCCGGGACCGGGATTTCGGCCGACGCCTATTGGGGCGGGCTGGCGGGGCTGGTCGACAATTTCATGCCGCGCAATCGCGAGTTGCTGGCGGTGCGCGATGCGCTGCAGGGCAAGATCGACGAGTGGCACCACGCACATGGGACAGTGGCGAAGGATCCGGCCGGGTATGAGGCGTTTCTGCGCGAGATCGGCTATCTGGTTCCGGAGCCGGGTGACTTCCAGATCGAGACGAGCGGGCTCGACCCGGAGATATCTACGATCTGTGGGCCGCAACTGGTCGTGCCGGTGAGCAACGCGCGCTACGCACTGAACGCTGCGAACGCGCGGTGGGGCTCGCTGTACGACGCGCTGTACGGCACCGACGCGATCTCACGCTCCGGGGAGTTGGCCCCGGGCAAGGGGCTCAATCCAGCGCGGGCCGCGGCGGTGGTGATGCGTGGGGCGCAATTCCTCGACGAAGCATTTCCGCTGACCCGTGGAAGCCATGCCGACGTGATTTTCTATGGCGTCGAGGATGGTGGGTTGGTGATCCGCACCGGGGAGGGGCTCAGCGCGCTGTCGGACCCGGCGCAGTTCGTCGGCCATGCGGCCGGACAGATCGTGCTGCGCCATCACGGACTGCATGCGATCCTCGCGATCGATCCGCAGAGCCCGATCGGCAAGACACATGCGGCGGGGCTCGCCGACATTGTGCTCGAGAGCGCACTGACGACGATCCAGGATTGCGAGGATTCGGTCGCGGCTGTGGATGCCGAGGACAAGATCGGCGTCTATCGCAACTGGCTCGGCTTGATGAACGGCACGCTGAAGGAGGCGTTCGACAAGGGCGGCAAGATTGTGCACCGTTCGCTCAATCCGGACCGGATGCTGACCGGCGCCGATGGCAAGCCGCTGACGCTCAAGGGGCGAGCGTTGCTTTTGGTGCGAAATGTCGGGCATTTGATGACGACGCGCGCGGTGCTCGACAAGACGGGCACAGCCATCGGCGAGGGGCTGCTCGATGCGGCTGTGACGGTGCTGTGTTCACTCAGCGACACAACCAATTCACGCACGGGCGCGATCTATATCGTCAAGCCGAAGATGCACGGGCCGGCAGAAGTCGCATTCGCCTGCGAGATTTTCGGCGCAGTCGAGGCGATGCTCGGGCTGAAGTCGCTCAGCGTCAAGATTGGCATCATGGACGAGGAGCGGCGAACCTCTGCGAACCTCAAGGCGGCGATCTACGAGGCGCGGCAACGGGTGTTCTTCATCAACACCGGCTTCCTCGACCGGACCGGCGACGAGATCCATACGTCGATGGAAGCGGGGCCGGTGTTGCGCAAGGACGACGTGAAATCCGAGAAGTGGATTCAATCCTATGAGGATCGCAACGTGCTGATCGGGCTGACCGCCGGTTTCTCCGGTCGGGCGCAGATCGGCAAGGGCATGTGGGCGCGGCCGGACGATATGGCGGCGATGCTGGCGAGCAAGGCGGCGCATCCTAATGCCGGTGCCAATACCGCGTGGGTGCCGTCACCGACGGCGGCGACGCTACACGCGCTGCACTATCACCAGGTCGATGTGTTCGCGGCGCAGATGCGGCGGCACAACCAGCCGACGCCGGGGCTCAACGAACTGTTCTCGATGCCCGTGCTCGATGCCAGCACGCTCAGCAAAGCGCAGATCACGGCCGAGCTTGAAAACAATGCTCAAGGCATTCTGGGTTATGTCGTGCGCTGGGTGGATGAAGGCGTCGGCTGCTCGAAGGTGCCGGACATCCACGATGTAGGGTTGATGGAAGACCGCGCGACGTGCCGGATTTCGTCTCAGGCGATCGCCAACTGGTTGCGGCATGGCCTCGTCAACAAGGACGAGGTGACGACGACGTTCGAGCGGATGGCCGCGGTGGTCGACAAGCAGAACTCCGGCGAAGCGAACTATATTCCAATGAGCGGCAATTTTGGCTCGATCGCTTTCCAGGCGGCACTGGATCTGGCGCTCAAGGGGGCGGATCAGCCATCCGGCTATACCGAGCCGCTGCTGCATGCGGCGCGCGAGAAGGTCAAGGCGCAGGGCGAGACGCGGCCGTCGTAGGGGCGGGATGCCGGACTCCCTCGCCGAAATGCCCTAGGCTTTCGGCCAAGCTTCGCTATCCTCCCCCGCCAGGGGGGAGGAGTCCTGACTGCGATGTCGGGGGTGCAGGAATTGTGCCAGCAGGGCGCTGCCCAGCGCGAAGCTGAGGATGCCGACATAGCTCGTTACCCATGACCACGGGCCGCGATAGTATTCGGGCTGCAGCAGGACGAAGCCGAGTTGGAAGAGCGACAGGAATGTCGCGTAGGGCAGGCTGAGGCGGGCGAGGCGATCGGCATCGGGGCGGTTGAGCAGCGGCAGGCAAGCGACCAGCGCCAGCCAGGTCACCCAGAATTGCTGGTGGCCGACCTTGTAGGTCAGTAGCACGGCGAAGAAGCCCCAGCATGAGGCGATCAGCCAGTTGTCGCGGCGGACCCAGGCGAGAGCGATGGCGCCGAGCCAGACGAGCAGCAGCATCGGCGTGTTGAACTTCACCAGCAGGTCGGTGAGGCCACCGATGCCGAGGGTGCGGCCAATGACCGAGATCGGTCGGAGGATCGACAGGATCGTGGCGTCGCGGCTGACGCCGAAGGCGATGGCCTCGAAAAAGGCGCGGCCCCAGATCAGGATGCCGGCGAGCATGCCGAGAATGGTGGTGACGAGCGCCGCGAGGATCAGGCGGGTGTCGAGCTTGCGCTCGTCGAGGGCGAAGAACGGGATCAGCAGCGCCGGGTAGTATTTGTCCAGGGTGGCGAGACCGAGCAACAGGCCGGCGAGCAGCATGCGGCCGTCGCGGCGGGCCAGCACAGCGCCGATGACGAGGGCGGCGACGAAGCCGTCATTGTTGCCGAACCAGTAGACCGAGATGATCGGCAGGGCGTTGGCGGCGAAGGCGAGGAGGTAGGTCGTGCGCCACTCGGGCAGTGGGCGGGCGCGGAGCAGCGCCGGGACCAGCAAGGCATTGGCGATGACAAGGCTCAGCGCGTTGGCGAATTTTGGCGCCAGCGGATGGAGCGGCACGAGCAACGCGAAGGTATTGTGCAGCGGACCGTAGGCATTGTTGGTGCCCCACGGATCAAGGCCGTCGAGCACGAGGTGCCATTGTTCGAGATAGTAGATGTAATCGTGCCGCACGCCACCGAGCCAGGTGAGGGCAAGGGCGGCGATCGCGTAGCTGGCGACGAAGAGGAGGGCGCGGCGCATGGGGTGCATTGTCGGGGTGTGCCGTTAATTTGGGGTTTGGGGCTTACCCCTCATCCGTCCTTCGGGCACCTTCTCCCGCAAGGGGAGAAGACAGACACACGGATATCGCGGTTTCATGACCTTCTCCCTTGACGGGAGAATCTGGCGATAGCCGGATGAGGGTGGGGCGGTAGGACCGCTTACAGTT
Source organism: Devosia sp. (assembly GCA_039934955.1). Taxonomy (GTDB): domain Bacteria; phylum Pseudomonadota; class Alphaproteobacteria; order Rhizobiales; family Devosiaceae; genus Devosia_A. The sequence continues at coordinate 20,438 of JBDTLB010000066.1, forward strand.
CATACACCGGCAGGTGGATGGCGCTGGGGCGGTCGGGATCGTGGAAGATCTCGATGTCGACCGGGATGAGCGTGGTGGCCGTGCCGAAGGGTTCAGGGGTGCCAGTGTTGCGGGCGTAGCGGGGGTGGGCGCCGCTGCAAACGATCAGGCGCAGCCGGTGGTCGCGGCGGAAACAGTGCGCAGTGGCGTTGAGCCTGACGTTGAGTTTCCAGACGTCGTCGGGCATGGCCGGATCGGCAGACGTCGTGCGGAGGTAGCCGTCGCAGATGTTGATCGAGCGGCCGGTCTCGTCGACGTCGCAGAGTTTGACGAGCAGATCGGCGTCGGGGAGGCTGGCGCGCATGTAGACAATGGCGCGGACGTTGCCGATGATTGTCACATCGCTGAACAGCGGTTCGGAGGTGAAGAGCAGAACGTCGTTCCGCGCTTCGAGCGGCGCCTGATCGACAGGGCCAGCGCCGGTGAAGGCGAACATCGCCCCACCGACACTGGGGGTCGGATTGGACGGATCGTAAGTGTAGCGGCCGGGCGGGGCGGCTTTCACCGGACGTTGCGACAGAATGCCGTCGGGGTGGAGGTGCCAGATCTGGGTGTCGGGGACGCCGGGCGGATAGGCGTCGAAGTCGCGCCATTCCTCGCGGCCACCGATATGGAGGCGGACCGGCTTTTCGCCGAGGCCCGAGCGGTCGCCGAGGAGCTCGGCATTCATCCAGCTCAGCGTGTCGCGAATGCTGGCGAGTTGCAGTTCCTGGCTGACATGGACCCATGGACCGACGGTGAGGCGAGTCGGGCGGCCGGCATCGGTGAGGGTTTCGTAGTCGCGCAACAATTGGTCGATCATGAAGTCATACCAGCCGGAGACGAAGCTGGTCGGCGGGGTGCGGACGCCGAGGCGGTGGGTGTGGTCGATCTCTTCCCAGAACGCGTCATTGCCGATCGATTCCGAAAGCCAGCGCTTCCAGAAGCCGACGTCGTGACCGGTCGCGACGTGATCGGCGTCGAGCAGAGGCAAAGTCATCGAGGCCGCGAGAGTGTTCTTTTCGACGGCGCCGGAGCCCATGGCGCGGGCGAAGCGAATCGGGTGATCGCGCAAGCCTTCAATGACCTGCATCCAGCCAAGCCAGAGGCCGAGATGAAAGCCGCCGCCGGGGAAAACGATAGAGTGGAACTCCGCGCTCGAAACTTTCACCGACATCGCCGACTGCTTGGGCAGCGCGTCGCAGATCGCCCATTGCGCGTAGCCGAGGTAGCTTGGGCCGGCAGTGCCGAGACGGCCATCGAACCAGGGCTGCTGCTTAATCCAGTCGAGCGTGTCGAGGCCATCGTCTCGCTCGTGGCTAAGCGGGTCGAACTCACCTTCCGATTTACCAGTGCCGCGGCAGGCCTGGATGACCGCATTGTAGCCGCGCTCCGCATAAATCTCGGCGACGGTGGAGAAGCCCCGCAGGCCGTAGGGCGCACGGACCAGCAGGGTCGGATGCTGGCCGGGGAGGCGCGAGGTGTAGAGCTCGGTCTGCAGCGACACGCCGTCGCGCATCGTGATGCGCAGCGTGCGATCGCGGTTGGCCTTGCTCAACCGAGGGGCCAGTTTGGCGCCACGTGCGAGAAAGAAGCTGCCCAGACTCATCGCTTTGCGCCGATTCCGATCTGTCCCATCCATCGTCACAATGGCGCGAGCAGGCACGAGGTCAAGCCCTGCCGGAACCGGATTGTTACAAAGGCGCTTCTTGCGCACAGTCACAATCGAGGAGGGCAGAGGTGGCGCACAAGACCACTACTTAAGTGCGGCAGGGCAGCAGCCGCTACCCTCGGCCCAATCGCTCAGGAGCTTAGGCCACGCGACTCTGCTGCGACACGGCGTGGTTGAGCAGCGCTTCGAGGGCAGCGGGGCCAATCGGCGGCGATAGCAGGAATCCTTGGAACACATTGCAGCCAAGCCCTGTCAGCACATCCATCTGCTCGACGGTCTCGACGCCTTCTGCGGTGACCTCGATCTGGAGCGCATGAGCAAGGGTAACCATTGCTTCCACGATGGCGACCGAAACATTTCCGGTGGCGAGCTGGCTCACGAAGGACCGGTCGATCTTGATGCGGTCGACCGGGTAGCGCTTGAGATAGTTGAGCGAGGAATAGCCGGTGCCGAAATCGTCGAGGGCGATGCGGATGCCTGCGGAGCGAAAGACGCTGAGTGCGTCAGCCGAGATCGTGGACTCCTCGAGCAGGATACCCTCGGTAATTTCAAGCTCGAGATCGATAGGTCGCATGCGGGTCTCGGCGAGGAGCGCGAAGACGCGGTGCGGGAAGCCCGGGTCGCGGAGTTGGGCCGGCGAGATGTTGACCGCCATGATGTGACCGGGCCACGCGGCGCCGATTTCGCAGGCGCGGCGCAATACGAACTCGCCGAGCGCGCTGATGAGGCCGGTGGCTTCGGCAACGGGGATAAAGTGGGCCGGCGAGACCTGGCCGAGCCGCGGGTGACGCCAGCGGGCCAGCGCCTCGACGCCGATGACGCGGACATGATCGGGGCCGAAGAGAGGCTGGTAGTCGACCGAGAGCTGGTCGGTGCGGCGCAGTGCCTCGCGCAGTTCCGCCTCGATGGTGTGGCGGTTCTGCAGGAGCTCGTTCATGGATTCTTCGAACACCACGGCACGATTGCGACCGGTGGCCTTGGCTTCGTAGAGGGCGATGTCGGCCTTGCGGATCAACTCGCGCGAATCCACCTCGTTGCCGTCGGCCGTGGCGATGCCGATGGAGACGCCGACGAAGGCCTCGCTGCCGAAGATGCTAAACGGCTTGCTGATGGCGTCGATGATGCGCTGGCTCAACGGCATGGGTTCGCCGAGGCCGGGAGCGTGGGTGTGCAGAATGGAGAATTCGTCGCCGCCGAGGCGGGCCAGCAAATCGCCGGGTTGAATGAATTGCTCGAGGCGTTGGCCCACGGCTTCGATCAGGTCGTCGCCGGCTTTGTGGCCCAGCGTGTCGTTGACCTGCTTGAAGCGATCGAGGTCGAGCATCAGGACGCTGGTGCGACGATCGCGCTGGGGTCGTTGCGCAAGCGCGCGAAGCAGGCTGGCCTCGAAACTGACGCGGTTGGGCAAATTGGTCAGCGCGTCGTGGCGGGCCTGATGTTCGGCGTCGGCGCGTCCGGCTTCGAGCGCGCTGGACTTGCGCCAGAGCTGATCGAGCAGGATCAGCGCGATGATGGCGGCAATGAGGAACGCCGCGGCGATGGCCGGAACGGTCTGGCTGAGCATGGCCCGCCCGGGGCTCTGCTTCTGCCAGTCGAAGAACGTGATGAAGCGGCCCGCGGCGTTGGTCAGCGGCAGCATGGCGCCATCTTGGCCGGCGCCACTATATTGCGAGAAGCGGGCACCGGAGATGTAGTACTCGTCGCTGAGCTTGCGGGCATAGGCTGCATCGAGATGGACGATGCTGACGTGGATGTATTCGCTGCCGAGCGATTGTGGGATATTGCCCGTATCGCTGACGATTGGTGCAAGGCCAACGATAGCTGGTTTGCCGCCGAGCATGACGAGATCGACGACCCGCGGCGGCTCGGTATCGGCGCCGGACTGATACGCTGCCATGTCACCGCCGACGATCTTGCTGCGAAGATCTGCGACGAGCGGCGCGAGATCGACCAGTAGCGCATCGGCGTGGTCGGCGCCGACCTGCGCGCCGTTCATCATGGCGTAGATGGGGCGATCGTGGTCGTCGAGGATGACGACTTCGTCGTGACCGAAGAAGCTGTTCATCCATACGCCCAGATTGATGTCGATCCACGCCGGGTCGAAGTTGAGTTTGGTATGGGTGACGGAGTCGTCCCAGATGGTGACGCTCTCCTGATCATGCGGGATGCGGTTGAGCTGCATCTCGATGACATGGCGGGCCAGCGCCGTCTGCCGGTCGAGGCTGCGCTGATCGACGCCCTGGGCCGACCAGAGCACGAAGCCGAGCGTCGCTCCTGCGGTGACGATGAGGCCGATCGCGACCGGGATAAGGACCGAGACCGAAAAACGCCAGGGCTTGAGCAGAACGGGCTGCCGAGAGGACATTGCCTCTCCTCGTGCAATGGACGCCGAGTTTAGCCGATACTGGCTTGCTGATCGGTTACCGGAATTCCGAAATTGCCCGAAAGGACGGGCGGATTTCGGCCCTTCTCGGGTTTAGCGGCTCAGATTGCGCCGTTGAAACGGCTTGCCGAATGGGAGGGTTCGAAGTCCTTGAATAGAACTTCGCGGTCCTGGGTGAAGTTGGCAAGCAGCGGCAGCGAGGCGCCGCCCATGGCACGAGCGGCGTTGCCGATGCTGCCCTCGACCAGCACGAAGGGCGACAGGCCCTGCTGATTGATGCGGCTGAGGGCGACACGGGTCTGCTCAATGATGCGGTGGCGCACGGCGATCGGGAACGCGCCATCGATGATGACCGTCTCGACGTCGATCACCGCAATGGCGGCGACGACGGAGCAGGCGACGCTGGTCGACACCTCCTCGATCCATTCATCGAGGGCGGGGCCGAGATCGTTGCCCCAATCGTCGGGCGATTGCCACAGCATGCTGGCGTCGCGGCCCTGGTTGATGAGCTTGCGCTCGAGCACGTAGATTGAGGCGACGTTCATCAACTGCGGCGAACGCGATCCGCGCGGACCGCTGGATGCCGGCATCGAGCCGAGGGCGCCGGCGTTCTGCGAACGGCCGGGAAAAAGATGGCCGTTGAGCACCAGGCCGCCGCCGATGAACGAACCGAGGAAAACGTAGAGGTAGTCGATGAAGTCGCCGCCGATGCCGAACATCAGCTCTGCTGCGCAGGCGGCCGTGATGTCGTTGGCGAAATACACCGGCCAGGGACAGAGGGACGCGATCTCGCGGCGGATGTCGACGGTTCGCCAGAGGTCGAGTTCTTCGGCGGGCGCGCCGATCTCTTCGTGCCAGGTCCACATCTCGTAGGGTGCGCCAATGCCAAGGCCGGCGATGCGCGATGCGAGCGCGGCATCGAGAACAGCCAGGATTTCGTCGATGCCTTCGGTGGCGAACTGACGGATCACCGCAAGGGTGGGGTAAGCGTAGGTCTTGTGCAGCGCCTTGATGATACGGCCGGTGAAATCGATCAAATAGAGATCGACGCTGCGGCGGCCGACCTTGAGACCGAAGGCGAGCGCACCATCGGGATTGAGCGAGTAGGGCACCGAGGGCTGGCCAATGCGACCGCGCTGCGGCGTGCCCTTCTTGAGCAAGCCGTCGGCTGTGAGCTGGTTGGTGATGATCGAGATGGTCTGTGGCGACAGCCCGGTCAGCCGGGCGATATCAGCCTTGGGCAATTCGCGGTGGAGGCGGATGAGCGAGAGGACCAGGCGTTCGTTATAGAGGCGCACGCCGGACTGGTTGGTGCCCCGGTCCGAGGCCCCAGGGCGCGCAATACCTCGACGATCACTGGCGATGACGGCCAAGTCGATGCCCCTTCCCAAGCCGCGGGCCACCAAAAGGAACCGCATGCGCGGTCGCTATGTCGTCCGTGGCGAGCCGAAACGCAATTGATTGCAGCGGATTTCAGTGTCCTCAGCGGAGGAAATGCGCCCGCCAAATCCTACCTGTCAATTATTAAATCAACTGGATTAATTTATTGACAGACCGAAGGTCTTGCGCTGAATTGCTCACGTGGCGGAGCGAAAGGGAGTGTTTCGCCATCGTCCGAGCGTGAGCGGCGGCAAAGCCGGCGGCCGGATGTGTGCAAACATTACGGGAGGACTCAATGGGATTCAGCATTCTGAAGACCGCGCTTGCGGGCGTGGTTGTTCTGGGCTCGATGGCCGCGACGGCTGTCCTGGCGCAGGATGTGACGGTCGGCCTCATCACCAAGACCGAGACCAACCCCTTCTTCGTCAAGATGCGCGAAGGCGCCCAGGCGAAGGCCAAGGAATTGGGGGTCAAGCTGATCACCGCCGCGGGCAAGTTCGACGGCGACAATGACGGCCAGGTGGCGGCGATCGAGAATTTGATCTCGGCCGGCGCCAAGGGTTTCGCGATCGTGCCGTCCGACTCCAAGGCCATCGTGCCGACCATCAAGAAGGCGCGCGATGCGGGCCTGATGGTGATCGTGCTCGACACGCCGCTTGATCCGATGAATGCGGCGACCGCGACCTTCGCCACCGATAACCGCAAGGCCGGCATGCTGATCGGCCAGTGGGCGGCCAAGACGATGGGTGACAAGGCCAAGGACGCCAACATCGTTCTGCTCGATCTCGCGACCAATCAGCCGACGGTCGACTATCTGCGTGACCAGGGCTTCATGGCCGGCTTCGGCATCGACGTGAAGGACCCCAACAAGTACGGCGACGAAGACGACAAGCGCATCTGCGACCACGAAATCAGCCAGGGTGACCAGGAGAAGGGCCGCACGGCGATGGAGAACGCGCTGACCAAGTGCCCGAACGTGAACCTAGTCTATACGATCAACGAACCGGCTGCGGCCGGTGCGTGGGAAGCGCTCAAGGCGGTCGGTAAGGACGATGGCTCCGTGATGATCGTGTCGGTCGACGGCGGCTGCCCCGGCGTCAAGAACGTCGAGGCCGGCGTGATCGGCGCCACCAGCCAGCAATACCCGCTGAAGATGGCGTCGATGGCGATGGAAGCGATCGCTTCGGGCAAGATCCCCGACATCGACCCTAAGGTGGGCTTCCTCGATACCGGCGCCCAGTTGGTCACCGCCAAGCCCGTCGACGGCGTTCCTTCAATCTCGGTCGACGAAGGCCTGAAGCTTTGCTGGGGCTGAGACCTTTGACCTTGGCCGTGTGATGGCTATGCTTCGATCTAAGGAAGGACGCCTCCGGGCGTCCTTCCGGTCTCAGGCTTCTTGGGGAGGATAGCCTCATGAGTGACGATTCGACGGGTTCGACCTCGGCCGAGCGCGGACTGAAGGGGGCCGAGCAAACGGTCGCCAGCTTCGAAGAGCCGGACGCGGGGTTCGTCCGGAAGCTGCAGGGGTTCCTGCACGAATATCCCACCAGCATTCCCTTCATCGTCTTGCTCATTGGCGTGGTGATCTTTGCGATTGCGGCTCCGGGGAAGTTCCTGTCGCCGCTCAATCTGAGCGTGGTGCTGCAGCAGGTGACGATCATCGCGATCCTGGGGATCGCGCAGACGCTGGTGATCCTTACCGCGGGCATCGACCTTTCCGTGGGCGCGATCATGATCCTGTGCACGGTGGTCATGGGGCGCACCGCGGTGGTCTATGGCGTGCCGGTAATCGTGGCATTTCCGCTCGGACTGTTGTGCGGCATCACCTGCGGAGTGATCAACGGGCTCATCGTCACGAAATTGCGGCTCCCGCCCTTTATCGTGACGCTGGGGACCTGGAGCATTTTTGGCGCGCTCAACGTGTTCTATTCGCAGTCGGAAACGATCCGGCAGCAGGACATGGAAGCGGCGGCGCCGTTCCTGCAATTGACCGGCACGCTGATCAAGCCCTTCCAGGCCTTTCAATCATGGGGGCTGCAACTCGACTTCCTGCGCGGCTGGGTGCTGACCTACGGCTCGATCCTGATGGTTTTGGTCGCCATCGCGATCTGGTACATCCTCAGTAAAACGGCGTTCGGGCGGCATGTGTACGCGACGGGTGATGATCCGGATTCGGCGCGGCTCGCGGGCATCAACACCAACCGGACGCTGGTGGGGGTGTATGGGCTCGCCGGCCTGATCTGTGCGATCGCGGCCTGGGCCTTCATTGGCCGCATCGGTGGCGTCAGCCCACAGGCGGGTCAGACGGCCAACCTCGACTCGATCACCGCCGTGGTGATTGGTGGGACGAGCCTGTTCGGCGGGCGCGGCTCGATAATCGGCACCGTCATCGGCGCCCTGATCGTGGGCGTGTTCCGCAACGGCCTGGCGCTCAGCGGCCTTGAGCTGCTGTGGCAGGATTTTGCGGTGGGCGTGCTGATCATCGTCGCCGTGACGATCGACCAATGGATTAGAAAGATCTCGGCATGAGCGAAGACATCGTGCTTGAGGGCAGGGGCCTCAACAAACGCTACGGCAAGGTGGTGGCGCTCGACAATGCGGATTTCGAGCTGCGCGGCAACGAGATCCTGGCGGTGATCGGTGACAACGGTGCCGGCAAGTCGACGCTGATCAAGGCAATGTGCGGGGCGGTGATCCCTGACAGCGGCGAGATACTGCTGGGTGGGCAGAAGGTCAATTTCCGCTCGCCGATGGAGGCAAGGCTCGCCGGGATCGAGACCGTGTACCAGAACCTCGCTCTGTCGCCGGCGCTGTCCATTGCCGATAACATGTTCCTCGGCCGCGAGATGCGACGGAAGGACCTCTTCGGCCGGCTGTTCCGGACGCTCGACCGCACCGCGATGAACAAGATCGCCCGCGATAAGCTCAGCGAACTCGGGTTGATGACGATCCAGAACATCGCGCAATCGGTCGAGACGCTATCGGGCGGCCAGCGGCAGGGCGTAGCAGTGGCGCGCGCGGCGGCGTTCGGCTCGCGCGTAGTGATCATGGACGAGCCGACGGCGGCGCTTGGCGTCAAGGAGAGCCGGCGGGTGCTGGAGCTGATGCTCGACGTGAAGCGGCGCGGCCTGCCGATCGTGTTGATCTCGCACAACATGCCGCATGTGTTTGAGGTGGCTGATCGCATCCACATTCATCGACTTGGCAAGCGCATCGCGGTGATCAACCCGAAGGAATATTCGATGTCCGACGCGGTGGCGATCATGACCGGTGCGATGAAGCCACCGGAGGCGGGGGAGGTGGCCCCGGCGCACCACTACAAGGTCGGCGAGGAAGTGCAGCAGCAGGCGAAGTGACGCCGCTGCGACGAGGTGAAACATGGATTTTGGACTGAAGAGCAAGCTGGCGGTGATCACCGGCGGCAGCGTGGGAATCGGACTCGCCGTGGCGGAGTCGTTTGCCGCTGAGGGCGCCAATGTGCTGATCACGGCGCGCAACGAAGCGCGCGTGGTGGGCGAGGCGAAGCGGATCGCGGATGAGTTCAAAGTCAAAGCGCTGGGGGTTTCGGCCGACGTCGCGACGGCGGCGGGCTGCGACAAGGTAATCGCGGCGGCGGCCGGCATGGGCGGTGCGGACATTCTCATCAACAATGCCGGCACGGGATCGAACGAGAAGATCGCCGATGCGGCCGACGAGAAATGGCAATATTACTGGGACCTGCACGTGATGGCCGCCGTGCGGCTCGGCCGCGGGCTGGTGCCGCAGATGAAGGCGCATGGCGGTGGAGCGGTGATCCACAATGCCTCGATCTGCGCGGTCCAGCCGTTGTGGTACGAACCGATCTACAACACCACCAAAGCGGCGTTGATGATGTTCTCGAAGACGCTGGCCAATGAGGTGGTCGGCGACAATATCCGGGTCAACACCATCAACCCCGGGCTGGTGCTGACGCCCGACTGGGTGAAGACCGCCAAGCAGATTGCGGGTGAGGATGGCTACAAGGCGCACCTGCAGGGCGTCGCCGACGAAGCGGGCGGCATGAAGCGCTTCGGGACGCCGGAGGAATTGGCAAACTTCTTCGTGTTCCTCTGCTCGGATAGAGCGAGCTACTCGACCGGCTCGACGTATTTCGTCGACGGCGGGTGGCTGCGGACGGTCTAGCCGCTAGAAGACGTACTCCTCGACGAAGGCGTTCCTAAACTTGCCGGTCGGGTCGTGTTTCTGCGCCAGAGCGCGGAAGTCGCCGAGTTTGGTGTAGCGCGACTGCAGCGTTGTGTTGGGCATGGCGAAGAGCTTGCCCCAGTGCGGGCGGGGATTGAATGGCGCGAGCGCGGTCTCTATCGCGCCGAGCGCTTTGCTGACGGCGGGCCAATCCTGATGCCAGGTGAAGTGGATGGCCAGGCAATCCTGCTTGTAATTGTGGCTGAGCCAGAGATCGTCGGCGGCGATGGTGCGGAACTCCGAGACCATCAGCGGGCCGGCGATCTGGTCCTGCACGGCGTGAAGGGCTTTTAGGGCTGCTACGGCATCGTCGCGGGCGACGAAATATTCCGACTGCAATTCGGCGCCGGCGCTGGGCTGGAACTCCATGCGGAAATGCGGCAGCCGCTGATACCATGGACCGGGCACGCCCATCTGTTCGGTGCAGGGTGTCGCATCCAGCAGTGAGAGCGGATGCCAGGGACGCGTCTGGCGCTTGGCGCCGAAGAAATCGCCGGCTGGTGGCGCCTTGTCGGCGAGGTTCTTGAGCCAGACAAAGTCGATGGTGTCACCTCGCCAGGCGGTGAAGCAGCTGACGCTGTAGGCGGCGCTGGTGACGGCGTCGAAATTGTCGAGCAGCGCCGTGAAGGGCAGATCGGTGTAGATGTCCTGGCGAACATCGAAGCTTGGCTGGATGTCGAGCGTGATCTTGCTGACGACGCCCAGTGCACCAAGGCCGACCACCGCGCCATCGAAGTCGGGATCGCCCCGGCTGATGCTGACGAGGTCGCCGGAGGCCGTGATGATTTCGAGCGCAGCAACAGCAGAGGCGAGATTTTTGTTGGCGTCGCCGGAGCCGTGTGTTGCGGTGCTTACGGCGCCGACCACGCCGATGTGGGGCAGCGAGGCGAGGTTGTGGAGGGCGAAGCCAGCGGCGTCGAGGGCGGGGCAGAGCTGGCCATAGGTGATGCCGCCTTCGACGGTGACCGTACGTGCCGTCGCGTCGATCGCCAGCACACGTGCCAGCCCACGCATGGCGACGAGGTCACCATCGGTATCGGCGATACGGTTGAAGGAATGGCGCGAGCCGAGGGCGCGTAGTTTGCTGGAGCGACGGACGATCTCCTGCAGTTCTTCGAGCGTGCCCGGGGCGTGAAAGGCACTTGCCCCATAGGTGATGTTCCCCGCCCAGTTGGTCTCGCTCATGGTCTTTGTCCTACAGGGCGCTTTGCGCCGGTTTTGCGTGCATTGGTGCGAGTTTCGCGGCGGCGACGCAAGGGCTGCCTAACCGATCCTTAAGGGCTTTCCCGCACCCTCGGACGCTTGGGGGACAGGCCGTGGCTGGATCAGCTACCTCGGGTCGGACGTTGCTGTTCATTGTCGACACGCCTGGGGCGCGGCGGAATGCGCCGCTTATCGGCAATTTGCAGGCGCGCGCCGTCGCCATCGACCAGATCGAGGCGCGCGACATTGCGGACGCATGGGCCCTGATTCTCGACGCCGATCTCGCCGACGTGGGCAATGTGACGCGTCTCAAAGACATGCTGGCGATGGCGCCCGAGGGGCAGTCGCGTGTCGTTGCGGTGGATTACGGGCGGCGGCTCGAGATGCTCAACGCCAACGCGCTCGGCGCAACCCGGCTGCTGCGCCGACCGCTGTCTGAAGCGACGCTGAAACAGCATCTCCACATCGGCCTCAAGAGCGAGATGGAGGATTTGGTCAATGCGGCGGGGTCGCCGACGGTCGGCGGCTCCATCGCGTCGGCGGCTGACGCGCTGTTGGGCACGTTCGAGGCGCTGACCACCGGTGGTGCGCTCAATCTGTCGGGGTTGAGCGAGGCCAGCGAAGAGGTAGCGGAGGCGATCGCCGAGGCGGGATTTCCGGAGTGGCTGGAAGCGGTGCGCGCGCATCATCAGGGCACGTTCCAGCACTGCCTGATCGTGACTGGCGTGATCACGACGTTTGCGCAATCGGTGGGCATGAGCCGCGCCGATACTGCGATGCTGACGCGCGCCGGGCTGTTGCATGACGTTGGCAAGGCGGCGATTTCGGTCGAAATTCTGGACAAGCCGGGACGGCTGACCGAAAGGGAGATGGAACTCATCCGTCAGCACCCGGGCCGCGGCTACGACTATCTGATGACACAGAGAAAGGTCGGGGCCGACATTCTCTCGGCAGTGCGGTCGCACCACGAATACCTCAATGGCAGCGGCTATCCGGATGGACTCAGCGGGTCGCAGATCGGCGACATTCCCCGCATCATGACGGTCTGCGACATCTATGGCGCGCTGATCGAACGGCGGTCGTACAAGCCGCCGATGCCGCCCGACCAGGCAATGGCGGTGCTGGAGGAGATGGCAGGGGCGGGAAAGATCGAGTTGGCGCTGGTGCGAGCCCTCTACGCCGGTATGCCGCCAGCCGGCTAGCTCACTGGGCTGGTCGAGCCATTAGACGGGGTGTCGTGCGTACGACGCGCCAGGCCAGCGGGATGGCGAGGGCGGTCAGCGCCGCGAAGATCCAGTAGAGCCAGCGTGCGGCCGGTTCGACACCGCTGATGTCGGTGGCGAGCGGCAAATTGGCAGCATTAACCACGACGCCACCGATCGCCGCGCCGATGCCGGAGGCAAAAAGCTGCACCATGCCGAGGGTGGCGGAGACGCGGTCGTTGTCCGCGGCGCCACCGATGGCGAGGACGCTGGTCGAGAGGTGCTGGAAGGCGGCGCCGATGCCACCACCGATGAGCAGCATGCACAGGCCGGCGAGACTGAGGAGCAGAGGGCCGCCGTTCATGTTGGCAGTGGCCAGGAACAGCGCGAGGCCAATGGTTGCGAATGTCATCACAAAGGGCGCCGCGACGATGGCGGCGCGGATCCGGGCGCCGGTGAAACCAGAACTGATGACCGACGAGATCGTCCAGCCTGCGGCGAGCAGGGCTGTGATGTAGCCGGCCCAGAGTGGATTGAGCCCGTGCAATTTCTGAAAGAACAACGGTGCGAAGATGTCGCTCGTAACCGATATGCCGAGGAGCAGGATGGTGGCGAACAGCGTGCTGAGCGAGGTGCCTGGGGTCAGGGCTCCCTCGGGCAGCAACCGGTTGGTCGAGCGGCGTTCGACTGAGGCAAGAGCTACGATAGTGAGTGCAGCAAGACCGAGTAACGCGGCGGCGAACAGAGCGTTGCTGGTCTGCAGGCTGGCGACCGAGATCAACAGGATCGAGGCGATGACGAGGCCGATCTGCGGGATAGGAACGCTGCGTTGATGCACGGCCTCGTCGCGGCGCGGCAGGACGACGATGGCGCCGATTGCGAGCAGCGCGGCGAGCGGCACGATGATGAAGAAGGCCCAGCGCCAGAGGTCATAGTTGGCGAAAATGCCGCCGATGGCCGGGCCGAGGAGGGTTGCGACGCCCCAGACCATCGAGTTGAGCGCCATAGCCCGCGGCCATAGGTGCTGTGGAAAGACGATGCGGATCATCGCGAGGGTGGTGGCGATCAGAAGTCCGGCGCCGAATCCCTGGATGGTGCGGCCGACAAGCAGCACAGCCATGTCGGGTGCGAGGCCGCAGACGAGGCTGCCGGCGCCGAAGGCCGCTGCGGCGATGATGTAGACGTCGCGCGGCCCGATCGAGTGCGGGCGAACAGCGGCGAATACGGTGGCGCCGATCGAGGCGACGATGAACAGCGTCATGTTCCAGGCGAAGAGATTGAGCCCGCCGATGTCGCGCACCACAGTCGGCAGCATGGTGGTGCCGATGAAGGTCTCCACCGCTTGCAGCGCGATGCCGCCGATGAAGATCGCGATGGCAATTCCGCCCTCGGCGAAAAAAGCGCGCCAGCTGTTGTCGGGGGTGGTGGTCACGGGGATCTTTTAACATTTTGCGCGATCTGGCGGCAGCCCCAACGGGCGCCAGATTCGCGAGGCGTTGCGGCCTCTGCTACCCTCGGTGGAGGTGGGGTGCGTCAAGCAACCAGACACCGGCGATATGGGGAACCCATAAGACGACGGCCGCGAGGAGGGAGTCGCGGCCGTCGCTTCAGTGCCAGATCCTGTCCTACAATCGGACGGGCGCTGGGTCTACAGGCGCACCGCGAACCGCGAGAGGGGGCGGCCGTCAAGTGCGCCGGATGCCGCGTTCGGGAGGAAACGCGGCAAGGGCTGAAATTGTGAGAACGCTGGGCACAACGCGAGGGAACAATTGCGGGGAGGGCGTTGGGAATGCCGTGACGGTCGCCCACCGCCGAGCGCGCCGCTCCCCGCGGCACCTGCTCCCTTTGGGGGATCTCAGGTGCCAACTGCGTCGAGGCGTTGAGAGCGAACCCAGAACCCGACAATATTTGCGACTTCGCGCCGATAAGCGGTCAGTTCGGAGTGGCGCTCGAATACCGCGGCTGCGCCGGCCTTGAGCAGGACGTTGCGGGTGTCGCGATCGAGCGATGGGGCCATGGCGACAACCAGAAGGCTTGGCGACTGCTGCTTGAGTTGGGTGACGAACTCACGGGTTGCGGACGAGGACGATTTTAGATCGACCACCACCATGCACTGGCCGGATGCGGGCGTGACGGTGGCGATGGCTGCCAATGCATCGGCGGCCTTATCCGGGTCGGTCATCTGTTCAACATGCGGTCCACCATGCGCGGAAAGCATCCGCGTCATCAGCCGGGCCGAATGAAAATCGTCGTCAACCAGCGCGATCGCCGGCTGCCTGTCAGTGCCAAGAGTCATCACATGTCCTTTCCCGCGCCGCGCGGGAGGGTGGCCGTTTGTACTCAATATTGATCGCCGGCCCTGGGAGCCTGATCGGAGAGCGGGGGAGAAAGCCGCAATCCTCGGGCAGAGGTGAAATATAACCTCAGCGCCCGCCAAGCTGTGCTGCGAACGCTCCGTATATGACGGTTCGCTGACACGGGGCCAAGGTATAGCGGGGTAAAGTGTGGGTAATCCAGCTTGTGTTTTACATGTAAAGCGACGAACTTAACGCTGTCAGGCGAGGGGAACTCGTAGTGCCGGACGCTGTGCCGAGCGTAGGCGAGATCAGAGCCGCCTTGGATGAGCTCCTCGGCTGGCAAGGGATTTCCAGATCTCCGCAACTTGCTGACCTGCTTCGCTACGTTGTCGAGAAGACACTCAGCGGCGATGAAGCGTCGATCAAGGCATATTCCATCGCCGTGGATGTGTTCGGCCGGCCGGCCGATTTCGATCCGCAATCGGACCCGATTGTGCGTGTGCAGGCGCGGCGGCTGCGCACTTTGCTCGAACAATTCTATGCCAATGGCAGCTATCAGTCGGCGATTCAGGTGCGGTTGCCGCTCGGACGCTATGTGCCCGAGTTCGCGCGGCTCGAGAAACCCGCGCCCGAAGCGTCTCCGGGCGCTGCAACAGGCGGGGGGCCGGTTGCATCGCGGCGTCCGCGCCGCTTTGCCGGCTTCGCGCTGCTCGGTATGGTCTTCATGCTGCTCGGCGTCGGGCTCGCCATACTGCTGATACGCTGGATGGTGCCGCAGAACCTGTCGACCACCGGCGTGGGGATTCCGACGACGCCGGTTGTGATGATCGGTGCCTTTGACAATCTTACGGGCGAAGCAGTGCTGGACGACGATGTTGTCGCAGTCGGCCGGCGACTTGCCGAAATGCTGGGCAAGTTCGATGGATTGAAGGTCAGCACTGACGCCGGCGGTCTGTTGCTGCGCGGTACTGTGCAAGAGGAAAAGGGACACTTCACCGTCAAAGCGATGCTGTCGCGAGGTGACAATAACGGCGTGTGGTGGAGTTCGACGGTCACTCCACCAGCGGGTACAACCGACACCGCAGCCCTGACCGAGGCAGGCCTCACGCTCGCGATCCAGCTCGGCAGCAGCAGCAGTCCGCTGCACGCGCCAGGTCGTGCCTGGGCGGTCCAGCGACCTGCGTTGCCGGGTCAGCCGACGCTTTATGTTTGCCAATTGCTCCAGATGGCGTGGCGCGACACGATGCGTCTCGGCGATGCCGTCGCGGGGCTCGACTGCCTTTCGAAAATCCTTGCCAGAGAGCCGGACAATGCGGTGGCACTGGCGGCAGATGCCGGACTGAAGGCCTGGCGAGCGCAGTATGAAGCGACTCCTGGCGGATCAGTCGATGAGCTTATGGCGGTGGCGGCGGGTGAGGTGAGCCGCGCGGTAGTGTTCGCTCCAACCAGCAGCTTCGTGCTGGAAGAGCAGGGCATCGTGCTGGCGCGACAGCGGTCGTTCGATGCTGCATCGGGCGCCTTCAAGGAGGCCCTGACGCTCAATCCCGCCAACATGGACGCGCAATCGGCCTACGCGCAATTGCTCTGGCTCGACGGACAATACGACCAGAGCACCGCCCTGGCCGAAGCAGCGATCGCCGCGGTGCCTTCGCCGCCACCGTGGTATTACACCACGCGTGCGGCAGAGTCGTTTCGCACCAAGCGCTACTTCGACGCCATCGACGCGGCCCAAGCCCTCGCGGCGAGCGATGACGAACTGGGGCCAGTGATCGTGCTGGCGTCGGCGCCGCAAGTCGGCCGGAACGATCTGATCGACCGATACCGGCCGATGATCATGGGCAATCCACGCCTGCAACTGACGGGCATCATGCCGCGGCTCGCAGCCCGCACCTTGCCGCAGGCGATGCTGGATCGCATTCGCGATGGGCTGGTGCTCTCGGGGGTGCCGAGGGAGGCGCTGGACGGGCCGTTCAACGGCGGCGGCACAGCGAAGCGCTAGGCGAAGAGTTTTGTCGCGATACGCACGAAGGCGGCGCCGCGTTCCTCGAAATTCTTGAACACGATTCCGGATCGTTCGAGCTGGCCGTAACTCGGCGCTCCGGGGGACAGGATAATCGTGTCGAACTTGTCGCGCCGGGCAGCGAGAGCCTGCAGGCCCGCTTCGAGGGTGCCGGCCTCGACGACCTCGATCTGCGGCGCCGCCGCGTAGGTGGCAGTGGCGAGGCGGTCGCCGGTGACCGGGAGGGCGACCAATATCGTGACACCGCGCGTCGCCAAGAGCGAGGCAAGCTCGGTGTAATCCTGCTGTCGCTCATGGCCGCCAGCGACAAGCGCGATCTTCTTGCCGGCATAGGCGGCGAGCGCCGCCTTGGTGGCTTCGGGCGTGGTCGATATGGAGTCGTTGACAAGCGTAATGCTGCCGATCTGATGCTCCTCAAGCCGATGCGGCAGCGGCACGAAGGCCTGGATGCCGCGCACGATACCTTCTAGTCCGGCACCGGCGGCGAGCGCGATCTGCGCAGCGAGGCGGGCATTGTCGAGATTGTGCTCGCCCTTGAGTTTTGACCGCTTCACAGCGGCGACGATGCGGTCGTCGATGAAGGGGGCGATCTGCGGCAACAGCCGCGAGCGATCGCGCAGCGCCGCAAGCACAAGCGGGTTGTCTTTGGCGCCCACGCCGAGGGCGACAGGGAAGGGGCTTTCGCGATCGATGAGGTTGAGCTTGTCGGCGAAATAACGCTCGGTCGTACGGTGCCAGTCGGTGTGTTCTGGGGTGAGGTTGGTCACCGCTGCGATGTCGGGCGAGAACGCCATGTCGGCGGTCTGATAGCTCGAGAGCTCGAAGACAACGATCTTGTTCTTATCGGCGATCTCAAGCGGGGCCAGTCCGACATTGCCGGCAAGGCCTGCGTCGAGCCCGGCGCTGGTCAGCATCAGGTGCGTCAGCGTGGCAGTGGTGGATTTGCCCTTGGTGCCGGTAATGGCGATGATTGTGCGGCTATCGCGGAAATACTCGCCCCACAGATTGAGGTTGGATGTGACCGCGATGCCGGCTTCACGGGCGACGAGGAAGATCGGCTTGTAACGTGACACGCCCGGCGATTTGACGATGGTGCCGAAGCGGCGTGTCTCGATGGCCGACTGTAGCTCGGTGGCAGGGATGAGCTCGGCGTCGTCGATGTCGGCGGCGCCGGAGTCGACCGTGACGTAGACCTTTAGGTCAGGCTCGCGCGATTTGAGGAAAGCGCGCGTGGAGCGGGCTTCGCGGCCGGCGCCGTAGAGCAGGACGGGGGCATCAAAGCGCATGGGGCGCGATCCTTGCGGCGATGGATTCGGGGATATGG
>JBDTLB010000067.1:0-4274 GCA_039934955.1 Devosia sp.
TGACGAGACCCGTCACGCCGCACCAGAACAGCGACCACGGCGTGAACGCTTTTTCGGCCGTGCCGAGCGCCACGTTGAGATCGCCGAACACCCACCATAGGACCGGCAGCAGCACGATCAGCGACAGGATGCCCGTCGCGATGATGCCCTTATAGAGCGCACCCATGATGTTGTTGGAGGCGCCGAGGCGGACGAAATAGGTGCCGATGATCGAGGTGATGACGCAGGCGCCACCGATGGCCAGCGGCAGCACCATGCCGGCAAACTTGAAGGCGTCGGGCAGAACGATCGCCGCGAGCACCATGGTGGCGACGATGGTCACCACATAGGTCTCGAACAGATCGGCCGCCATGCCGGCGCAATCGCCGACATTGTCGCCGACGTTGTCGGCAATGGTCGCGGGGTTGCGCGGATCATCTTCCGGAATGCCGGCTTCCACCTTGCCCACCATGTCGCCGCCGACATCCGCACCCTTGGTGAAGATGCCGCCGCCGAGACGGGCGAAGATCGAGATCAGTGAGGCGCCAAAGGAGGTCGCCACCAGCGCGTCGATGACGGTGCGCGAGTTGAACGGGATGTTGAGGAACTGCGTGAGGACGATGAAGTAGAGCGTCACGCCGAGCAGGCCGAGACCGGCGACCAGCAGGCCCGTGATGGCGCCCGCCTTGAAGCTGAGGTCGAGGCCCTTGGCGAGCGACGTCGTCGCCGCCTGAGCAACGCGAACGTTGGCCCGTACCGACACGTTCATGCCGATGAAGCCGGCCGCGCCCGAGAGCACGGCGCCGATCAGGAACCCGATCGCCGCATAGGCGCCGAGCAGCCAGAACGCCAGGATGAAGATGACCACGCCCACGATGGCGATGGTGGTGTATTGCCGCCGCAGATAGGCGGAGGCGCCTTCGCGCACGGCCGCCGAGATTTCCTGCATGCGGGCGGAGCCGGCATCGGCGGACAGCAGGCCGCGGGTGGTCACGATGCCGTAAACGATCGACAGCAGACCTGCGACGACGATCGCCCAGAGTAACAAGGTCATTGGAGTGGTCCTCGAGTTTCAGGACCCCTGGGTCGTTTCCAGTGTGGCTGCTGCGCTGCTGGCGCGAGCACCCCTCCCCGCCCCAAGGGAATGTGAGGCTGCTTCTGCCAAATCGGCCGCCATGATTCAACCGCTTTTGACGGCCGGACCAAGGATTTCCGGGGGGTTCAGGCCGATTTCGCGGCCAGCAGCGCCGCGAGGCGTTCCGCCAGCTCGGCGCCAGGCCCGCTGACGGCAAGCGTCTTGAGCCGCGCCGTCTCGCCGCTCATCAGCGTCAGGGCGGATTTGGGCACTCCAAGGGCCGCGGCAAGTAGCGTCACCACCGCCGCATTGGCCCTGCCCTTGTCGGGCACGGCGGTGACCCGCAGTTTCAGCACCGCTTCGCCATCGTCGCGCAACTCGATGCCCTCGATCCGGCTGGCGCTGGCATTGGGCGTCACCCGAAGGCGCACGGTCAGCCCCGCATCAGTGATCCGGTATGGGACCGGCTCGGCCGCGCTCAATAGAGGTGCAGCATCCGCGGCAGATCGTTGGCGATGAAGCTCTGCAGGAAGAAGATGATGATGAACACGATGATCGGGCTGAGATCGAGCCCGCCCATCGGCGGGATGACCCGGCGGATCGGCCTCAGGATCGGCTCGGTCACCTGGTTCAGCACCCGCCACAGCCCGGCGACGAACTGGTTGCGGGTATTGATGACGTTGAAATTGATCAGCCAGCTCATGATGATCATGATCAAAAAAACCCACCAGATCAGGGTGAGGATCATCGAGATGGTCGAAAGCAACGCGATCATGGGCAGCCCCTGGGATCAGACGCCCGATATCTAGGGGCTTGCCGCATTCGCTGCAAGGCGAGGGCGCGATTTGCCCTTGAGAAGATTAACGCCGGAAAGCGGGCCTCAGCCCGCCTTGACGCTGGCCCGCATCATGCGCTTGCGGTCGTTGGGGTCGAGCCAAATCTTGCGCAGGCGGATGCTCTTGGGGGTGACTTCGACGTATTCGTCGTCGGCGATGTAGCCGAGTGACTGCTCGAGGGTGAGTTTTTTGGGCGTCGTCAGCCGTACCGCTTCGTCCTTGGACGTGGTGCGGATGTTGGTCAGCTGCTTGCCCTTGAGCGCATTGACCTCGAGGTCGTTCTCGCGGACGTGCTCGCCCACGATCATGCCTTCATAGATCTCGACACCGGCATCGATCATGATCGGGCCGCGGTCTTCGAGGTTCCATAGCGCGAACGCCACCGACTGGCCCGAGCCGTTCGAGATCAGCACGCCCGTCCGGCGACCCGGCAGCGCGCCCTTGTAGGGCTGGTACTCATGGAACAGGCGGTTGAAGATCGCCGTTCCACGCGTGTCGCTCAGCAGTTCCGGCTGATAGCCGATGAGCGAGCGGGTCGGCACATAAAAGCGCAGGCGCTGCCGACCGACGCCCGACGGACGCATGTCTACGAGGTCGCCCTTGCGCTCGGTAAGCTTCTGCACCACCACGCCCGAGAACTCGTCGTCGACGTCGATGATGACTTCTTCGATCGGCTCGAGCTTGACGCCGTTTTCTTCCTTCATCACCACGCGCGGGCGGCCGATGGTCAGCTCGAACCCTTCGCGGCGCATGTTCTCGATCAACACCGCGAGCTGGAGTTCGCCGCGACCCGCGACCTCGAACGAATCCGAATCCGTGCCTTCGGTGATCTTGATCGCGACGTTGCCTTCGGCTTCGCGCAGCAGGCGCTCGCGGATGACGCGGCTCTGCACTTTGTCGCCTTCTCGGCCCGCCAGCGGGCCGTCATTGATGCGGAACGTCACCGACAGCGTCGGCGGATCGATCGGCTTGGACGGCAGCGGCTCGTTCACCGAGGGGATGGCGAGGGTATCGGCAACGGTGGTGGTCTCGAGCCCCGCGATGGCGACGATGTCGCCCGCTTCGGCCGAGTCGACCGGCGTACGCTCGAGCCCACGGAAGGCCAGGACCTTCGACACGCGGCCCTTCTCGACTTCCTTGCCGTCACGGCCGAGCGAGTGGATCGCGTCGCCTGCCTTGACGGAGCCCGAAAAAATGCGGCCGGTAAGAATGCGGCCGAGGAACGCATTGCGCTCGATGGTCGTGACCAGCATGCGGAACGGGCCGGTTTCGACCTTCGGCGCGGGCACGTATTCGATCACCTTGTCGAGCAGCGGCCCCAGCGAGTCTTTCGGACCTTCCGGGTTGGCGCTCATCCAACCATGCTTGGCAGCGCCATAGAGCACCGGGAAATCGAGCTGCTCGGGCGTCGCGTCGAGCGCGATGAACAGATCGAAGATCTCTTCCAGCACTTCGAGGTGGCGCTCGTCCGGACGGTCGATCTTGTTGATGGCAACGATCGGGCGAAGCCCCTGTGCCAGCGCCTTGCCAAGCACGAACTTGGTCTGCGGCATCGGGCCTTCGGCGGCATCGACGAGGATAACCACGCCGTCCACCATCGACAGGATGCGCTCCACCTCGCCACCGAAATCGGCGTGGCCGGGGGTGTCGACGATATTGATGCGCGTGTCCTTCCAGACAAGCGACGTCACCTTCGCCAGAATGGTGATGCCGCGCTCGCGCTCGAGATCGTTGGAATCCATGGCGCGCTCTTCAACGCGCTGGTTGTCGCGGAACGAACCGGACTGCTTGAGCAGAACGTCGATCATGGTGGTCTTGCCATGGTCAACGTGCGCGATGATCGCAATATTGCGCAACGCCATCTTGGGCCGCCTAACAAAGAGAGAGGGAGGATTGGGCGCTCACATAGGGGAGCGGTGTCACAATCTCAAGACAATTCCCTGCATGGCGGGGCTGCGAGGCCGCTATTTAGCGGCTTGGTTTACGCGCGGCAGCAGGAATTCGGCGACGTCGGCATAAACCGGCAGCATGCGGCGGAACGGCCCCATCAAGCCCAGTATGGTCTGCGGATGCTGCAGCGTGGGGTAATGTCGCTCCACCACCGGCACTCCCGCCCCCCGCAAAATCGCCGCCAGGCGCACCGTGTGATAATCGCCCACCGTGGTATCCCGTTCGCCCTGGGCGAGCAGCATTGGTGGGGCTTCTGGGGTCACCAGATTGACCGGCTGCGTGCTCAGCGGCTCGGGATAGGCGCCGAAGGCGTCGATGCTCTGCTTCACGTCGTAGGGGTAAAAATCATAAGGGCCGGAGAGCCCGACCACCGCCTCGACCTTGCCCCTGAGGCCCGGCGCGCCGAACCGTTCGGGCTGCAGCGCCAGCATCAC
>JBDTLB010000068.1:0-14776 GCA_039934955.1 Devosia sp.
TCCCATCGAGGGAGAAGGCAATCGAGCCGTGACGCCGGTGGGGTGGCCTTCTCCCCTTGTGGGAGAAGGTGCCCGACGGGCGGATGAGGGGGAGGCCGCTTGTCCGATGCCTGACAATAACAAACAAATCCTGATGGGCCGCATTGGGGCGGCGCATGGAATTTCGGGCGAGGTGCGCATCCAGTCCTTCACCGAGGAGCCGTTGGCTCTGAAGGAGTATGGGCCGCTGGCCACCAACCGGCCCGACCTTGTGATCGAGATCGAGACGGCGCGCGCCACCACCAATGTGCTGGTGGCGCGGCTGAAGGGTGTCACGGACCGCACTACGGCTGAGGCGCTCAACGGCGTCGAGCTCTATGTCGATCGCGACAAGCTGCCCCCAACCGAAGCCGACGATGATTTCTACCATGCCGATCTGATCGGGCTCGACGTCCGGCTCGGCGACGGCACGACCCTCGGCAAGGTGAGCGCAATTCCTAATTTCGGCGCCGGCGATCTGCTCGAAGTGCACGATGCCCGCACCGGCGACGTCTATCTCTACCCCTTCACCAAGGCGGTGGTGCCCGAGATCCGCATCGCCGATGGCTACCTCGTGATCGAGGTGCCGGTCGACGCAGAGCCGGGCGAGGAAGAGCCCGATTGAGCTTTGCAGCGGACATCATCACGCTGTTTCCAGAGCTGTTCCCCGGTCCGCTCGGCGCCTCGGTGATCGGCCGCGGCGCGGCGGCAGGACTGTGGTCGCTGCAGTTCACGCAATTGCGCGATTTCGCCACCGACAAACATCGCTCCGTCGATGACACCCCGGCCGGAGGCGGCGCCGGAATGGTGCTGAAGCCCGATGTCCTGGCGAGCGCCATCGATGCGGTGTCGCACCAGAACGATCCGCGCCCGCGGCTGTTGATGTCGCCTCGTGGCAAGCCGCTGACCCAGGCGCGGGCCCGGGAACTCGCCGCGGGACCAGGTGTGGTGATTGTCTGCGGCCGTTTCGAGGGCATCGACGAGCGCGTCATCGAGGCCCGCAACCTCGAAGAGATCTCGATCGGCGACTATGTGCTCGCGGGCGGCGAAGTCGCCGCTATGGTGCTGCTCGAGGCCGTGGTGCGGCTGATCCCGGGCGTCCTCGGCAAGGATGAGAGCAATGCCGACGAAAGTTTCGAGAACGGCGTTCTGGAATATCCGCAATATACGCGGCCGCAGAGCTTCGAGGGCCGCGACATTCCCGCCGTGCTTTCCGGCGGCGACCACGGCAAGGTCGACAAATGGCGGCACGAGGAGAGCGCGAAGCTCACCCGCGCGCGCCGTCCCGACCTGCTGAAATAGCTCACATCCCCGGCATCGACGACATGCCGTCCATGTCCATCCCACTCATGTCCATGGCGGGCAGCGCCGACGAAGCGGCATCATCGGTCGGCGGTGCCTGCTGGCCGAAGCCACCAACATTGAGTGCGACAGGCAGATCGCCCGCCTTAGCGAAATGCAGCGTGAGCTGCACGCACTGACCCTTGCTGAAGGACTGGCTCATGCCGGTCATCATCAGATGATTGCCCATCGGGTCGAGCGACGCCGAGCCGCCCGCCGGGATCGCGAGGCCGCCCTCGATTGCGGACATCTCCATGATGTTGCCGTTCATTTTCATCTGATGCAGCGTGACGTCGCTTGCCGCCGCACTGCTCGCACCCTTGAGGGTGTCAGCCTCGGGTCCGGCATTGCGGATGTTGAAATAGGCGCCGGCCGACTGCGCCCCCTTTGGCGTCGCCCGCGTGAAGGCGCCGGTGACGGTGATGCCGGCCTGTGTGAAGCTCTGCCCGACCGGACAATTGTCCAGCACACCTGCCGCCGTCGCCGGCGATGCCAGCAACACGGAACTGACGAGTGCTGCGGCGAGTTTGGGTGGAATCATCGACGTCTCCTTGGCGGCGTGAGGTAGAAGGAATGCGCCCGTCAGGGTGCTGAGATCAAATTTTCCGGTACGCGCCAGAACCGCGACCGACCAATCGCCACCGGCGGGCAGCAAAACGCCATCGACATGCCACATGTGATCGGAACCCTGTTGCGCCGGCTTGCTGATTGTCGCAATGGCCTCGCCCCGATTGCTGAGCTGCACGGTAACCGCTTCTGCCGCGAGCGACAGATCGAGGGTGAGTGACACCGGGCCACTGCGGCCGGGCGCAATATCGAGATGGCCGGTAGCCCCGTCCGCCACCAGCGGCACAGTAAGCGGCGCCGACGCCGCGGCGATCTCGGCCAGCACGCGCGGCGGCGGCGTGAAACGCCAGCCCGCCACGATGCCGAGGATTGCTACCACCAGCACCAGTTCGACCAATATGCTGCGGCGCAGCGGCGTGACATCACTCGCCTTGGCGCGCCACGTCAGTCGAACACGGTTCCACAAGGCCAGCAACAGCAGGATCGCGACCAGCGCAAGTTTGGCGGCGAGGAGCGCCCCATAGGGGCTGAGCCAGTCGAGCGGCGTCAAACCAAGCTGGACGACGGCGAGCGTGCCACCGGACAGCAGCAGGGCCGCGATGGCAAAGGGAATGACGCGCGAGAAGTCACGCAGGGCGTCGATATCCTTGGTCTTGAGCGCGGCAGCGAGCGGCATCAAGGCGCCCAGCCAGAACAGCAGGCTCGCCATATGGACGAACACGGCGCCGCGCATCAGCAGCTGCGGTTCGGCCGTGCTGGCGTGACCACTGAGCGTTGGCGCCAATGCTCCGACGAGGCCAGCGAGCAGCGCCGCTTCTTTTCGGGGCAGCAGGGCGAACACAAAGACCAGCGCCAGCAATCCCTGTGTCTGCGCATAGGGGCTGGCCACCGCCTCGAGCCAGGGTGCCGTGGTCGACAGCGCGGCGACAGGCAGGCCGAGCAGATCAACGCCCTGCAGTCCGAGCGCCAGCGGCACGAGGACGAGACCGCTCGCAGCAAGTACCCGCGATCTCTGCCGGGCGGCCGGCGGAACCGGCGTGAGGGCCGCGAATGCGGCGGCGCCGACGCCGAGGAACAGCGCGACATACTGCGCCGCCCGGACTGCCCAGATCAGGGCCACCAGCACAGGATCGGGGGGCGGAGCCGCGATCATGCCGGACGGCGCGCCGATCGCAAAGCCGACGGTGCCGTTGACCGGATGGCCATCCTCGGAGGTGACGCGCCAGCTGAACAGATAGCTGCCTTTGCCGAGCCCCGTGGGCAGCGGCACCTCGACGCTGGCGTCGTCGATCCTGCCGGTCGGCAGCGCGACCGGATTGCCGCCGACGCCGATGAGCGAAAAGCTGATCGGCGAGACCGGTTCGGTAAAGCTCAGGATGAGGTCGGTAGGCGCTGCGTCAAGCACGCTGCCGTCGGCCGGGACGGCGCTGATCAGCCCAGCATGGGCGAACGCTGCCGTGGTTCCGCCAAGCAGCAGCAGGACGATGGCGAAGACCGCCAGGATTTGGGCGCGGGCGTGCATGGGGAGGTGGGGCGGCTCAAACCGAGCCGTCCCGCAATCGATCAGTTGTTGGTGTCGGCGGGCAGGAGCTTGAGCCCCGGCGCCGGAGTGCCCGCCTCGCTGCCAGAAATGTCGATCCAGTCTTCCTCGCCGCTGGCGCAGGTCTGGATCACCGGGAAGTACAGCACCGAGTCCGGCGTGAGGTCCGACGCGAGCGTGCCGCGCAGCACGAACTCATCATACTCGTTGTCCGGCAAATTGCCGCCCGACCAGCTGATCTCGGTGGCGCCCGAATTCACGTCACTACCGTAGAGCTTGTGGGCCTTGGCATAATTGCCGGTCTTGATGTCGAGCGTCCAGCCAGCCTTGGGCATCGGCTTGGCGGTGATGAAGCCCTCCGGCACCTTGACGGTGATGGCAGTGGTGGCGCTGCCGCTGCAGCCATGCGGGACCCTGAGGACGGCCTTGTAGCCCGCCCCCACCGGCGCCGAGCCGGTTTCGAGCGTGATGTGGGCGAAGGCGGGGCTTACGAAAGCAACGAGAATTGCGGCAGCCGCAGCTGCGCGCGTCGAAAGGCGGATCATTACGATCTCCGATGAGCTTGGTGAGTGACGGCGCTTGAGCGCCGGGCCGGTATGCGTCAGACCGGCCGAGGCGGACCGCGCGGCTGGGCCGCGAGCGCGTGGGTCGATATCGTCGCATTGACGGTCAGCTCGGCGTAATCAAGGGCCGTATGGCTGAATATCACCGGCAGAACGCCGGCAGGCGCGGGTGGCACTATGGCCGATGTGGCGCGACAGGCGTGACAGGCAAAATGGTCGCCGATCGACGTCGAAAGCGGATCCCCGCAGACGGAGGTCGCAGTGACCACGACCCGGCCACCGGCGGCAAACACCGCGCTGGTGTGGCCGAAATTGAGGAAGGTCAGTCCAACGACGAGCAATGCGAGAATTGTCTCGCGAACAAGTCTGCGCTGGTTGGGACCAAATCTCATGCCCGATGGGTAGATCGCGGCGCACAGCCGCGCAATGTCCAGAACGCCGCATCACTTGATCGGAACGCCGCCCGGCCCGGCGCCCGGACTGGACTCAGGGACCAACTTCCTCTATACGCCCGCACGCCTAGGGCTTCGGCCCGGCCAATAACGTCACACAACTCCGTGCAAACAAGACCGGGCGGTCGGGACAATCTCGGCTAAACGCCCCATTGATAAGATCAGAAACGGATCGCCGAAATGCCCGATATCATTGCCCAGCTCGACAAAGAGCAGCACGACGCCCTCGCGGCCCGTGCCAACCACCCCGATTTCACCCATGGCGACACTGTTAAAGTCTGGGTGAAGGTTCGCGAAGGCGAAAAAGAGCGTCTGCAGGCCTATGAGGGCGTGGTCATCGCCCGGACCGGACACGGCCTCAACGAGAGCTTCACTGTCCGCAAGATTTCCTACGGCGAAGGCGTCGAGCGCGTCTTCCCGGTGCTGAGCCCCAATGTCGACAGCATCGAAGTGCTGAAGCGCGGCAAGGTGCGTCGCGCCAAGCTGTACTATTTGCGCGATCGTCGCGGCAAATCGGCCCGTATTTTCGAATCGACGAACGCCCGCACCAAAAAGATCGAAGCCACCGAGCGCGATGCGGCCCTCGAGGCCAAGAACGCCCGCGAGGCCGAAAAGATTGCCGCCTCCGAGGCGCTGGCCAAGGAATTGGCCGAAAAGGATAAGGCAGAAGCCGCAGCCGCTGCTGCAGCCGCCGCGGCCGCGGCCGCCGAGGCCACGACCGAAGCCAAGTCCGAAGCCAAGTCCGAATAGTCGCCGGGTTAAGCTGGCGTTCAGTCAAGCCCGGCTCCAATGGAGCCGGGTTTTTTTGATTCCTGGAGGGGAATTTGGGATCGCCGGAGGGGCGCGCCGAAACGGCCAGAACTTTGCGTGACGAAGCCCGCCAGCTTCTCGCCGACACAGGGCTGTTCGCGCTGCTGCAGGACCGCTTCGGCGAGCCGAGTGTCACCGGCAGCGCCGGCTATGATCTCATGGTCCGGCGCGACATCGATATTCACCTCGCCATGGAGGCGGACGACTGGCCGCGCTGGATGGCGTTCGGCGGCGAGCTGGCGGCGCATTTCGACAGCATCGGGCTCGGCCTCCACAAAGCGACGTACACCAACGACTATCTCGACGCGCACCCGCTGCTCGGCGCCGGGCTCAATTGGAGCCTGCAATTCCGCGACTTCTCCGGCAATCCCTGGACCGTCGACATTTGGGGCTGGGACCCGTTCGACTATGCGGTGCGGCAGGCCCGCGATTTCTCGCTCCGCACCGATCTGCAGGCCGCCGATCGCGACCTGATCCTCCGCCTCAAGACCGAAGCGCTGGACCGCCCCAACTATTATGGCACCATAGTAACGGGCTGGGATATCTATCAGTTCTGCATAGTGTGCGGCGGCGAGAGCCTCAGCGCCTTGGAGATGTGGAAGAAGAAGCAGTAGGCTCGCCGCAGCTTTGCGGAGATTGCTATGCCGTCATACATCTGCACCACCTGCGGGGTCGGCTATGCCGAGACCGACGCGCCCCGCGACATCTGTCTGATCTGCGCCGACGACCGGCAGTACGTGAACGCCCAGGGTCAGAGCTGGACGACGCCCGACGCGCTGCAGGAACGGCACGTCAATGAGGTGCGCGAGCTCGAGCCGGGTCTGCTCGGCACCGGCAGCAAGCCGGAGATCGCCATCGGCCAGCGGGCGCTGGTGATCCAGCGGCCCGACGGTGGCGTGATGTGGGACTGCACGCCGCTGATCACCGACGCGGCCCTCGACCGGATCACGGCCGGCGGTGGCGTCAAGGCGATCGCGATCTCGCACCCGCATTTCTACGCCACCATGGTGGATTGGAGCCGCGAACTCGGCGGCGTGCCGATCTATCTGCACGAAGACAACCGCGACTGGGTGATGCGGCCGGACGACCGCATCGCGTTCTGGCGCGGCGACAGCAAGGAAATCGCCGAGGGCATCACGCTGGTCCGCACCGGCGGGCACTTCCCCGGCTCGACCGTCCTTCACTGGGCCGAGGGCGCCGGCGGCCGTGGCGCGCTGCTGACCGGCGATTCGATCATAGTGGTGCCCGACACCCGCTGGGTGAGTTTCATGTACTCATTCCCCAACCTCATCCCGCTCAACGCCCGGACGGTCGAAGGCATCGTCAAATCCGTGCGCGCCTATCAATTCGACCGGATCTACGCCGGCTGGTGGGACCGCGTGCTGGACCACGGCGCCAAAGCTGCGCTGCAGCGGAGCGCCGAAAGATATATCGCAGCGCTCCGGTAGACTAAGATATATCTTACGTCCTATCTTGACGGTCGACCCGTTCCGGTCTATCTCCCGATTATCGTAAGATATATCGGAGATTGAAATGCATGATCATTCTGAGGAGCACATGGAGCGCCACCGCCAGCACGCCTGGCGCCGGTTCGAAGCCATGGGCCGGCGGGGCTGGGGTGGTTGGGGCGGCGGTGGACCGGGCCGCGGCGGGTTTGGCGACTGGAGCGGCTTTGGCGACAATTTCCGCATCGGCCGCATGCTCGCCTCGGGCGATCTGCGCCTCGTGGCCCTCTACTTCATCGAGCAGCAGCCGCGCCACGGCTACGACCTGATCAAGGCCATCGAGGAAAAGACCAGCGGCATTTACGTGCCGAGCCCGGGCGTCATCTATCCGGCGCTGACGTTCCTTGAGGAAGCCAATTTCGTCACCTCGGTGGCCGAGGCCAACAAGCGCCTCTACACCATCACCGACGAGGGCCGCACGCATCTGAGCGACAACCGCGAAGCGGTCGAAGCGACGCTGGCGCATCTGGGCCGCATCGGCGAGCAGTTCGCCAAAGTCCGCGAGAAGTGGAACGAGGCGGAGCAGAATTTCCAGAACCACTGCCACGACCACGGCCACGACCACGGCCCGCGCCCCGATCGCGATATGGCCGATGTCGAGCCGGCCGTAAACGACGCCCGCCGCGACCTTAAGGACGCCATCAGAGCGTCGGCGCGCAATCGTGACCCGGAAAACCAGCGCCGGCTGGCGGACATCCTCCGCCGCGCCGCCGAGGAAATCCGCCGCGGTCCCGGACCGCAGCCGCGCCCCGACGACGTCGATCTCTAGACCGAACAAGCCACGCGGGTTTTGACCATGTGGTGGTACGCCGACCTCCAGACCGCTCTGGATATCCCCGCGGAAACGCACCGGACTCCCTTCGCCTCACTCGAGGCGGAGGGAGTTCTTCTTGAACACGACGCGACAAGGGCGAAACCGACGGTGAGACAGCCCGCCAAGCAGCGACCTTTTGCGGACTCCCCTTCACGGGCAAATCGAACTAACATGTTAGTTGGCTCGGAGGATTGCTCGTGAACGATATGGCGCCGATCGGCATCGACCGCAAAGCTGCGGCGGCGGGAGTTGCGGCGCGGCTCAGAGCCACCACCGGCATTGCCGCCAACCGGATCATGACCGATCCGCTGATGACCTATGCCTATGCGGGGGATTCGAGCCAGTACCGGCTCGAGCCCGCGATCGTGGTGATCGTCAATTCGGAGGCCGAAGTGCTCGCCGTCATGGACGCGGCGCGCGCCGAAAAGCTGCCGCTGACCTTTCGCGCCGCTGGCACATCGCTGAGCGGTCAGTCCAATTCCGATGGCGTGCTCTGCGTCCTCGGTGACGGCTTCAAGCAGATGCGGGTGCGCGACAATGGCGATCGCATCACCCTCGGGCCGGCCATCATCGTGGCACAGGCGAACCGCGCGCTAAGACCGTTCAACCGCAAGCTGGGGCCGGACCCCGCCAGCCAGGCGACATGCAAGATCGGCGGCGTGGTCAACAACAATTCGTCCGGCATGTGCTGCGGCGTCGCCTACAACACCTACCACACGCTGCAACGCATGCGGCTGATGCTGACCGATGGAACAACGCTCGACTCGGGCGACCCGACCTCCATCGCGGCGTTCCGCACGAGCAAGGCGGACCTGCTCGAAGCGCTACATCAGCTGCATCACGAGGTGATGGCCGATCCCGAACTGGTGGCGTTGATCAAGAAGAAGTATTTGATCAAGAACACCGTCGGCTATTCGATCAACGCACTGATCGATTTCCACGACCCGATCGATATTCTGGTGCATCTGGTGATCGGCTCCGAGGGGACCCTCGGCTTCGTCTCCGAGGTGACCTACAACACCATCCCCGAGCATCCGCACAAGGTGACGGCCCTGGTGCCGTTCCCGGATCCACATTCCTGCGCCCGCGCCATCAGCAAACTCGCCAATGGCGGCGTGCAGTCCACCACCGGCGTCACCGCCGCCGAATACATCGAACGGCGGGCCCTGAAGACGGTCGAATATCTCGACGTGATGAAGCCCTATGTCCCCTACTTCACCGAGACCTCCCCGGCGATGCTTGTCGACGTTGCGGCGCCGACACCCGAGGAATTGCTGATCGAGACCGACAAGGCCGTCGCGATCCTGCGGAGCGAAGGCGCCACCCATATCGACTTCGGCCCCGGCGACGAGCCCCGTGCCGTGGGGCTGTGGGACATGCGCAAGGGCTTTTTCGCCTCGGGCGGCGCGGCGCGACCGAAGGGCACCGCGATGATGACCGAGGACGTCGCGGCGCCGATCGACCGGCTCGCCGATTTCGTCATCGACATGCGCAAGCTCCTCGACAGCCACGGCTATGAAGACGCCATTATTTTCGGCCACGCGCTCGCCGGGAATTTGCATTTCCAAATGAGCGACAATTTCGCCGAACCCGGCAGCGCCGAGCGGTTCGACAAATTCAGCCGCGATCTCAGTGAGTTCGTGTCGGTCCGGTATCAGGGCAGTCTCAAGGCCGAACACGGCACCGGCCGGGCCATCGCGCCCTTCGTCGAGCGCGAATGGGGCAGCGCGGCCTACAAGATCATGCAGAAGATCAAGCCGCTGTTCGACCCCGACAATCTGCTCAACCCCGGTGTGCTGATCACCGACAACCAGAATGTCCACATCGAGCATCTCAAGGTCATGCCGCCGGCCGACCCGATCATCGATTTGTGCATCGAATGCGGCTTCTGCGAGCCGGCGTGTCCCAGCCACCAGCTGACGCTAAGCCCGCGTCAGCGCATCGTTGTGACGCGCGAGATGGCGCGGCTCAGAGCGAGCGGCGAAGACAATGTGCGGCTCGCTGCGATCAGTGAAAGCTTCGACTATGCCGGGCTCTACACCTGCGCCGCCGGCAATGTCTGCGCCAGCCGCTGCCCGGTCGGCATCGAGACCGGCAGCATGGTGATCGGCGAGCGGGCGCGGCGGAAGACCGAAAGCGAGCGCCGCGTCGCGCATCGCATCGCCGACCACACGCTGGCAACCGAACGGGCGCTGAAGCTTGGCGTCGGCGTGCAGGCGCTGAGCCGCACCATTATTGGAAACGGCGTGACGGATGCGCTGGCGGGCGGACTGCGCAAGCTCGCCGGCACGCCCCGCGTTAGCCGCGCCTTGCGGCCGGGACCGGGCGCGCCGAAAGCCCGGGCCGGTGCCAATCTGCGCGATGACCCGAAATCCAGTGTGCCGGTATCTATCGCCAAGCAGAGCGGCAATCGCGTCGTGTATTTCCCCGCCTGCCCGACCCGCATGTTCGGCGCCAACAAGACGCCCTTCGATTTGCTGCCGGCGCCCGACGCGATGCTGGCGCTGCTGCTGCGCGCCGGGTTTGACGTGGTTGTGCCGGAGGGACTCGACGGCCAATGCTGCGGCCAGCCGTTCCTGAGCAAGGGTTTTCCCGATGAGGCGGCGCGTGTCGGCGACCGGCTGGTCAAGAAGCTGGCGCCCGGCAATACGCGCGTCCTCACTGATGCCTCGACCTGTGCCAAGCATCTGAAGGAACACCACGGCACCGTGACGGTCGCCGACAGCGCCGAATTCCTGATGGCCGAAGTGTTGCCCAAACTCAAGATTGTGCGGCCGGTCCCGGCCGTGGCAGTCCACCACAATTGCTCGGCGCAACGGATGAACGAGCAGCCGGCGATCATGGCGGTCGCGGCAGCCTGCGCCACAAAAGTTGCCACCCTCGATAGCGTCACCTGCTGCGGCTATGCGGGCGACAAGGGGCTGTTTGTCCCCGAGCTCAACGAATGGGCCACCCGATTCGCCAGGAACGATATTCCAGCCGGTTGCGAAATCGGCGTTTCGACGGTGTCGACCTGTGCGGCGGGGCTGAGCGAGCGCGCCGGCATCCCCTTCGTGTCGCTGGCAAGTCTGCTGGAATACGTTACAAGGCCGGATGCCACCAATCGACCTGCCTGAACCCGCCGACCGTATCGAGCCGTTCTGTCCGTATTTCGGGACGTGCGGCGGCTGCACGCTGCAGCATTTCGGCCCGCCCTCCTATATGGCGCTGAAGCAGGAGATGGTCGAAAGCGCGCTGCGCAATGCCCATGTCGAAACCGTGGTCAAACCGCTGATCGAGGCGCATGGCGATGGACGGCGGCGCGCCACGCTGCATGCCCGCGGCAAGGCGGTCGGCTATATGAAGGCCCGCAGCCACGATCTGCTCGATATCACGACCTGCCCGATCCTGGTGCCGGCGCTTGCGAGCCGGGCGCCCGCTATGGCCCGGCCAATCGCCGCGACTATCGGCGATTGTGACGTGGCGTTCACCGCGACCGACACCGGGCTTGATGTCGCGGTGCAGACCGAGCGCAAATTGAAGCCCGAGAAGCTGACGCTGCTGGCGCAACGGCTGCAGCTCGCCCGCATGTCGCTCAACGGCGAGATCGTGCTGCAGGCACGAGCGCCGGCAATCCGCATGGGCAAGGCGCTGGTCGAATTGCCAATCAGCAGCTTCTTGCAGGCGACCGCGATGGCCGAAGCGACATTGTCGAGACTGGTGCTCGACGGCGTCGGCAGCGCGAAATCGGTCGCCGATCTGTTCTGCGGGCTTGGGCCGTTGACGCTGCGGCTGGCCGAAACGGCCCGGATGTTTGCGGCCGACGCCGACAAATCGGCCATCGTCGCATTGCAGAATGCCGTCAAGCACACGCAGGGGTTGAAGCCGGTGACCGCCATGATGCGCGACCTGTTCCGCGAGCCGCTCGTTGCGATCGAACTCAAGATCTACGACGCCGTCGTATTCGATCCGCCCCGGGCCGGCGCCGAAGCACAATGCCGCGAACTGGCGAAATCGACGGTGAAGACGGTGGTCGCGGTGTCGTGCGAGCCCAAGACCTTTGCCCGCGACGCCGCGATTTTGCTGGCGGGCGGCTATCGGCTGGAGAGCGTAACACCGGTCGATCAATTCGCCTGGTCGATGCATGTGGAGGTCGTCGGGGTGTTCCGGAGGTGAGCACGGTGCGTGGGGCTTCCCACTCATCCGTCTCGGCCTCTGGCCGATCCACCTTCTCCCACGAGGGGAGAAGGGCGTCCCGACTGAGAGTGCTCGGCTCACTGGCCTTCTCCCCTCGGGGGAGAAGGTGCCCGAAGGGCGGATGAGGGGGAGACCATAGGCAATGATCCCTCGTCCCTCCACCTCGCACGCAGCGCTCGGCCCCGACTTCTGCGACCTTGTCCAGGCCGCGCAGTTTCCGAACCTGACGCTGCGCTATCGGAACCAACGCGCCGCGGCGTCGGTGGGTCTCGATACGCTCACGGATGGGCAGTGGCTCGACCACTTCGGCCGTTTTGTTCCCCTGCCTGGCAGTTTCGAGACGCCGCTGGCGTTGCGCTATCACGGTCATCAGTTCCAGAACTACAACCCAGATCTCGGCGACGGCCGCGGTTTCCTGTTCGCGCAGCTTTATGACGACACAGGCCGGCTGCTCGACCTCGGCACGAAAGGCTCGGGGCGCACGCCGTGGTCGCGCAGGGCCGACGGCCGGCTGACGCTGAAGGGTGGCGTCCGCGAAGTGCTGGCGACCTCGATGCTCGAGGCGCTTGGCGTCGACACAAGCAAAAGCCTCAGCCTGATCGAAACCGGCGAGGAACTGGAGCGGCACGACGAGCCCTCGCCGACGCGCGGCAGCGTGCTGGTGCGGCTCAACCACAGCCATATCCGCATCGGCAGCTTCCAGCGCCTGAGTTA
This sequence comes from Devosia sp., assembly GCA_039934955.1. Taxonomy (GTDB): domain Bacteria; phylum Pseudomonadota; class Alphaproteobacteria; order Rhizobiales; family Devosiaceae; genus Devosia_A. Next base: position 12,501 of record JBDTLB010000068.1, read on the forward strand.
TCTCGGCGACACGCCCAATCTCTCGCGGCTGCTCGACTATTCGCTGGCGACCTACATGCCGGATGTGGCGCCGCCCCGCGACAATGCGCGGGCCGAGAAATTCCTCGCAACGGTCGCGGCGCGAGTCGCCACGACCGGCGCCGACTGGATCGCCGCAGGGTTCGTCCACGGCGTGCTCAACTCCGACAACATCAACGTCACCGGCGAGAGTTTCGACTACGGCCCATGGCGCTTCCTGCCGACCTATGATCCGGCGTTCACCGCTGCTTATTTCGATGAGCACAGCCTCTACGCTTTCGGCCGCCAGCCCGACGCACTGGCCTTCAATTTGACGCGGTTGGCCGAATGCCTGTTGCCGCTCGGCGAGCAGTCTGGGCTGGAAGCCGCACTCAACGGCTTCTGGCCGGCATTCCAGCGCGCCATGTGGAACGCGGCTCTACGCCGGCTCGCATTGGTGCCGCGGAGCGACGAGGAGGATTCCGAGCTGGTGGTGAAGATCTTCGCGTTCCTCACTCAGAGCCAGATCGGCTACGAGCAATTCTGGTTCGACTGGCGGGGCGGCATGCTGAGCAGCGACCGTGCGGGAGCAAGTCCGGTAGCGGCGGCCTATGCGACGGAAGCATTCGAGCCTGTCCGCACCGCGCTCGAGGCCTATGAGCCGACGAGCTCCGCTAATCTCGATCACCCCTATTTCGCCCGCGCCCTGCCGCGCACCATGTTGATCGACGAGATGGAAGCGCTTTGGGCACCCATCGCCGAGCGGGACGATTGGAGCGAATTCCACCGCGTGCTGGGCGAGATCGACGAAATGCGCGAGACTTATGCGGGCGACAAAAAATCCGCGATGCGGCCCGGGATCAACTCGTAGAAATGCGCGAGCCGCGGCAGCACCGTGGCGCCAAGGCGGACGCACTCGGCCAGCGCCACGCCACTACCGATCCCCTCATGCAGGGCGGCAAGCAGCGCCTTGTGGGCGTCGCGCAACGCGACGAACTCGGGTGATTTCGCCATCTCGTCGCCGCCCACGAGGATGAAGATCTTGAGCCGCGCCGCCTTGCCCTTGAGCTGCACCGAACCGGCCTCGAGCCAGGCCAGTTCCGGTGAGGCGACAGCAGTGGGTTCCGCCGCCACGATATCGAACCCCACCACTTTGCTCTCGCCCTCGACCCGCGATGCGACATTCACGGGATCGCCGATGGTGGAATAGTCGAAGCGCGTTTCGAGCCCCATATTGCCCACCAGCGCGACGCCGGTCGAAATACCGACACCAACCGCAATGCCTGGATCACCGAAGATCTGCTTGGCGTTCAGCGCATCGAGCGTCTCGCGCATCGCGATGGCCGACAGCGCCGCCTTGCGGGCGTGGTGGGGCACATCGACCGGTGCATTCCAGAACGCCATCATGGCGTCGCCGATGAACTTGTCGATGGTGCCGAAGCGATCGACGATCTCTTTGCCGAGCGCCCCGAACAGCGTGTTCAGCGTGTTGAGCGTATCCTGCGGCGTGTGCTTTTCGGTGAAGCTGGTGAAGCCCCGCATGTCGGCGAACATCACCGAGATTTCCTTCAACTCGCCGCCCAGCTTGAGCTTGCCGGCGTTACGCTCGATCTGCGCCAGCAATTCCGGCGCGACGTAATAGCCGAACGCGCGACGCACCTCGCGGCGGCTGCGCTCGCTCAGCCCAAACTGGGAATAGACCATCGCGCCATAAATCAGGACCGCGCCGAATACCGGGAACGTCGCGTCGAGCAGCCAGCCCTTGAGCACAAATCCCGCATAGGCGCCGCCGATCATCGCCGCGATCAGCAACACCACCAGCAGCAGGCCGGCGAGCGGCCCGAGGCGAAGCACCACCACCACCAGGAGGATGCCGGCGACGATGAAAATCAGCAGCTCCAGCCCCTGCACCCAGTCGGCGCGGCTCAGATATTTGTCGGCGATGATCTGGTCGATCACCCCGGCATGGATGCGCACGCCCGCGATGGAGGGCGACAGCGGCGTCGCATGCAGATCGAGCAGGCCGCTGGCCGAGGTGCCGATCAGGATGATGCGGCCCTGCACGGCGTCGGCGGCGCTCTTGTAGTCGTCGCCGAGAATCCGCGTGGCCGAGATGATTTCAGCGGGATCGGGTTTCTTGTCGTAGATGACCAGATCGCCTTCCGCCGTGGTCGGCACGGTGAATGGCCCGATGCGCAACGCCTCAAGCGTGCCGTCGCCGCGGGTATCGCCGAGCGCCACCAGCGTTGGCACGCCGAGCGCTAACCGCAGCGCCTCGA
>JBDTLB010000069.1:0-11139 GCA_039934955.1 Devosia sp.
CCGATCCGTGGGATATCGAATTTCTATGGCAGCACATGTATCGCAAGACGATGGCGTTCGGGCGCAAGGGCATCGGCATGACGGCGATCAGCGCGGTCGATCTCGCGATCTGGGACGCCAAGGGCAAGATCCTGAAGCAACCGGTGTTCAAGCTCTTGGGCGGGCGCACCAAGGCGAAGATCGAGGTCTATGCCAGCCGGCTCTACTCACAGCCCCTCGACACCCTGTTTCAGGAGGCAAGAGCTTACGCCGATCAAGGCTTTAAGTCCGTGAAGCTGCGCTTCGGCTGGGGTCCAAAGGACGGCATCGAAGGCCTGCGCAAGAACGTCGATCTGGTGCGGACGACGCGCGAGGCCGTTGGCCCCGACGTCGACATCATGGCCGACGCCTACATGGGTTGGAACCTTGAGTACGCCAAACGGATGTTGCGCATGCTGACGCCCTTCGACATGCGCTGGGTCGAGGAACCGGTGATCTCCGACGACCTCCATGCCTATGCCGAGCTCAAGGCGCTCAACCTCGTCAACATCTCGGGCGGCGAGCACGAATACACGTTGGCCGGTTTCCGCGATGCGCTGGCGCTCAAAGCCTTCGACATCGTTCAGTACGACGTCAACCGCGTCGGCGGCATTACGGCGGCCAAGAAGATCGCCGATCTGTGCGAGGCGAACGACGTTCTCGTCATTCCGCATGCCGGCCAGATGCACAACTACCACATCACCATGTCGAGCTACGCCGCGCCGATCTCCGAGTTCTTCCCGAAAGTGCCGGTGGAAGTGGGCAACGAGCTGTTCTGGTACATTTTCGACGGCGAGCCGGTGGCCAAGGATGGCTTCATCGACCTGAGCGACACGACGCCCGGCTTTGGCCTGACGCTGAAGACCCCCGACGCCAATTTCAAGCTGACCCGCTGAGATATCGATGCCGAATTTCCCGATCATCGACACGCATCTGCACGTCTGGGACCAGACGCGGCTGAAATATTCCGCCTTCGAGGGCAACCCGCTCTTCGGTCACCCCTATCACGTCGAGGATTATCAGCGAGACAGCGGCGAGTTGCAGATCGAAGCGATGGTGTTCCTCGAATGCTACGCCGACTTCGGCCAATACCTCGAAGAGATCGAGTTCGTCGAAGACGAGCAGAAGCGTGATCCACGCCTGAAAGCGATCATCCCGATGGCGCCGCTCGAATGGGGCGCCAAGGTCGAGCCGATGCTCACGCAGATGCGCGACCACCATCCCTCTGTCCGCGGCATCCGCCGCATCATGGAGTTCGACAAGGACCCGCGGGCGCTGACGTTGAGCGACGGCTTCGTCGAGGGCGTCAATCTGCTCGAGACATTCGGCTGGTCCTTCGACATCAACCCCAACTACACCCAGATGGACATCATCCGCGAGTTCGTGCCGCGCATCAGCCGCGGCGTGCCGATGATCCTCGATCATTGCGGCAAGCCGGGCATCAAGCAGGGCGCCATCGCGCAATACCGCGCCGATGTGGAGGATTTGGCGCGCTATCCGAACATGTTCATCAAGCTCTCGGATCTGCCGCCCTACGCCGGGCCGGACTGGACACCCGCGGACCTGCGGCCCTACATCGCGGCGACGCTGGAGGCCTTCGGGCCGGAGCGGACGATCTACGCCGGTGACTATCCGATCTTGCTCCAATCGACGAATCTGACCCAATGGGTCGAAATATTGGACGAGGCTTTCGCCGATCTCGGGCTGAGCGAAGCCGAAACGCGGAAAATCTATCGCGATAACGCCAACAGCTTCTACCGGCTGGGGCTCTAGGGGACCGCTGGTGGCAGGCAAAGCGACAGAGCAGCTGGTGAGCGTGGGGGCAGCAGTCCCCGACGCGTTTTCCGAGCTGATCGATGCCACACGCCGCCCGGCCAAGCCGAACTTCGGCGGCGGCGCGCTCGAACGCCGCTCGATCTCCGAGCAGGTCGCCAACCGCATCATGGCGATGATCAAGTCGGGCAATCTCAAATCCGGCGACCGCCTGCCCACCGAAGCACAAATGGGGATCGCCTTTGGCATCTCCCGGCCGCCGCTGCGCGAGGCGCTGAAGGCGCTGACGCTGATGGGCGTGCTCGAAAGCCGGCAGGGCGGCCGCTACACGGTGACCGATCTGTCGCCGAGCCGGCTCGTCGCGCCGTTCAACGTCATGCTGTCGGTGGGCGATTACGACGTGAATGAGCATTTTGAGGCCCGCACCGTCGTCGATCTCGAACTGGTGCGGCTCTGCGCGGTGCGCGCTACACCCGAGCAGCGCCGCCGCATTATGCAGCACGCCATCGACGGAAAGGCATTCTACCATGACCCGGTAGCGTTCCGTCTGCTCGACATCGAGTTCCATCAATCGCTCAACGACGCGGCCGACAACCGGCTACTGAGCGCTCTGGCGCAGGGCCTCTACGACATCGGCCTTGATGTGCGCCGTGTCGCTAGCGCCGTGCCGGGCAACATCGACAAGTCGGTGGCCCAGCACATCGTCGTCGCCGAAGCCGTGATGGCCGAAGATCCGGCGGGTGCCGTCGACGCCTATCGCCGCCATCTCGAGCATGTTCGCGACACCACGATCGAGACCATGTCCAAGGCGCGCGCCGCTTCCTGAGGTAGACCAATGTCCGAGCAGATCGCCTTCCGTATGACTCTCAATCCCGGCCAGGCGCATGAATATCGCAAGCGCCACGACGAGATTTTCCCCGAGCTCAGCAAGGCGCTGACCGATGCGGGCGTGTCGGACTATTCGATCTGGCTCGATGCCGAGAGCAACCACCTCTTCGGTATTCTGACCCGCACCGACGACCACACCATGGATAAGCTGCCCGACACCGAAATCATGAAGCGCTGGTGGAAGCACATGGCCGACATCATGGCGACCGATGCAGACTACATCCCGATACAGATCCCGCTGAAGCGGGTGTTCTACCTGAAGTGAGCAAGCCCTTCATCATCAAGGACGTCCGAGTCTTCACGCTCGCGCCCGAAGCGTCGGCCGGCACCTATTTCAAGCCGGGGGAGTCCAAGCACTGGCTGGTCGACACGCTGATTTCGAACCCGATGTCGGGCTATGCCAAATACAAGGAGCGCCGCTCGAGCTGGGGCATTGGCGTGCTCGGCTCGCTCGTGGTCGAGATCGAGACTGAGGACGGCACGGTGGGCGTCGCCACCGGCAGCGGTGGGCCGCCGGCGGCGTGGCTGATCAAGAACCACTATGCGCGCTTCCTCGTCGGTGAGGACGCCCGCAACACCAATCGCATCTGGGACGAGATGTATCGCGCCTCGCTGCCCTATGGCCGCAAGGGACTGCCGATCATGGCGATCAGCACCGTCGATCTGGCGTTGTGGGATCTGATCGGCAAAATCCGCAAGGAGCCGGTCTACAATCTCATCGGCGGCATGAGCCGCAACGAGATCAGCTTCTACTGCACCGGCCCGCACGCGGGCGCCATCAAGAGTATGGGCTTCTGGGGCGCGAAAGTGCCGCTGCCGCATAGTCATTTCGATGGCGAAGAAGGCCTGCGCGCTAATGTCGAATTCCTGCGCATGCAGCGCGACAGCGCCGGCCCCGGCTTCCCGCTGATGGTCGACTGCTACATGTCACTCGATGTGCACTACGCCATCCGGCTGGCCGAGGCGTGCAAGCCGCTCGACATCTACTGGTGGGAAGAAGTGCTCTCGCCCGACGACGTCGAGGGCTATCGCCAGATCCGGCAGGCGCATCCAACGCTCAAATGGACCACCGGCGAGCACGAATATTCGCGCTACGGCTTCCGCCGACTGATCGAGGAGCGAACCCTCGACATTCTCCAACCCGATGTGATGTGGGTCGGCGGCATGACCGAGCTGTTGAAGATCGCCGCGCACGCCGGCGCCTACGACATCCCCGTCGTGCCGCATGGCAGCGGGCCGTACTCCTATCAGTTCATCGCCAGCCAGACCGGCCCGGCCTTCTGCGAATATGTGGCGGCGAGCCCGGATGGAAAGTCCATCCAGCCGGTGTTCGGCGATCTGTTCGTTGGCGAGCCGATGCCCAAGAACGGCAGGCTATCGCTGAGCGACGCGCCCGGCTTCGGCATGGAATTGGCCGATCGAAGCATGCTGGTGCCGGCCGCTTAGTAGCTGTCGACCCCAAGTGCGGCGCGGATCTCGTCGCGCCACGTCTCGAAAATTCCCGGTACGCCGACGCTGCGCGAGGCGGTGTCGACCGAGTCCGCCACCGTCTGCAGCGCCACGCACCAAGCGTTTTCGTCCTCGCAATGGTCCTCGACCCAGCCGGCGACGGCGGCTGGAAAGCAATACCAACAGACCAGCAGCACCGCGAGCGTGACCGCAATGGCGCGCCACGGCGCGCGGGCCAGCTTCGGTTCGGCGATGTCGATTTGTTCGCTCATCGCCGCCTCAGAACTGGAAATAGATGAAAGGCGCCGCGGCTGATGGCGCCAGCAACAGCAGCGCCAGCATGGCGCCACCGAAGCCAATGAAATGCACGACCGGCGGCAGCCGGATTAGCCCGGCATGGAAGCCGCCGCGCAGCCCGCTCGGCAGGAACTGCGTCAGGACCCCGATCACCAGCAGCGCCCCGAGGAACGGCGTCAGCAGCGTCGGCATACCGAAGCGCGTGCCGATGCCCGAAAAGATGTCCGATGCGGTCTGCAAATCGGGCGAGCGGAAGAACACCCAGGTGGCGCAGAGGAACACCAGCATCAGCACGAGGCAGAGCGCGCGATAGGGTAGGGCGCTCTTCATCGCCTCGCGCAATCTGGTTTTCGCCCACACATGATTGCCGACGAGCGCCAGCCCATGCAGCGTGCCCCAGATCACGAAGGTCAAATTGGCGCCGTGCCATAGGCCGCCCAGCACCATGGTAATCATCAGATTGATGATCGTTCGGACCATGCCGTGCCTGTTGCCGCCGAGTGGAATGTAGAGGTAGTCACGCAGCCAGGTGCTGAGCGAGATGTGCCAGCGCGTCCAGAATTCGCGCGGCGACAACGAGCGATAGGGCTGGTTGAAGTTCTCGGGGAAGCGGTAACCGAGCAGCGCCGCCACTCCGATGGCGATATCGGTGTAGGCCGAGAAATCGAAATAGATCTGCAGTGCATAGGCGACGACCGCAAGCAGGATGTCGCCGCCGCCGAACTGGCTCGGCGCGATGAACACCGGATCGGCGATCATCACCGACAGATAATTGGCGAACACCATCTTCTTGAACAGGCCGCCGACGATCAGCGCCATCGCGTCCGCGTAGGGTCTCGCGGTGTTCTTCGGACCAGCTTCAATCTGCGGGATGAAGTCGGCGGCCCGCACGATCGGACCGGCGACGAGGTGCGGGAAGAACGAGATGTAGAGCATCACGTCGCGCAGATTGCGCGTCGGCACCATCCGGCCAGCGTAGGCATCGACCATGTAGGAGATGGCATGAAAGGTGAAGAACGAGATGGCGATCGGGATCACCACTTCGCTGAATGGCGGCTGCACCCCGATCAGTTGCCAAAGCCCGAAGTCGCCGGTCATCAGCAGGGCGAAATTGTAATATTTGAAATAGGCGAGCAGCCCCAGCGCTCCGACCACACCGACGATCACCGCGCCGCGGCGCTGGCCCGGACTGGCGCTGGTCCGCACCACCATGCCGGCCATGTAGGCGACCGACGATACTGCGACGAGGAGCAGCGCGAACTGCCAGCTCCAGAAGGCATAGAAGGCAAGGCTCGCCAGCAGCAAAAACCATTTGCGCAGCTCTTCGTGGCTGAGCGCGGCGAGGCCCCAGGCAACAACCAGCACGACGATGAGGAAGATCGCGAACTCGATACTGGGGAAGAGCATGGGCTAGTTCCCCATCGCCTTGGCGACCAGCGGGATCAGCACCTGCGCGAACGCATCGGCACTGTCGCGGTAGCCCTTGCCGGTCATGTGGATGCGGTCAGGCCCGAAGATCGCCGGATCGCCCAGATGTCCCTGTTCGAGCGCGCAGGCCGTCGGCAAAACACTGCCCCAGTCCCAGAAGATTGCGCCCTGAGCCTTGGCCACTTCGCGTTCGGCATCCCGCACGGCGTTGAGCTTGGGCGGCTGCGCCCAGCAGGCGCCAGCGACCGGCGGCGTTCCGCACTGGGTGCGCACATCGGTGCAGCTGTTCTCTTTGCGGGCGGCCGGCGGGGGGCCGATGAGCACGATTTTGAGGCCAGGCTTCGCCAGCATCATCGAACTGACGATGCTGGTCAGAATTCGTTTGTAATCGGCAGCATCGAGATTGTCGTCGAACCCTTCATTGGTGCCGAACGCCAGCACCACCATGTCGGGATCGATGCGCGACATGTCGTCGGCGAGGTTTTCCGGTGCCATGCGCTTCAGCACCGTCACGCGCGCGCCCGGGAAGCCGACGCTCAGATAGCTGACGCCGGTCTTGCGCTGGTCGATGAAGACACCGCTGAACTCGACCGGCCCACCGGACGTAGTGACGACCTCAAGCGTCTTGAAGCTGCCGATCTTTCCATCCGGCGGCATCAACCGGCGGATCAGCGGATCGCCCGGATGGCCATCGAGGCTAACCTGATCGACGATGGTGCCATCGAGCAGGATGTTGGCGCGGCCGCCGCCATTGTTCTTGAGGAAGCTGACATCGATCGCATCGAACGCCTGCTGCGCCTTGGCCGTGAAAATGACCTTGGCGCCGCTCTGCGTCACCGTCGCGGTGTAGCCGGAGAGCCAGAAATGATCGGGCTCGTCGGTCGAGGCCATCGCCTTGTAGGTCCAGGCGTCGTCAGCGCGGATGTTGATCTCGGCCGATTGCACGCCGGCCTTGGGGACGCCGGGCGGCAGGAACAATCCGCCGGCGCCGAATTTCTCCTGCAGCCGGTCGCGCACCTCGCCGGTGAAGAGATCTGCCGCCGTGTGGCTGTCGCCGATATGGAGGATGACGTAGTCGCGACCGCCTGGCGCGAGCGCCGCGACAGTCGGCTCCGCAGTCGCCACCTGCTGGGCCGACACTTCGTCGGGCGACGCGATCTGGCCGGGCGGACGACGAGTTTGGGGGATTTGTTGCGTCCCGCTGCTCTCGGCAGGCTCGGTGACGTCGGCAGTCGTTGCAGTGGTGTGTGTCGAGCGGTGTGGCCCGAACAGCATCAGACCGCCGATGATCGCCACTGCCACCACCACCGCGACGGCGGTGCCGATCAGCAGCCAGCGGAGGAGCGGATTCCGCATCCTCAGCCGCCGAGACAGCTATCGCTGAGCTTGACGTGAGCGGCGGCAAGCGCCTTGCTCACCATCGGCTCGAGATATTTGGCGAGTACGTCGTAACCCGACTGGGTGAAGTGCAGCCCGTCGGGCGCGCGGATCTGTACGGTCTGGCCGTTGAGGTTCGGGCCAAACGAGACGAAGCCGCCGTTGTCATTGGTCATCCGCCAGGGCTCGATGTACGTGACCTTGACGGCATGCTCAGCATCGGCGGCCTGCTGGTAGATGCCGTTGACCATTTGGGCACGTTTGTCCGCTGCAGGGTCGCGCAGATTGGGTAGCCCCATGATCACTACCGGCGCGCCGCCGGCGCCGGCGTGATCATAAAAGTCGGCGACGTTCTTGGTGTACTGCGTCATCCAGCCGTCGCTGCCGAGCTTGAACCTGGTCTTGTCAGGCATAATCAGATCTTGCGCATCGTTGAGCCCGAGCACCGCGAACACCAGCGTCGGCGCGCTCTTGCCCACGAGATTGTCGAGTTCGGCGTTCCAGTCGAAATGATCGAGCCGGGCAAGGCCAGTGCCGTTCTTGGCGTCGCGGATCAGCGTCAGCTCGTCGGGGCTGCAATGCTGATTGCCGGTCATGCGGAAGAACGCCCCCCACAGCCCGTCCGACATCGAATCGCCCACAAAGGCGATCGTCGCGGGCGCCGCGACGGCCGGGCACACACTTAGCGCGAGGCTCGCCGCAAAAGCGGTCAGGACCCCTGATTTCATCGTCTAACCCCCAAGGAAGGACGAACAGTCAAAGTCACAGGATTGCGGCGGGATAGCAGATAACGAGCGAAGCCGCAGAGGCAATTTTCATCAGTCGGTCGCTCACTGATATGGCCGGTGGAAGGCTGGCAGCGACACTGGGAACACCTGCCCGGGGCTCATCCGCCCGGTGCGGAAGCCCGGCATCGGCATCGGCGTCGGCGCGGCAGCCAATGCGGCCAGCCTCCGGCTCTTTTTGCTGGTGGCCGCTGGCAATACCGGCGCGGTGTCGGCTTCCCCGCTCGCCGCGACAGCCCGGTCCCACATCATGCGGTAGCCCTTCATGGTGAAGTGCACGCCATCGCCGGCCCGCAGCGAGCGGACGCACAGCGCGTCGTCGCGCATCGACACATAGGTCACGCCCTGCTGCGCCATGATCGAGGCCAGCACGTCGTCGAGCGCCTTGGCGTGGTCGTCCCAGGTCTTGAACACGCAGGGCGGGCCGAGCCACACCACGCGGATGCCGCGATCGGCAGCGGCGCTGAGAATGGCATCCACCGACTTTTGCACTTTGAGGACACCGCCCACCGCGTCATTGGTGCCGAGGCTCAGAAACAGCGTCGAGCCCTTGGGGACTTCGCCGATCTGGTTGACCGGCAGCTTGCTGGTGATCCGCACGCTTTCCTTGGCGACCGACGGTGCCTTCGATGCCATGCCAACCCCGACGCCGAGGCTGTCGCCCCCGACATAGATGCTGGCCAACGCAGGCTGCAGCGCCATCAGCGCCGCCAACAGACCGAGCCCCAGTGCCCGCAGATTTCTGAACATCGATCGATGAGGCACTGAACCGTCCGGCACGTCGTGGGCAAATTCGCGGGCGTCCCGTCTCAGGATTTGTCGGCCTCAATAAGGCGCAACACGGGGTCCCGCGCATACGAGGGCAGAATCACCGGAGCAACATAGCGCAAAGCGGGCGTTTCCGCTGGCTCCCCGGGCCGCAAGGCTGCCTTGACGGTTTTGGCCTTTTGCCCCAGAAGATGGCACCATGCGGGTGTAGCTCAATGGTAGAGCAGAAGCTTCCCAAGCTTACGACGAGGGTTCGATTCCCTTCACCCGCTCCAGCCCAAATCCGCGGCGCGAAGTCCTCTGGCATTGATCGCCTCGGTTGACTGTCGACGCCTCGGTGGTTCTTGACCATTTGGTCAAAACGCAGCACTCTCAACATCATGAAAGTCCTTATCCTGGGCTCCGGCGTCATCGGCACCACCTCGGCCTATTATCTGGCCAAGGCCGGGCACGAGGTGACCGTCGTCGACCGCCAGCCGGGGCCGGGTCTCGAGACCAGCTTCGGCAATGCCGGCGAACTCAGCTACGGCTATGCCTCGCCTTGGGCCGGTCCGGGCATTCCCGCCAAAGCTATCAAATGGTTGCTGATGGTCGATGGGCCGCTGGTGATCCGCCCGATGCTCGATCCGCGCATGTGGCTGTGGGGGCTGCGGCTGCTCGGCAATTGCACCGAGCGCGCTTACGCCCTCAACAAATCGCGCATGGTGCGCGTCGCCGAATATTCGCGCGACAAGATGATCGAACTGCGCACAGCCACCGGCATCGCCTATGACGGCCGCGAGCAGGGCACGCTGCAATTGTTCCGCACGCAACAGCAGCTCGACCACATCCACGGCGATGTCGAGATTCTGAAGCAATATGGCGTGCCCTATGAGGTGCTCGATCCAAAAGCCTGCGTTGCCGCGGAGCCGGGACTCGCAACCGCGACGGTGCCGTTCGTTGGTGCGTTGCGGTTGCCCAACGACGACACCGGCGACTGCAAGATGTTCACCGAGGCGATCGCGAAGCTCGCGATCGATGCTGGGGTGACATTCCACTTTGACACCACGATCGACGGCATCCAGACCCTCGGCGACAAGGTTGTGGGGGTCGTCACCAGCAAGGGCCTTCTCAAGGCCGATATCTATGTCGGCGCCATGGGCAGCTATACGCCGCTGTTACTGGCGCCGCTCGGCATCCGCCTGCCGGTGTTTCCGATCAAGGGCTATTCGCTCACCGTGCCGATCACCGATGCGTCGGTGGCGCCGGTCTCGACCGTGATGGACGAGACCTACAAGGTCGCGACGACCCGGTTCGAGAACCGCATCCGCGTCGGTGGTACCGCTGAGATTGCCGGCTGGGATACGACGCTCCGCCCGCATCGCCGCGGCCCGCTCGAGCGCTCGCTGCGCGACCTGTTCCCGAAAGCCGGGGATGTGACGAAAGCCAGCTTCTGGTGCGGGCTGCGGCCGATGACACCCGATGGCACGCCGGTGATTGGGCCGACGAGATTTTCTAACCTGTTCCTCAATACCGGTCACGGCACGCTGGGTTGGACCATGGCGGCCGGCTCCGGCCAGGTGCTGGCCGATCTGATCGACGGCAAGAAGGCCGACATCGATACTTCGGATTTGGGGCTCAGCCGGTACGGGGCGTGAGCGCCGTCGCCGCGGCTGGTTGCGCACTGTTGCGGCTGAGCCGCGTCACGCCATGCGTTGTCTTGGCCCAATAGACTGGTTTGGTGATCAGCTCGATCGCTGCCCGCATCGCCGCGACGGTGTGCAGCAACCAATAGGCGGGCAGCAGCATCTGGATCGGCAGCAAATGATAGGCCCGCTGGTGCATCAGCCCGCTCACCTGAATGGCGAACGCGCCGCCATAGCCTGATGCAAGGATCGCGATACCCATCCAGTCCCAGATGTCCTTCGGCGTCAGCCCGACCACACCCTCGAGCCCAAGCCGGATCAGTAGCGAGGTAATGAACGCCGTATGCAGCAGCGAGGCGAGGATCATGCCGCCGACGAGCACCTGAAACCCGAGAAAGCCGCGCCAGCCGATGTCGCGCAGGAACAGGCGTGGCGCGCGGTTGTGTACGACAAAGGTCTGCATCCAACCTTTTAAGTTCGGTTCGGCGCTGTTCGCGGTTGTCCGTGACTGTGCATTTTACAAAACAAAAACAATGGCTTAGACTTCGGCATCGTTTTTGGCTGTTCGTGGCTACCCGCGGACTTTGTTGCGACAGAACCTCTAAAGGGATGAAGTGATGGGCATCGGCTCGGGACTTAAGAAGCACAAGCTGCTTCTGATTCAGAAAACAATTGAGGGCCTGCGACCGGCGACGGAACCCTACCGGGTCGCAGATCAACGGTGCACAGGC
>JBDTLB010000070.1:0-57727 GCA_039934955.1 Devosia sp.
GTAATGCAACCAATCCGCTGAGTCGCGGATTCGAAGGCCGGGGCTTAGATTCGGGGTAGTTTGACTGAACTCAGCAAAGACGACGCGCGTGAGGAAACCTTGCGCCGGTGGCGGCACCTTCCACCCGCCGGGTCATCTTCGGCTGGCTGACCCGCGAGATGGCCGGGCTGCCTCCCTGGGGCAAACTCCCTCCGGAATCCGAAATGCAGACCGGGAAGAACGGCGATGCATCGGGTGAGGCTTAGCCGACCTCACCGGATCGCCCCGGAGGCGGCGTTAACCCGCCATTAGCCATGCGCTCCGATGCTATGGGCGGGGAATTGTCCCCGGACCATCTGCGGAGGTCGACATGCAACTCAATCGGCAGAACGCCGAGCGCGAGGTCATCCGGCGCTGGTATCTGCTGCCAGCCTTCCAGCGGCAGACCTATGAGGATGCGGAGGCCTATGCGACGCGGCTCGACGCAGAACTCGACTTTTACACCGTCACCAGCCGGCAACGACTGATCGCCGCGTGGCTGATCCGCGAGTTGCATCGCATGTGGGAAGTCGACGAGGTCACCGCGACATCGGCCGAGGCCGCCTAGAGACTCGCCAACAGCAGCACGACGCCGAACACGAAGACGCAGACCGCAGCCAGCAGCTCGGCCCACCAGACCAACGCGCCGGTGAATCTGTTGTCAGCGCCCGCAAGGCCCCGGGCCAACCCCTTGAAGCCCACGGCCAGTGCCGCCAGCACACCGGTGGTGATCGCCGTCCCGAGCCCCATGAGGAGCACCGCGAAGATACCGGCGACCAGCAGCCCCTGGCTCAACGCGAAAGCCAGCACAATCAGCGCGCCCGAGCATGGCCTGATGCCAACCGCCAGCACCACGCCGAGCTGCTCGCGCCAGCCGCCCCTGATCTGGCTTGGGGTGACCACATGCGCGTGGCCATGCCCGTCGTCATCGCCATGGCTGTGCCCGTAATGCGCGTCGCCCGGCATCCGGCCATAGGCATCCGCGCCCGCCGCTACCGCGCTGAATGAGGTGAGCTGCGGCCCGCCCGCCGCCAGCGCATGCGCCGGCGTGCCCATGTGTCGCCGGGCGAGACTCTGTCTCGGATTGATCGCCGATGACTTGAAATCATCATGGTCGTGGCGGTGGCTATGGCCCCAGCCAAAAACTTTGCGTGCGACGAGCCACAGCCCGAGCACCATCACCATGCCGTATGAAAGAATGCCGATCCAGTTGGCGGCGCTGCTCATTGCCATCGCGGTCATGCCCAACACACTTGCCGCGATCAGCACGAAGCCGATGGCCACCAGCGATTGCAGCATGGCGGCGAGAAAGCTGAGGAACACCCCGCGCCGCATCTGCGCTTCGTTGGCCAGCACATAGGACGAGATCACCACCTTGCCGTGACCCGGACCCGCCGAATGGAAGATACCGTAAATAAAGCTCAGCAGCCCCAGGACCCAGAAGCCGGTCCAGTCGGTCTTGAGCGCGGCGAGCGCATGCTCGAGCGCCATGTAGAAGTCCTGTTGCTCCTGCCGGACCCAGCCAAGGAATCCCGTGCGGGGCAGGTTGAACCCCGGCTCGTTCGGCACCGAGCCGAACGGGATGTTGCCGGTGAAGATCGGCACCGTCAGCGCCTGCTGCGCCGGCACATCCTGTGCCGCGTCCGCCGGAGCTTCCGTCTCGCCGAGTTGCGTCACCGCACCGAGCGCCGTCGTCGGCGCGTCTGCCGCGGCAATAGTTTCCGACGTCGCGGCCTTGCCGGTTGCGCTGCCGCCTGGGCAATTGAGGAGGATTGCCCCCTGCGTGCCACGCAGTGCCTGCTCCAGCGCCGGCGGCAGCTTGGTCACGTCGGGCGGGATCGCGTAGAGCTCGTCGGCCAGCGCGTCGGAAAGCTCGTGCCCCTCCTCCATCTTCACGGTGCAATTTTTCGGCGCGTTGATCAGGCTGACCGCGCTCGCATCCTTGAAGGTAATGGCGACGTAATATTCGGGATCATCGATCGATAGCTCCAGCGCCTTGCGGATGGCGTAGGGCTTGGCCAGCGCGATATCAAAGCTGAGCGTTGTCCGGTGGCCGTCATAGTCGATGACGGCATTGCTGCCATGGGCAAATTTGAGGTTCGGATCCTTCCCCTCGCCGGCGAAGGTATAATATTCGTACTCGGCCAACCCATTCATGTTGTCATCGGCGAGTGGCTGCAGCTCCTCGCGCGACACCGTCCCGTCATTGTTGGTGTCGAGCCCCTGGATCGACCACGCCGAATAGGCCTCGTCGAAAATCCAATCGTTGTGGATCGACACCATCTCACCGGCATCGTTGAAGGTGATCGCCGCAGTAGCGTCGACGAAGATATGCGGATGGGCGAAGGCGGGGAGCGGGCTCAGGCTCACGAGGGCCATCGCAAAGCCAGCGATCAGGCGACGCATTCCAACCCTGCCCCGTCCTGGCCGCGCCAGAACCTTATTCCAGTTACATCGGGTGCGCGTCGAACCACGCCACCAGATGATCGATCAACGCCCGGACCTTGCCGGCAAGGTGCCGTCGGTGCGGATAGACCGCCTGCAAACTTGCGCCGGTCTGCACAAAACCATCCAGCAGCGGGACCAGTTTGCCCGACGCAATCATCGGGTCGGCGAGGTAGCCGGGCAATAAGGCAAGCCCAAGGCCGGCCAGTGCCGCGTCGCGCGCCGAAAGCGGCGAATTGACACGTACCGGCCCGCTCACATGCACCGACAGCGTCTGCCCATTCTCGACAAAGCGCCAGTTGGCCTGACCCTGCAGATTGGTATCGATGATGCAGAAATGATTGCGCAGATCCTCCGGCCGCATCGGCGTCTGCCGCGCCAGCAGATAGGCCGGCGACGCCACCACAGAATGCTGCATATCGGCAATCTTGCGCGCGATCAGCGAGGAATCCTGTGCCGCCGAAATCCGCAGCGCCACATCGATCCCCTCCTCCACCAGATCGACGAAGCGATCCTCGAGGCGCAGATCGAGCGTCACCTCAGGGTGTTCGGCAAGAAACGCATAGATCGCCGGCGCCAGAATCATCTCGCCGAAATTGCGGGCCGCCGACACCCGCAGCAACCCCCGCGGCGCTTCGGTCTGGTCGAGGATCGAGGCATCGAGATCGTCGAGCTGCTGCAGCAGCTGGCTGGCCTCGCGATAATACGCCTCGCCCGCCTCGGTCAGGCTGAGCTTCCGCGTCGTGCGGTTCATCAGCCGCACGCCGAGATAATCTTCGAGGTCGGTGACGTATTTGCTCAGCAGCGCCTTCGACCGCCCATGCTGCCGCGCTGCGGCGGAAAACCCACCCGAGTCGAAAACCTGCACAAAGGCACGGATGCGGGCCAGATCCTGAGACATGGAACAGTGATAGGCGGTTGTTCACCAAACTGGCAACAGGCGTCCTTCCCGCAGTCGGCGCACCTTCCCCTGCAAAGCGGGGGAAGGTGTCGCGGAGCGACGGAAGCGGGCGGCCACGAACACCGCGGTTGGGGAAATCGTTCTACCCCGTCAGCCGCCCGAACCGCTTGTCGAGCAGCATCGTCGCCGTCACCACCACGAAGCCGAAGATCACCATACCCAGCGACAGCCAGTGCGCGCTCGCCCATTCGCCGCGCTCGACGAAATCATAGATGGTGATCGACAGCACCTTGGTGTGGCCCGGAATATTGCCACCGATCATCAGCACCACGCCGAACTCGCCAACGGTATGCGCAAAGGTCAGGATCACCCCCGTGAAGAAGCCCGAACGGGCGAGCGGGGCGGCAATGCGCCGGAAGCTCTGCCAATGGTTCGCACCAAGCGTCGCCGCGGCTTCCAGTACATCTTCCTCCAGCCCTTCCAACGCCACGCGGATCGGCTGCACCATAAAGGGCAGCGAGTAGAAGAGCGAACCGATGACCAGTCCCCAAAACGAGAACGCCAGCGTCCGCGCGCCCCAGAGCGACGCCAGTGCACCTCCCGGCCCGTTCGGGCCAAGTGCAATGAGAAGGTAGAATCCGATCACCGTCGGTGGCAGCACCAGCGGCAGCGCCACAAGCGCCGCAACCGGTTCACGCCACGGCACCCGCGTCCGCGCCAGCCACCACGCGATCGGCGTGCCGATCAGCAGCAGCAGGATGGTCGTGACACTCGCGAGGCCTGCGGTGAGCAGGATCGGGGAACCGATTTCGGAGAGAAATGCCATGGGTGTCGCGGACCTCTGGAACCCGACTACACCACCAGGTCATTCCGGCGAAAGCGGGAACCTCCGTTTCGCGCTTCGGCAGCCACCCAATTACTCCAAACCATATCCAGCGGCCTTAATCACCGCGATCGCCTCGTCGCTCTTGAGGAAGTCGAGGAAGGCCTTGGCGGCATCGTTGGCTGCGCCGGACTTGAGTAGCACGGCGTTCTGCTTGATCGCCGGATAGTCCTCCGGCGGGGCGAGCCAGATCTGCGTCGCCGGCTTGCCGATCACCTGGCTAAGCGCCACGAAGCCGAGTTCCGCACTGCCCGAGTCCACAAATTGCTGCGTCTGGGTGATGTTTTCGCCGGTGACGATCTTGGGCGTCAATTCCGCAGCCAGCCCGAGCTTGTCGAGCACGGCCATGCCGGCTGCGCCATAGGGAGCCGCCTTCGGATCGGCGATGGCGATATACTGGAACGCGTTGGCCTTGAGCACGGCAGCGCCGTCGGTCACGTCGATCGTCGGAGAGTAAAGGACAACCTTGCCCACCGCGTAGGTGAAGTCGGTGCCGTCGACGCCAAAGCCGTCATTGATCGCCGTCTTGGTGCGCTTGTCATCGGCGCTGAGGAACACGTCGAATGGCGCCGCCTGCGTGATCTGCGTATACAGCGCGCCCGTTGCGCCAAAACTCAGCACGACATCATCGCCGGTCTTGGCTTTGAACTTCGCCGCAAGGTCGGTCGCGACCTTGGTGAAGTTGGCGGCCACGGCCGCAGTGACGGTCGCGGCATCGGCCGCCGGCGCTAACGAAACAGCAAAGCCCGCTGCAAACGCCAGCCCAAGAAGATGACGACGAAGAAGTCGCATGAGACGCCCCGATATGTTCTTAGAACCAGATCGGGTTGTCGCAAAGTCGCCTGCAGCGGGCAAGCGTTATTTCTTACAGGACATAACGCTCAACCGCTTCGTGACCGTCACAATGTCGGGAGCGATCGCGGCGCGTGTCGCGGCCTGCATTGCCCGATAGCGCTCCAGCACGAACGCGCCATCGGTGGTGAGGGTAGCGCCCCCCTGATCCACCCCACCCCGCGAGGTTTCGACCAGCGGGCCGCCCCAGCCGGCGTTCAGCGTCTGCACCAGCGACCACGCGCGCTTGTAGCTCATCCCCATGCGCTTGCCGGCGGCCGAGATCGACCCAGTCTCGGCGATCCCGTCGAGCAGATCAGCGCGCCCCGGACCAACATAGAAATCGTCGCTGAACGTCACGCGCAGATGGGTCAGGCCCGGCAGTTTCGTTTTGGGTTTTGCGACCATTACTGATCTCTCCCCGCCTCCCTTCTCCCCTTGCGGGAGAAGGTGGATCGGCCGAAGGCCGAGACGGATGAGGGGGAGGCCGCTCGCACGGTGCAGGTGCTTCCGTCTATTGCTTCTTCAGCGCCGCAGCCTCGCGGGCGAGTGCCTCTATCCGCTTCCAGTCGCCGGCCTCGATCGCATCCTGCGGCATCACCCATGAGCCGCCAACGCAGATCACATTGGGCAGCGCTAGATAGGTTTTGGCCTTCACCAGATCGATGCCGCCAGTCGGGCAGAACATGATGTCGCTGAGCGGCGACGCATACGCCTTAAGCACTGGCGCGCCACCCAGCGCTTCGGCCGGGAAGAATTTGAGGAAATAATAGCCGTGCTCATGTGCTGTCATCGCCTCGGTCGGCGTCCCGATGCCCGGCAGCAGCGGGATCGAAAATCCGTCGGCAGCTTCGAGCAGTCGCGGCGACGCCCCCGGCGACACCATAAACGTCGCGCCGGCATCAACCGAATGCCCCATCTGCAGCGGCGACCGCACCGTGCCCGAGCCGACCACGGCGCCCGGCACCTTGGCCATCTCCTCGATTACCTGCAGCGCGTGCGGCGTGCGCAATGTCACCTCCAGCACCGGCAGACCACCCGCCACCAGCGCCTCGGCCAGCGGCCGGGCCTTGCTCACATCGTCGAGCACTATCACCGGAATGACCGGCGCCAGCGACAGCGTCGAACGAAGCGCGGCGGCATCTTGCGGCATGGGAGGCTCCTTTGCTGAATTTCAGTTAGGAGGTTCGCCGGGGGCGATCAAGCTGGAAAAGCAGCGCCGACAGTACCACGCACCGCGTTCTCCTTTCCCTCCCCCGCGTGGGGAGGGCGGCGCGCTTTTGAGCAGAGCGAACTGGCAAGCCGGGGTGGGGGGACTCGTGGGTCCGCGTCGACTCACCCCACCCAGCTTCGCTAGGCCATGCGGCCAAGCTGCGCTTTCCTCCCCACGCGGGGGAGGGAAAACCAACGGTGGTGGTCGCCCCCCTACTTCCCATCCATCAGATAAATCGCCACCGCCGCCCGGTCTTCATCGGACCACTGCGAGGTTTCGTCCTCGATCACCTCACCCATCGCGTGGCCAAGACTGTCCATTCCGGGCGTGAAGCCGTCGGTGAGCGTCGCGGTGAGACTTTCCGTGTCATAGAGGCCCTTGACGAGAGCGGCGGTCAGCAATGACGGCGCCTTGCCGCCCGGGCCATCGCCCGGATTGCCGCTCAGCTCCTTGCCCGGATCGATACCGCCAAGAATGTTCCGCGGGCTGTGGCAGGTGACGCAATGCCCCGGACCGAACACGATGTACTTGCCGCGGTTCCACGCCTCCGAATGCGCCGCATCGGGCGCGTAGCGCTGCGGATGGAAGAACAGATGCTTCCACCCCGCCATCAGGAATCGCTGGTTGAACGGGAAGCCGACAGCGTGCGGCGTGCTGGGTGTGTCGATCGCGGGCGTCGCCTCGAGCGCCGCGTACAAATCCGCAACCTCCTGGTCGCTCATCAGCGTGTAGCTGTCGAACGGGAACGCCGGATAGAGGTGGCCCTGCGGTCCCTCACCGTCGCTGATCGCCGATGCGAACTGCGCTAGCGTCCAATCGCCGATGCCGTCAGTCTTCGACGATGTGATGTTGGGCGGATAGAAAGTACCGAACGGCGTCTTGAGCCCGGCATTTGGTGAACCGGCGAGCAACGCGTCCTTGTTCTTCGGGTCGGTGTGGCAGGTGACGCATCCGCCCAGCCGGATCACGTAGGCCCCGCGCGTCACATCACCGACCAGCGTCGTGTCGCGCGCCGGCCCGCGCACCGGCGTCAACATGTAGAGGCCAACCCCGATCGCGACGATCGCGATCACGCCGATGAACCATCTCAGGAGCCGCATGCGCCTTCTCCCTTGCTCGTGCAGCAAGAAAAGCAGAGGCGCCGCAACCCCGCAACCCGACAAATATTTCGGTGTTCGGGGATTATTCCAGCGACTGCGATACCGCCCCCCTCATCCGGCGTCGCCACCTTCTCCCATCGAGGGAGAAGGCAATCGAACGGTGGCGGCAGTAGGGTGGCCTTCTCCCCTTGCGGGAGAAGGTGCCCGAAGGACGGATGAGGGGGAGGCCCCCGCTACCTGCTTAGAACCGCGTCGACCTCATCCCGCGTCGGCGGATTGGCCCCCACGCGGCTGCAATTGATCCCGGCCGCGACCGCGCCGAACCACAGCATGTCGCGCAGCTCGGCTTCGCCCAGCGTCGCAAGCCGATCAGGCGACAATGCCTTCTGATCGCTGAGCCATGTGATGATCCCCGCCATCAGCGTGTCACCCGCGCCGACATTGTCGCCTCCCGGTGTCGCCGGATAGATCGGTGAGCGGACCGTGGCACCCCTGGTGAAGGCCAGCGAGCCTTCGGCCCCAAGTGTCACCACCACCAGCCTGCAATTCGGCTTTCCGAGCAGATCGTCCGCGTGCTGCTCGACACTCTTGCTCGCATCCAGCGTCTCGAGGTCCTCCTCCGACATCTTGATGATACTGGCGAGGTCGAGCGACAACATGATGCGCTTTCGATACGCATCCATGTCGTCGATCAGCGACGGGCGCAAATTGGGGTCGGTCGAGATCGTCGCGCCGCGACGCGCCGCCTCCCGGGCGACATCGAGCCAGATCGCGGTGTCGGCCGGCTCGATCGTGCAAAAGCCGCCCATCTGGAACAGCTCGATATTGTCCGGCAGCGCCGCGATCAGTCCCTCTCGCGTGAAGGCACGGTCCGCCTCGCGATAAAACGCATAGCGCGGGTTTCCCTTGCCGTCATCGGTCACCACCGCCAGCGTCGACGGCTCGCGCACGCGCTGCGTGATGAGTTGCTTGACGCCGGCGGCATTCAGCGGCTTGAGGATGAAATCGCCAAACGTGTCGACGCTGATCGGGCAGAGAAAGCCGGCATCATTGCCCAACTTGCTGAGCGCGATAGCGCAGTTCATCGGTGAACCGCCGGCCTTCGCCACCAGCTCGCGCGCACCGTCCGGCGCGACGGGCTTGCTGATGAGATCGATCAGGCTTTCGCCGCCGACTACGAACATGGACGCCCCTCCGACACTGGCTTTCGTTACAATGCCCGATGTTTCGATTCCAGCCGCTTCTGGGTGCATGGCTAGGCTCACTCAGAGGCGAGATCCCTCGCTCGCCGGCCGCTCGAAGTAAATATTTACCTGAAATATTGCGCGTCCAAACGCTCTCCGCTAACTGTGGCGGATAGGGACGGAACGAGCTGAGCCGGATGCGGCTCGGCCTCGGGGATGAACAGCGGCCCAAGCCGCGGGAGAGAGACCACAATGACGACTGATCGCAAGCTTCGCTGGGGCATCATCGGGCCCGGCGGCATCGCCCAGGACTTCCGCGACGGCGTCAAAGCGTCAAGAACCGGCAGCCTCGTCGCCATCGCGACACGCAACCCGGGCAAGCCGGGATTGGCTGATACCTTCCCGGGCGCCCGCATCGTCGATGGCTACGAAGCGCTGCTGCGCGACAAGGAAATCGACGCAATCTACATCGCGACGCCGCATCCCGGCCACGCCGAATGGGCCATCAAGGCGGCCGAAGCCGGCAAGCACGTGCTGGTCGAAAAGCCGCTAGCGCTGAGCGCCTTCGAAGTTGACGCGATCTTCAACGCCCATCGCAAGGCCGGCACCTTTGTCGGTGAAGGTTTCATGTATCGCCTGCACCCGCTGACCAGAAAGATCGGCGAGCTGGTCTCGTCCGGCGCCATCGGCGACGTCAGGATGATCCAGGCGAGCTTCGGCTTCCAGATGTCCAAATTCATGCCGGAGCACCGGCTGTTCGCCAACGATCTCGCGGGTGGCGGCATCCTCGACGTCGGCGGCTACCCGGTCTCGATGTCGCGCTTCATCGCCGGCGCTGCGGCCGGCAAACCGTTCCTCGATCCGATCAAAGTCACCGGCACGGCGCATCTCGGCAAACAAGGCACCGACGAATGGTCGGCCGCCGTGCTCGAGTTCGAGAGCGGCATCCTCGCGCAGGTCAGTTGCGCGGTCTACGTGCAGCTCGACAACGTGCTGCGCATCATGGGCGCCACTGGCCGCATCGAAGTGTCTGAGTTCTGGTTCGCCGGTGGCGACCGCAGCGGTGGCCCGGGGCAGATCCACATCATCCGTCCCGGCAAGGACGTCGAGACCATCGAAACCGGCGGCGGCCTGCCGCATCTCTATTCATACGAAGCCGACGGCGCCGCCGAAGCGATCTTCGCCGGTCGCCAGGAACTGGCCTCGCCCGGCATGAGCTGGGCCGACAGCCTCGGCAACGCCCGCGTGCTCGACGCATGGCGGGCAGGCGCGGGTCTCGAATACAACATCGAGAAATCCTCGCACCGCACCACCACGATCAAAGGCACGCCCCTCGCCCGCGGCGGCAACCGCATCGCCAAGCGCACCATTCCCGGCCTGAAAAAGCAGGCGTCAGTTGTCGCGACCGGCTTTGAGGATTTCCGCACCTTCTCGTCGGCGGCAATCCTGCTCGACGGCTTCTTCGAGGCCGGCGGCAATCTCTACGACACCGGCTTCGTCTATGGCGCCGGCAAGACCGAGGCCCTGCTCGGCGAATGGCACACCAATCGCGGCGTCCGCGAAGAGATCGTCATCATCGGCAAGGGCGCCCACACCCCGCTCTGCTACCCCGATGTCATCGCCAAGCAGCTGACGGTCTCGCTCGACCGGCTGCAGACCGACTATGTCGACATCTATTTCATGCACCGCGACAATCTCGACGTCCCGGTCGGCGAGTTCGTCGACGCCATGGACGCCGAGGTGAAGGCCGGCCGCATCCGTGGCATTTTCGGCGGCTCCAACTGGACGCAAGCGCGTATGGACGAGGCGATCGCCTACGCCAAAAAGACCGGCAAGCAGGCGCCCGGCGCGCTCAGCAACAATTTTGCTCTGGCCGAAATGGTCCATGCCATCTGGGATGGCTGCATCTCCGCATCGGACGATGCCTACAAGGCGTGGCTGACCCAGCACCAGATCCCGAACTTCTCGTGGTCGAGCCAGGCCCGTGGCTTCTTCACCGACCGCGCCGGGCGCGACAAGCGCGACAATGCCGAACTGGTCAACACCTGGTACTCGGACAGCAACTTCGCCCGCCGCGACCGCGCCATCGAGTTGGCGAAAAAGCTCAATGCCAACCCGATCCACATCGCACTGGCCTACGTGCTGGCGCAGCCCTTCCCGTCGATCCCGCTAATCGGGCCGCGCCGGCTCGAAGAGCTCGACGATTCGATCAAGGCACTGTCGATCAAGCTGACACCCGATCAGATCAAATGGCTGGAGAATGGTTGACCCGATCGCCGGTCCGTGGTGGCTAGGGGACAGTCTTGGGATCGTTCGGGAGGCCGATCTTTATGCCTCTGCCGAACTTGTCCCCACCACCGCGCTGGCCGCTTCGCTTTACCGACGCGATCGATGAGCTGAACCGCCTCATCGGTCTCATCGCCATCTGGCTGGTGCTGCTTTGCACGCTGGTCAGCGCCGCCAATGCAATCATCCGCTATTCCAGCGGCGCCCTGCTATGGCTCGAAGCGCGGACCGGCTGGGGTCTGTTCGGCGCGCTCTCCACCTTCTACGCCAACAATTCGAACGCCTTCAGCGACACCAGCTGGTACATGTTCGCCGGCATCGTCATGCTGGGCGGCGCCTGGACCCTCAAGGTCAACGCCCACGTCCGCGTCGATCTCATCTACGGCGCCGTCAGCGAGCGGACCCGCACCTGGATCGATCTGCTCGGCGGTCTGTTCTTCCTTATCCCGCTGTGCACGTTGCTGATCTATTTCACCTGGGGCTGGGCCTGGACGTCGCTCGTCACGCAGGAGGCCTCCGCCAATGCCGGCGGCCTGCCGCAATGGCCCGCCAAGATACTGCTGCCGGTCGGTTTTTTCATCCTGCTGCTGCAGGCCGTCGCCGAGATCATCAAATGTATCCTGGCGCTCACCACCAAATACGTGCGTGAGTTCGCCTACGAAAAGCCGGCGCAATGATCGACTTCATCCGCGCCAACATGGCGCCGCTGATGTTCGGCGGCCTCGTGGTCTTCATGCTGATCGGCTATCCCGCCGCCTTCTCGCTGAGCGCCGTCGGCCTGTTCTTCGGCATCGCGGCGCTGCAACTCCACCTGATCGAGCCGGAGTTCCTCGGCAACCTTGCCTACCAACTCTATAGCGTCCTCTCGAACGACCTTCTCCTCGCGGTGCCGTTCTTCACGCTGATGGGTGTCATCCTTGAGCGCAGCGGCCTCGCGGAAGATCTCCTCGAAGGCTTCGGACAGCTCTTCGGCGGCATCCGCGGCGGCCTCAGCTATGCGGTGATATTCGTCGGCGCCATCATGGGCGCCATCACCGGCACCGTCGCCGCATCGGTGATCTCGATGGGGCTGATCTCGCTGCCGGTCATGATGCGCTACGGCTACAATGTGCGCCACGCCACCGGCGTCATCGCCGCCTCCGGGACCATCGCGCAATTGATCCCGCCCTCACTGGTGCTGATCGTTCTTGCCTCCCAGCTCGGCGTGTCCGCTGGTGCTATGTATATTGGCGCCACCGGCGCCTCGATCGTTCAGGTGCTGCTGTTCTCTGCCTGGGTGCTGGTGCTCTCGATCATCCGCCCCAAGCACGTCCCCGCTTTGCCGCCGGAAGCCCGCACCCTGCACGGCCGGGCGCTGGCGCTAAAGCTGATCCGCGGTATGGTGCCGTCGCTGGCGCTGATCTTTGTCGTGCTCGGCACCATCTTCCTCGGCCTGGTGACGCCGACCGAAGCCGGCGCCATGGGCGTCGTCGGCGCCCTCGCCCTTGCCGCCTTCAACCGCCGGTTGAACTGGCCGATGCTGTGGCAGGGCATGGTCGCCACCATGCGTCTCACCTCCATGGTGATCTTCATCCTGCTCGGCAGCCGCGTCTTCTCGCTGGTGTTTCAAGGCGTCGGCGGCAGCCACTGGATTGAATCCATGCTGGTCTCGCTCCCCGGTGGCCAGATCGGCTTCCTGCTGTTCACCATGGCCTTCATTTTCGTGATGGCGTTTTTCCTCGATTTCTTCGAGATCGCCTTCATCATCATTCCGCTACTGATCCCCGCCGCCACCGCCCTCGACATCGAGCTGGTGTGGTTCGGCATCATGATCTGCGCCACGCTGCAAACCAGCTTCATGCACCCGCCTTTCGGCTTCGCGTTGTTTTATTTGCGCGGCATCACCCCGCGCGAAGTACGCACCCGCGACATCTACCTCGGCGCCATCCCTTGGTTGTTCCTGCAGGTCGCTCTGGTCGTGATCCTGATCTTTTTCCCGCAGCTGGTGACGGCCTTCCTCGCCCCCGCCAGCACCACCGACCTCAACACCATCCAGATCACCCTGCCACCGGATCAGAACGGCGATCTGGACGCACCACCGGCCTTCGACATCTCGCCGCCGACTTTCAACTAAGGCAGTTCCACTTTTTTCCCTCCCCAGCGTGGGGAGGGCGGCGCGCTTGTGAGCGTCAGCGAGTTAGCAAGCCGGGGTGGGGGGAGTTGGTGGATGACTGCCAATCCCACCACCCAGCCTCGCTAGGGCCTCCCTCCCCACGCGGGGAAGGAAACCGCGACTGCAGGCTCCGGGAGGCGCAACCCTAGAGCGTCCCAGCCCGCTGCTGGCTCATCATGAAGGCATCGAACGGATATTCCGACACCTGCGTCCACAAATAATAGTCTTTGCGGAATGCCTTGAGCGAGGTGAGCATTTTGCCGAAGGTCGGGCTCTTGGCGCTCATGTCGGTGTACGTGTCCTCGGCCGCCTTAAGGCACGCCGCCAGAATCTCGGGGCTGAACGGGCGCAGCTTGGCGCCGTCGGCGACCGCCTGCTTGATAGCTCTCGCATTGACGAAGTCGTAATGCGCCAGCATGTCGAGATTGACCGCCTGACACGCCGTCTTCAGCGCCGCCTGATAGGCTGGCGGCAGCGCCTCGAACTTGGCCTTGTTGAACATGCCGTGCAGTGCCGCCGAGCCTTCCCACCAGCCCGGATAGTAGTAGTACGGCGCGACCTTCACGAAGCCGAGCTTCTCGTCGTCATATGGCCCGACGAACTCGGCCGCATCGATCGTGCCCTTCTCGAGCGCTTCGTAGATCTGCCCTGCCGGCTGGCTCTGCGGGATCACGCCGAGCTTTTGCATGATCGCGCCGGCGAAGCCGCCCATGCGGAATTTCAGGCCTTCGAAATCGGCCGGCGTGTTGATCTCCTTGCGGAACCAGCCGCCCATTTGCGCGCCCGTGTTGCCGGCCGGGAACGCTGTGATCCCCTGCGCGGCGAAGAAGTCGTCGCAGATCTCGTTGCCGCCGCCATAATAGAACCAGGCGTTCATACCGCGTGCGTTGAGCCCAAACGGCATCGTCGTAGGCAACTGCCAGGCGGGGTCCTTGCCCCAGTAATAATAGGAGGCCGTATGCGCCGCCTCGATTGAGCCCGACATCACCGCGTCGGCAATCTGCCCCGGCGGCACGATTTCACCCGCGGCAAACACGTCGATGACAAAATTACCACCGGTCGCATCCGACACGTATTTGCCCAGCAACTTGGCGGCGCCGAACAGTGTATCCAGCGAGTTCGGGAACGCCGAAGTCATGCGCCAGCTGACTTTACTGGTCGATTGCGCAATGGCCGGCATGGCGAGGCTTGCTACGGCGCCCGCTGCGGCGGCACCGAAAAGTTGACGTCTTTTCATTGAGTCCTCCCTTTGAGTGATCCCAGACAATCAAAACCCCGGCGCTCCTGCAAGATTCTTTGAATGCTTGGGAATAAGATGCGCGAAACCTTGTTGATGCATGCAGGCGATGCTGATCGGCACGCCTGTTACCTCCAAAAGGGAGACCGTCATGAAACTCACCTCTGTGCTTCTGGGCACGGCCGCCATCGGCCTGCTTTCCTGCTCATTCGCTCTCGCCGATGATTATCTCGGCGGCGCGGTCAAGTCCGCCACCGTCGGTGGCAAGGAAATCCTTACCGATTCCAAGGACATGACCCTCTACATCTGGGACAAGGACGCCGTTGGCGTGTCCAATTGCTACGACAAATGCGCCACCGCCTGGCCGCCGGTCCTGGTCGACGCCTCGACTGCCGTGACCGGCGACTTCACGCTTGTCGACCGCAAGGACACCGACAAGAAGATCGTCGCCTACAAGGGCTGGCCGCTCTATCTGTGGATCAAGGACACCAAGCCGGGCGACACCACCGGCGACGGCGTCGGTGGCACCTGGCATACTGCGGTCGAGTAAGAACCGGCTCGCCACCATCCCATGCAAGCTTTCCTGGACGAAATCGAAGGCAGCGTGCCGGCCCTCCGCCGTTACGCGCGGGCGTTGACCCGCAATGCCGACCGCGCCGACGATCTCGTTCAGGACTGTATCGAGCGGGCCATCCGCAAGCAGGCGCTGTGGAAGCCGACCGGACCGCTGAAGTCCTGGCTGTTCCGCATCCTGCTCAATCTCTACCGCAACGAGCTCCGGGTCGCCCGCCGGCGCGGCGAACACGTCGCGGTTGAAACTCTTCTGGTGGAACCGGCCGTTGCTCCCACGCAGCCGGGCCGCATCGCCCTCGCGGAGATCGCAAAGGCAATCGATACTCTCGCGGCCGAACAGCGCGAAGCCCTGCTGCTCGTCGTGCTCGAGGGTCTGAGTTATTCGGAGGCCGCGGAGGTATTGGAGATTCCCATAGGCACGCTGATGTCGCGTTTGGGGCGGGCCCGTGCCGCGCTTCGTGTCGCGACCGGCGCCGCCGAGGAACCGAGACTAAGGACTGTGAAATGAGCCCGGCATTCGAGATCGATAGCGATGCACTGCACGCCTTTGCCGATGGGCAATTGGCCGATGCCGAGGGCGCGGCGGTCGAGGCTTACCTCGCGGCCCACCCCGACGCCGCCGCCACCGTCGCCGGCTGGCATCGCCAGAACGACGCCATCAACACCCTGTTCGGGCCTGTCGCCAACGAAGCAGTTCCGCCCCGGCTGTTGCCGCAGCGCGTCGCCGAGCGCCTTCGGGCCGGACGCCGGACCATGTTCCGCAACATCGCCGCAGCCGCGGTCGTGGTGGCAATCGCTGGCGGCCTTGGCTGGTACATGCGCGGCGTGACCTGGACCGAAGAGCCGGCGAGCGAACGGCTGATCAACAACGCCGTCATCGCGCATGCGCTCTACGTCAAGGAAAAGACCCACGCCGTCGAAGTGGTGGCCGATGCGCCCAATCTGATGCGCTGGCTGTCCAGCCGCATCGCGACGCCGATCGACGCCCCCAATCTAAGCGACCAGGGATTCAAATTTCTCGGCGGCCGCCTGCTGCCGGGCGAGGACGGCGGGTATGCACATGGCCCCGCCGCTCAGTTGATGTACGAAAATCCGTCGGCCGAGCGCATCACGCTCTACATCACGTCCGCTCTGCCGGACAAAAAGGAAGTCTGGAAGTACGAGAGCCGCGGCGGCATCGAAGCCTATTACTGGGCCAATGATGCGGTGACCTGCACCATCGTCTCTGACTTGCCGGAACAGGATGTCCGCCTGCTCGGCAAGAAGATCTTCGAGCAGCTGACCCGCAAGGCCGACTCCAGTTGGAACCCCGCCGGCTAACCCGTCGGCAGCATCCGCCTCAGCACGCCATCCCTCAGCACATAGCGATGGAACAGCGCCGCAAGCGCGTGTCCGCCGGCTAGAAAAATCAGGACCCATGCCGAGATGTTGTGCAGATCTTCGAATTGATGCGCCAGGGCACGGTTCGACGCCAGCAGACTCGGAACCGCGAACAGTCCGAAGAATGAAAAATCCTCGCCCTGCAGCCAGCGCAGTGAAAAGCCGAGCACCACCTGCGCAGCGAGCAGCAGATACAGCAGGCCATGCACGATCCTCGACAGCAGATCGGTCACCTTCGGACCGACGCCCGCGAGCCGGCGTCCTGCAACAACCCGCCAGACCAGACGTCCGAGCAGGACGACGGCAAGGCAGATGCCCAGCGACACATGGATACCTTCGAGTGATCGCAGATGCCATTCTCGCGGCAGATAATTCTTGGCAAGGGCGGTTCCGAACAGCACCAGCACCAGCAATGCCGTCAGCCAATGGAAAGCGATGGTCGCGCGGTCGTATCGGTCCCGCGCGACAGGGGAAGTGTCAGTCATGCCCAGCCTCTCATTGTCTCTCCCAGCCTTGAGGATGGGGAGGAAGCACCGCATGACCAACTAAACTTACGGCAAGCTGAATGAAATCGCGGTAAGGCGCGATCTAATGGCCCTGCCGCCGCTCCAGATCGTTCGAGTAGATATTGTGGGCGCCGATATTGCGGATATCGCGCTCGCCCATCAGCGCCATCGTGGTGTCGGTTTCCTTGCGGACGATTTCGAGCGCGCGCGTCACGCCCGCTTCGCCGCCTGCGCCGAGTCCAAAGGCCATGATACGGCCCACCATCGCGCCCTTGGCGCCAAGCGCCAGGGCTTTAAGCAAATCCTGACCCGAGCGGATGCCACCATCCATCAGCACTTCGGTCTTGGTGCCGACCGCATCGACGATTTCGGGCAGCACCCGGATGCTGGATGGCGCGCTGTCAAGTTGCCTGCCGCCATGGTTGGAAACGACGATCGCGTCGGCGCCATTCTCGACCGCAAGGCGCGCGTCCTCGGCATCGAGAACGCCCTTGACGATCACCGGTCCGCCGAAGCGCTTCTTGATCCAGGCAATATCGCGCCAGTTGAGCGTCAGGTCGAACTGCGTACGGGTCCACTCGGTGAGCGAGGCAAGATTGACCGCGTCCGAGACGTGCCCGGCAATGTTGCGGAAGCTGTGGCGCTTGGTCCCCAGCATACGGAACGCCCAGCCGGGCTTCAGCATCATCTCGGCTACGAATTTCGGCGTGAATTTCGGCGGCGCCGTCAGCCCGTTGCGCAGATCCTTGTGGCGCTGCCCGAGGATCTGCAGATCCATCGTCAGCACCAGGGCCGAGCAGTTTGCCGCCTTGGCGCGGTCGATGAGTCGCTCAATGAAGGCGCGGTCCTTCATCACATAGAGCTGAAACCAGAACGGTTTGCTGGTGTTCTCCGCCACGTCCTCGATCGAGCAGATCGCCATGGTGGAGAGCGTGAACGGGATGCCGAATTTCTCGGCGGCCTTCGCGGCTTTGATCTCGCCATCCGCGTCGGTCATCCCGGTCGAGCCGACCGGCGCGATCGCGATGGGCAGGCTAACCGGCTGGCCCAGCAGCGTCGAAGCGAGGTTGCGGTTTTCGAGATTGACCGCCACCCGCTGCCGGAAGGTGATCTTCTTGAAGTCGTCCTCGTTGGCCTTGTAGGTCCCTTCGGTGTAGGCGCCCGAGTCTATGTAGTCGAAGAACTGCTTGGGCACTCTCTGACGGGCCAAGGTCTTGAGCTCATCGATGGTGAGCGCGCGATCAAGTGCGGACATAGGCAAGCCCCGGAGGTCTGAGGTCCCGAAACTACCCCGCTAACATGTTAGTGGTCAACTAACATGTTAGTTCACAGCTGAACGCGATTGAGCCGTAGCGCGTTGCCAATGACGCTGACCGACGAGAAGCTCATCGCCGCCGCGGCGATCATCGGCGACAGCAGCCAGCCGGTGAACGGATACAGCACTCCCGCCGCGATCGGGATGCAGATCGCGTTGTAGCCGAACGCCAGCCACAAATTCTGCTTGATGTTGCTTAGCGTGGCGCGAGCCAGCTTGCGTGCCCGCACGGCGCCCGACAGATCGCCCTTGAGCAGCGTGATCCCCGCTGACTCGATGGCGACGTCAGCACCCGTCCCCATCGCGATCCCGACATCGGCCGCAGCCAGCGCCGGCGCGTCGTTGACGCCATCGCCCGCGAAGGCGACGCGCTTGCCCGCCTGCTTGAGCGCCATAACCAGCGCATGCTTGCTCTCGGGCGTCATGCCGGCCTCGATCCGGCCGAGCCCGAGTTCGCGGCCGACCGCATCGGCCGTGCCCTTTGCATCGCCCGTCGCCATCACGATCTCGACGCCGTCGGCAACCAGTGCATCGATCGCCGCCTTCGCGCCCGGCTTGATCGGATCGCTGACGGTGACCAGCCCGATAACCTTGCCCGCTTCAGCGACGAACATCGCCGTCCGGCCCCTCGCCGCGTGATCGACCTGCAATTGCGCGAATGCGTCTGTCACAGGCGCCCCGATCTGCTCCATCATCGCCCGATTGCCGAGCGCCACGGCAGTGCCGCGCAACGCGCCGCTCACTCCCTTGCCGGTGATCGAGTTGAAGCCGGTTACATCCAGCATCTTCGCCCTTCGTGCCTCGGCGCCGGTGGTGATCGCATGGGCCAGCGGATGCGCCGAGCCACGCTCCAGCGCCGCCGCAACCGCCAGCACCCAGCCTTCGTCGACGCCCTTGTCGGGCACCACCTGATCGAGCACCGGTCTGCCGGCCGTCAGCGTGCCGGTCTTGTCGACGATCATCGTATCCGCGCGAGCGAACGCCTCGAGCGCCTTGGCGTCCTTCACCAGCACGCCCGCATGCGCCCCGCGCCCGGTCGCCACC
The DNA here is from genome assembly GCA_039934955.1 of Devosia sp. Taxonomy (GTDB): domain Bacteria; phylum Pseudomonadota; class Alphaproteobacteria; order Rhizobiales; family Devosiaceae; genus Devosia_A. Next base: position 19,069 of record JBDTLB010000070.1, read on the forward strand.
ATCACCGACATCGGCGTCGCCAGACCCAGTGCACAGGGACAGGCGATGATCAGCACCGAGATCGCGGCGATCAGCGCCTGTGCGAAATCATGCGTAACGCCCAGCCACACCGCAAAGCTCACCAGCGAGATGACCACCACCAGCGGCACGAACCAGGCCGCGACGCGGTCGGCCAGATCCTGGATCGGCGCACGGCTCCGCTGCGCCGCCCCGACCAGCGCCACGATCTGGCTGAGCCGGGTTTCGGCGCCCACTGCGATCGCCTTCATGACGAACGAGCCCGAGCCGTTGAGCGTCCCGCCAATGGCGGTCGACCCCGGCAATTTCTCCGCTGGAACCGGCTCACCGGTCAACATCGATTCGTCGACGACGCTTTCGCCTTCCGTGACCTCGCCATCGACCGGCACCGCTTCGCCCGGACGCACGCGCAGCAGATCGCCGGCCACCACCTGGTCGACCGGAACCTCCTCTTCGCGCCCGTCCCGCAACCGGCGCGCCGTCTTCGGTGCGAGATTGAGCAGCGCCCGGATTGCCTTGCCGGTCGACTCCCGGGCACGCAGCTCCAGCACCTGCCCGACAAACACCAGCGCCACGATGACGCTCGCCGCCTCGAAATAGATCGGCGGTCCCATCGCGCCCATCGGAAACAGGTGCGGCGCGATGACCGCGATCACCGAGAACAGATAGGCCGCGCCGACGCCCAGCCCGATCAGCGTCCACATGTTGGGCGAACGGTTGCGCAGCGAACTCCAGAACCTTTGGAAGAACGGCAGCGCCGCCCACAGCACCACCGGGCTCGCCAGCACCAACTCGATCCAGCCGAACCACGGCCCCAGCCATTTCGGGAAGTTGAGCCCGACCAGTTCACCCATCGACAGGATCATTACCGGCACTGCGAACACCGCCGAGACAATCAGCCTCCGGGTGAAATCAACCAGCTCAGGATTGGGTCCGTCATCGAGCGAGGCGACCGCCGGCTCCAGCGCCATCCCGCAGATTGGACAATGCCCCGGCCCGTCCTGCACGATTTGTGGATGCATCGGACAAGTGTATTTCCCCGCACTCGCAGCCGGCGCGTGTCCGGGTAGCGAGTGGCCGTATTGGTGGTCATCGGTATGATCTCTCAGCCTTCCCTTCTCCCCCCGCGGGAGAAGATGGCGCGCAGCGCCGGATGAGGGGTGAGCCCCACGCACCGGCAGCACAAACGGCTTGGCGTTGCGATACTTTTCCGGATCCGCCACGAACTTCGTCCGGCATCCCGCCGAGCAGAAATAATATGTCTTGCCGTCATGCTCGGCCGAGCGCGCCGTCGCCGGATCGACCACCATGTCGCACACCGGATCGATCGCCGTAGCGGCCGCAGTGCCCGTCCCGTGCTGATGATGATCGTGAGTCATGCCGTCTCCTGTCGTCCCTCTTGACCTTGTGCCTACACCTTTCCATCATGGGAAGGTCAACAGCTTATGGGTGCAATCGTGCAGATCGGCGAGGCCAGCAAGGCCACCGGCGTTTCCGCCAAGATGATCCGCCACTACGAATCCATCGGGCTCATCCCCGAGGCCGGCCGGCGCGACTCCAATTATCGCGATTACGGTGCCGAGGATGTGCACCGGCTCGGCTTCATCCGCCGGGCCCGCGACCTCGGCTTTTCCTTCGACGAGATCCGCGCCCTGCTCCGCCTCTGGGCCGACCGCAAACGCTCGTCAAGGCGCTCACCCTCACTCACCTCGCGGACCTCGACGCCCGGATCGCGCTGCTCGGCGAGATGCGCTCCACCCTCGCCCATTTGGCGCAGTGCTGCGACGGCGACAACCGGCCCGACTGTCCGATCATCGAGAGCCTCGCCGGCGCCGCGCCGCTCGCGCACCGGCACTGACGGCATCCACAGGAACATCGCTGCAGCCCTAAAGACAGCGTGATGGGAAGTCGGCTATGACAGGCGCATTGGCGGGCTCGCTCGGGCCGCCAGGTGCAAACTCGAAAGCAGTCCCCTCCCCCAATTGTCCGCCGCCAAAATCGTTCTGCCGGAACCCGGCCTCCTGAAACTGGTCCCCATCAAAGGCAAAGGCCGCGGGGTCATCACCACCCGCCCCATCAAGCGCAACAAGATCGTCGAAGCCGGTCCCGTGATCCGCATGAAAAAGCGCGATCGCCTCGACCGCTCGACCGTTCTCAGCCATTACCCCTTCGAGTGGCTCGACCCTCCGTATGTCGCAGCCTTCCCGCTTGGCTTCGCTGGCCTGCTCAATCACTCCGACACGCCCAATTGCAAGATCGAGGGCGACATCAAAGGCGAGGTGCTCTGCATCACCACGCTCAGGAAGATCGAGGCCGGAGAGGAACTCACCTGGTCCTACGGCATCGACCCCTGGTTCGAGGTCAGTTGACCCATGTTGATCGGCCTCACCTACGATCTGCGTGAGGACTATCTGAAGGCCGGGTTCACCGACGAACAGGCCGGTGAATTCGACGTCATCGAGACCATCGACGCGGTGGAGACGGCGCTCCGCCAGCACGGCCACGAGGTCGAGCGCATCGGCGGCATCAAGGCCCTCGTGCCGGCATTGGCCGCCGGCAAGTCCTGGCCTCTGGTGTGGAACATGTGCGAAGGCGTCCACGGCATCGCCCGCGAGGCGCAGGTACCCGCGCTGCTCGAGGCGTACAGCATCCCTTTCGTCTTCTCGACCGCCGAAATCCTCGCCACCGCGATGGATAAGGGCGTCGCCAAGCTCGTCGTCGCCGCGGCGGGCGTGCCGACCCCGGCGTTCACGGTGGTTCGTTCCGCTCGTGATCTCGTCGCGGTCAAGCTTGCCTACCCGCTGTTCGTCAAACCGCTCGCCGAGGGTACGTCGAAGGGCGTGCACGAGAGCAGCAAGGTGGCCGACCGCGCCCAGCTCACCGCGAAATGCCTCGAGGTGCTGAAGACCTTCCACCAGCCGGCGCTGGTCGAAACCTTCCTGCCCGGCCGTGAGTTCACTGTCGGACTGATCGCCAGCGGCGCCAACGCACGTGTCATCGGGGTCAGCGAGATCCATTTCCTCCCAGGCGGCGATCCGTCGGCCTATTCGTACAAGAACAAGATGGAGGCTTTCGACGAGCTGACGCTGGCGACCGGCCCGCTCGCCGACGAGGTAGCATCGGTAGCGCTCGCCGCCTGGCGGGCGCTCGGCTGCCGGGATGGCGGCCGCGTCGATATCCGCTGCGACGCCGACGGCCATCCGAGCTTCATGGAATGCAATCCGCTGGCCGGCATGCGTCCGAGATGGAGCGAACTGGTCCAACTCGCTGCACTCGTTGGCATCGACTACGACACGCTGATCGGCCTCATCCTCGAAGAAGCCCTCGCGCGGGTGACGCAATGAGAGTGCTGGTGCTCACCTCACCCGCCGGCGCCGCCGGCCGCCCTGACACCGACGATACCTTCGTCCAGGCCGAGGAGATCGCGGCGCGGCTCCAGGAATTGGGGCACGAAACGCTGACCATGCCGTATGCCCGCGGCCACGACATCGGCACCTTCATCGAGTTCGCGCCGCATCTGGTATTCAACCTCGTCGAGGATCTGCCCGAGGGGCCCGACCAGCTCCACACCGTCACCGGCATCCTCGACCAGCGCGATATCGCCTACACCGGCGCCGCCACCGAGCCGCTGCGGCTGCTCGGCAACAAGCCGGTGATGAAGGCGCGGCTCCGCGCCGCCGGCCTCCCGGTGCCCGCCGGACTTGGAGAGGCCGGTCCTAGCGCGCGCTACATCGTCAAATCGGCGATCGAGCACGCCAGTGTCGGGCTCAGCGCCGCCAATGTCGTCACTGGCGCCGGCGCCGCTTTGCTGGTGATGGCCGCGCGCGAGACCGAATTTGGCGGCGAGTGGTTCGCCGAGGCCTACATCGATGGCCGCGAATTCAACGTCGCACTGCTCGATGGCGATGTCCTGCCGATCGCCGAAATCGAGTTCACCGACCACGCAGGCGATACGCCGCGCATCGTCGGCTACGCGGAAAAATGGGACGTCGACAGCCATGCCTTCGCCACCACGCCCCGCATCTTTCCGGCACGCGAAGAACCGCTGTTCGCCGAACTCGAACGGCTGGCCCGCGCCGCCTGGGAACTGTTCGATCTGAGCGGCTACGCCCGCGTCGATTTCCGGGTTGATCCGTCCGGTCAGCCCTATATCCTCGAAATCAATGCCAACCCCTGCCTTGCCGCCGATGCCGGCTTCTGTGCCGCCGCCGCCGAGCAGGGTCTGACCCAGTCCGATGTCGTTGCCCGCCTCCTCATTGCAGCCTACCGGCATAGCCCCGAAAGATGGTCGCCGGTTTTCGGACAAGGTCATGCCGAACGAAAATAGACTCAGGTTTCGTCACGTTCTCGACGCCGCCGACCCGGCGCGTATCCGCGCGCTTGTGGCGGCGACCGGCGTGTTTTCGGCCGAAGAAACCCGCGTCGCGGCCGAGTTAGCGGAGACAACGCTCGACGGCTCCGAAACCTATCGCTGGCTCATCGCCGAGGCGGACGGTCAACTCGCAGGCTACACCTGCTTCGACCGCGTCCCCTTGAGCAAGACCAGCTTCGACCTCTACTGGATCGCTGTTTTGCCAACGCATCGAGGCACCGGCCTTGGCCGCGAACTGATCACCCGCACCGCCAAGTTCATCCGCGCCAAAATTGGTGCCCAGATCTTTGCCGAGACCTCGTCCCGTGAGCCATATGCTGCCGCGCGAGGCTTCTACGTCAAAGCCGGCTTCGAGCAGGTCGCGCGCTTCGAGGATTTCTACGAGCCCGGCGACGACAAGATCGTGTTCCGGCTCAAACTGACAGGCAGAGATACTTGATATCGAGATAGTCCTCGATCCCGTACTTACTGCCTTCACGCCCATGCCCAGACTGCTTGACGCCGCCGAACGGCGCGACCTCGGTCGAGATCAGCCCGGTATTGATGCCCACCATGCCGTAGTCCAGCGCTTCGGCCACCTTGAACACCCGGCTCAGATCCTTGGCGTAGAAATACGACGCCAGGCCGAACTCTGTGTCGTTGGCGAGCCGGATCACGTCGTCGACAGTCTCGAAGCGGAACAACGGCGCGACTGGGCCGAACGTCTCCTCACGCGCCAGGATCATGTCGGCCGTCGCGCCACTCAGCACCGTCGGCTCGAAGAACAGCCCGTCCTTCGCATGCCCGCCGAGCAGTACTTTCGCGCCTTTGGCGGTTGCGTCCGCGATGTGGCGCTCGACCTTCTCGATCGCCTTGGCATCGATCAGGGGTCCGAGCGTCGTGCCGGCGGCGAAACCATCGCCCACCTGCAGCTTGCGGGTCGCTGCCACCAGTTTTTCGGCAAATGCGTCATACACGCCGGCCTGCACGTACAGCCGGTTGGCGCACACGCAGGTCTGCCCATTGTTGCGGTATTTGCTGATCAACGCGCCTTCGACCGCTGCATCGAGATCAGCATCATCGAACACGATAAACGGCGCATTGCCGCCGAGTTCGAGCCCGAGCCGCTTGATCTGGTCCGCCGCCTGCTTCATCAGGATACGGCCGACTTCGGTCGAGCCGGTGAAACTCACCTTCTTGACGATCTCGTTGGAACAGAATTCCTGTCCGATCGCCGACGATTGTTTCGACGGCAAGAGATTGAACAGCCCCTTCGGCAGCCCGGCCATTTCAGCCAACCGCGCCAGCGCTATTGCCGACAGCGGCGTTTCGCCGGCGGGCTTGCTGACCACCGCACAACCAGCGGCGAGGGCCGGCGCCATCTTCCGCGCCAGCATCGAATTGGGGAAATTCCACGGCGTGATCGTCGCCACCACACCCACCGGCTGCTTCAGCACGATGATGCGCTTGTCTTCCTGATGCCCCGGAATGGTGTCGCCATAGACCCGCTTGGCCTCTTCGCCAAACCACTCCACATAGCTCGCTCCGTAGGCGATCTCGCCCTTGGCTTCGGCCAGCGGCTTGCCCTGCTCGGCGGTCATGATCGCGCCCAGATCGTCCTGGTGCTGCATCATCAGATCGAACAGTTTTCGCAGGATTGCGCCGCGCGCCTTGCCGGTCTTTTTGGACCAGCGGATCTGTGCGATCTCGGCCGCGGCGATCGCCCGCTTGGCCTCGGCGACGCCCATGTCAGGAAGCGTCGCAAGCACTTCGCCGGTCGAGGGATTGGTGACGTTGAAGCTCTTGCCGCTGTCGGATCGTTCGACCCATTCGCCGTCGATCAACCCTGCGGCAGGGGTCAGGTCCTTGACCTTGAGATGCTTGGTGAGCGCGTCGAAAATGGGCAAGCGGACCTCCGGTATTTGCCGGAGACTTATGCCCCTGTCGTCAGTCCGGCAAGCTACGCCGCCTTGCGCCGCGGAAAGCGCCGGATCGTCAGCGTATCGAGCTGTTCGCGAAACGCCGAGCGAGGTGCCGCGCCACCACGCACATCCATCGACCAATCGTCCTCGACAAACATGAGGGCATTGGTCATCGGATCGTAGCGGATATCGAGGCGCTGGCCGCTGGTGGCGCGAGCGACGAGAAAATTGGGCGGGGTGAATTCAGAAGTGCGCATGATGGATGGTCTCCTGATCTGGACCTTGATCGCACTCTGTTAACCATAGCTCGTGGCGGCGGCGTGACGCTTCGCGGTCGGATTTGTGACGGCGCAATGGCCTGATTAAGCGCAGCATTTCGCCGTGGATGTCGACCCGAACGCCGCTGGTCGCGACTTACGCCGTGGGCAGTTGCCGGAACCCCAATTGCATCGGCGGCGCGGTCGGCTCGGCATCGACGCGCTCGACCCGGCACGACGGCGGGCCCTGCCAGAGATAGGCCAGCATGTCCGTGACCTTGTCGTCCGGTCCCGACAGCACCGCCTCGACGCTGCCATCTCGGCGATTGCGGACCCAGCCGCTTAGCCCGCGCGTCCTCGCGGCGGACTCTGTCCACGCGCGATAGCCGACGCCCTGGACGAGCCCGGTGATCCGAACCTGCACGGCCTTCATCAGGCGGCTGTGCTCGTCAGCGCCGGATAGTCGACCTTCACCTTGGCGAAATAGGACGGATTGATCGCACTCAGCCCCTCAAGGTCGATCACCTTCGGATTGACGAAGCTCAGATCGTACACTTTGCCCTTGATGGTGAAGTGCACTGTGCCGAGCTTGGCCGGCTCGCCGTCCTTGCGGGTGCTGCCGGCCGTCGCGGTCCAGTCGACCGCCTCGTGCGGCCCGAACGCGATACGCTTGCCGCGCCCCACCCAGATCGACGTCACCGCCTCAAAATACTCGCCATCACCCCTCAGTTCGGAGACCTGCCCCTTCCAGAAGAATCGGCCCTGAAAAAAGATCAGCACGAACAGCACGCAGGCCAGCCCGACGGCGAACTTGCTGATGAACACAAAGTCGAAACTGTCCCACACGCCGGCGACCCACACGCCGATGACAATCAGCGCCGCAGCCGTGAACGGCACCCAGCGCGGCGTCGGGTCGGAAAACAATAATTTCATCGTCCGTCGGTCAGCGACCGCCCTCAAGCTTGCGATGCCGCTGTCTAACGCCGCCCGGCCCGTAGGGATAGTCCGTCACTGGGGGCGTACTCGCCTCATTGAGTGACACCATCTCCTCGGCGCTGAGCTTGAGCCCGTCCGCCTTGAGGTTTTCCGCCAGCTGCTCGATCGTGCGCGCGCCAACGATCACCGACGTCACCGCCGGCTGCGCCACGCACCACGCAAGCGCCACTTCCGCCATGCTGACGCCACGCCCCTTGGCCACCGCCTCCAGCGCATCGATCACCCGCCAGGTCCGCTCCTGCGCGTTGCGCGGTTCGAACGCCTCGCCGCCGCGCTTCGGATCTTCGCCCAACCGCGTCGCGCCGGTTGGGAACTGGTCGCGCTTGTATTTGCCCGAGAGCCAGCCGCCGCCAAGCGGCGACCAAGGCAACATGCCCATCCCGGCATCGAGACAGGCCGGCACGATCTCAAGCTCGATATCGCGCATCAACAAATTGTATTGCGGCTGCAGCGTCACCGGCGCGGCCCAGCCTTGCGCCTTGGCGATCTGCACCGCCTTGGTGAGCTGCCAGCCGAGATAGTTTGAGAAGCCGTAATAGGCGATCTTGCCCGCATGCACCGCGTCGTCGAGAAAACGCAGCGTCTCCTCGAGCGGCGTCAGCGCGTCCCAGGCGTGCATCTGGTACAGATCGATCCGCTCGACCTGCAGCCGCGTCAGCGACTCGTCGAGTGCGACGCCGAGGTGCCGCCGCGACAACCCGATATCGTTCGGTCCCGATCCCATCGGGAACCGCCCCTTGGTGGCCACCACCATTTGTTTTGCTTCGGTCGGCCGCGCCTTGAGCCAGCGCCCGACGATCTGCTCGGACACGCCCGTGCTGTAGACATCCGCCGTATCGAGGAAATTGCCGCCTGCCTTGGCATAGGCATCCATCAGCGCAAACGACGTCGCCTCGTCCGCCTCTTGCCCGAACGTCATCGTGCCGAGGCACCACGCCGTTACGATCGTGCCGCTGTTTCCTAAGCGCCGATATTCCATCAGACTGTCGCTCCGATCTGCCATGGCACGAACTCATTGTCGCCATAGCCGAGCAGTTCCGACTTGCTCTTTTCGCCCGACGCCACGCGCAGGATCGTGTCGAATATCTCCTGCCCCTTCTCCTCGAGCGAGGACCCTTCAACGACCTCGCCGCCATTGATGTCCATGTCGTCGATCATCCGGTGGTACATCTCCGAATTGGTCGCGATCTTGATCGATGGCGTCGGCTTGCAGCCATAGGCCGAGCCCCGTCCGGTGGTGAAGCACAAGATGTTGGCGCCGCCCGCCACCTGCCCGGTCGCCGACACCGGGTCGTAACCGGGCGTGTCCATGAACACAAAACCCTTCTCGGTCACCGGATCGGCATAGTGATAGACTGCGTTGAGCGGCGTCGTGCCGCCCTTGGCCGCAGCGCCCAGCGATTTCTCGAGGATCGTCGTCAACCCGCCGAGCTTGTTGCCCGGCGACGGATTGTTGTTGAGCTCCATATTGTTGCGCTGCGTGTAGTCTTCCCACCAATGGATGATGTCGACGAGCTTCTGCCCGACCTCGGGCGTCCGCGCCCGCCGCGTCAGCAGATGCTCGGCGCCGTAAATCTCCGGCGTCTCGCTGAGGATCGCCGTGCCGCCGTGCCGCACCAGAATGTCCGCCGCGTAACCAAGCGCCGGGTTCGCCGTGATGCCCGAGTAGCCGTCCGAGCCACCGCACTGCAGCGCCAGCATCAACTCCGACGCCGGCACCGTCTCGCGCTTCACATTGTTGACGATCGGCAGCATCGCCAGCACCGCCTCGACACCAGCCGCGACAGTCTTTTTGGTGCCGCCCTGCTCCTGGATCGTCATCGTCCGGAACGTCTCGTTCTCGGTGACGCCATAGGCCTCCTTGAGCTTGGGGATCTGAAAACCCTCGCAGCCGAGACCGACCATGATCACCCCACCCATGTTCGGGTTGGTCGCATAGCCCCAGGTGGTCTTCTTCAGCGTGTCGAAGATCACCCCGCGATAATCGACAATGCAGCCATTGGCCTGCTTCAGCGCTACGATGCCGTCGATGTTCGGATAGTTCTCGAGAACGCCCGACCGCTCGACCTCCTTGGCGATGAAGCCTGCGACGGTCGCCGAACAATTCACCGACGTCAGGATGCCAACATAGTTCCGCGTCCCGACGCTGCCGTTCGAACGCCGATAGCCCTGGAAGGTTGCCTGCTGCGCGCCGGTCACGAACTCGACCGGCACCACACCCTCGGAGAACGCATAGTCGCGGTTGAACGCGCCGTGGTCCTCGCCGATCCCGCAATTGTGTTCGTGCACCCATTCGCCCGCCGGCAAATCGGCCTTGGCGAAGCCGATGATCTGCCCGAACTTGACGATCGCCTCGCCGGCCTTCACCGGCTTGACCGTAAACTTGTGGCCGCGCGGCACCCGCTTGGTGGTCTTGACCCCCTGCGGTGTGTCAATGCCGACATCGAGATTACTGAGCGCCACTGCGACATTGTCGGCAGGGTTGAGCAGCAGGGTTTTGACGGCGGCGGGGCGGGACATCACGTCGGACATTTGGCGATCTCGTACTAACTGCTTTGTCCGTTGATCCGGGCAAGCGATCCAACTAACATGTTAGCATGACGGCGACGGAAATCCCCTACAAATTTCTGGTGAATGCAGCGTCGCCGCAGCGCGGCAGCGTCACCGCATCGGTCACCGAGCAGCTCCGCCACGCGATTGTCACGCTGGCCCTGAAACCCGGCGAAATCCTCGACAAGGGCGCCATATGCGGGCGCCTGGGCGTGTCCCGTTTCCCGGTGTCCGAAGCCTTCGCGCGGCTGCAGGCCGAGGGACTGGTCGAAATCATGCCGCAGCGCGGTTCGACGGTGAGTCGCGTCCGCATCGCCGACGTCGTCGAATACATGCTGATCCGCAAAGCGCTCGAGAGCGAAGCCGTGCGCGCGCTCATCGCACTCCGCCCGGAGGGCGTCCTCGAAAAGCTCGAGGCCAATCTCGCCGAGCAGACCCGGGCCGCCAAGCATGGCGACCGCGACACCTTCCACCAGTTCGACATAGAGTTTCACGAGATCCTGTTCTCGGCGCTCCGCTTCGACCGCATCCGCACCATCATCGACGCCGCCCGCGCCAACCTCGACCGCGCTCGCCTCCTGATCCTCGATCCGCGCCGCCTGACCATGACGCAGTCCGAACACAAGGCCATCGTCGACGCCATCGCGGCCGGCGATGCCGATCGCGCCGCCGCCGCCATGCGCGTCCACATCGACAAGGTGACCGGCGAGCTGCTCGCCTTCGCCAAACAATCGCCGGAGCTTTTCGCCGACAGTGAACGCTTCACCGACAACACGCTGCCATTCGGCTGAGGGGGAAAAATGCTCAAAAATATTCCGCATATTCTGAGCCCTGACTTGCTGCACGCGCTGCAGGCCATGGGGCACGGCGATGAAATCACCATCGTCGACGGCAATTATCCGGGCGCCAGCGCCGGCCCGCGCCTCATCCGCGCCGACGCACACTCGGGCACCTCGCTGCTCGAAGCCATCCTCACCTTGATGCCGCTCGACGATTTCGTGCCCGACCCGGCCATCGTCATGCAGGTGGTGGGCGACGCCGGCCAGCGGCCACCGGTCGTCGAAGAATACGGCAAGATCATCAAGCGCTTCGAACCGAACGCGGCCTTGACCTCGCTCGAGCGCTTCGCCTTCTACAAGCGCGCCAATGCCGGCTACGCCATGGTGCAGACCGGCGAGCAGCGCCTCTATGGCAACATCATCCTCAAGAAGGGCGTCATCCGCCCCGACAACTGAGCCGAATCCTGCAAACCGACGCTTTATCCCAAAGTCGCCCTCGATTTCCGCCATTGGGACGGTTAGAGACCCGCAAAATCAGACTGGAGTTCCAAACATGAAACTGCTGCGCGTTGGCGCCAAGGGCGCCGAGAAGCCCGCGATCCTGCATACCGACGGGACATACCGCGACCTGAGCTCCATCGTGCCCGACATCAACGGCGCGACCATCGGCGCCGCGGGCCTCGCCAAGATCAAGGCGGCGGACGCCGGCAAGCTTCCGGTCCTGGACCAGGGCTCGCGCATCGGCCCCTGCGTCGGCAATGTCGGCAAGTTCATGTGCATCGGCCTCAACTATGCCGACCACGCCGCCGAAACCGGCGCCGCCATCCCCGCCGAACCGATCCTGTTCATGAAGGCGACCAGCGCCATCATCGGGCCGAACGACGACGTCATCCTGCCCAAGAACACCCTGAAGCCCGATTGGGAGGTCGAACTCGGCGTCATAATCGGCAAGGAAGCCAAATACATCGACGAGAAAGATGCCCTCGACCACGTCGCCGGCTATTGCGTCGTCAACGATCTGAGCGAGCGCCATTTCCAGACCGAGCGCGGCGGCCAGTGGACCAAAGGCAAGTCGGCCGACACCTTCGGTCCGATCGGCCCCTGGCTCGTCACCAAGGACGAAGTCGCCGACCCGCAAAACCTCAAGATGTGGCTCGAAGTCGACGGCCACCGCTACCAGAACGGCTCGACCAAAACGATGATCTTCGGCGTCGCTCATGTCGTGGCCTACCTCAGCCAGTTCATGAGCCTCCAGCCCGGCGACGTCATCACCACCGGCACCCCCCCGGGCGTCGGCATGGGCATCAAACCAAACCCGATCTGGCTGAAACCCAACCAGACCATGCGATTGGGTATTGAAGGCCTGGGTGAGCAGCAGCAGAAAACCGTGGCCTACGCGGGATAATCGCCGCAGGTTAGTTCTGACGCGGCGTGAAAATGCCTTTGGGGCTGGTGGCGATGAAGCTCTCGACAATTCGCGACAGCAGCGGGATTGTCGTCAAATTCATCACCACCGCCCGAATCCAGATCTGCAATGGGGTGGATGGCACGAACCATTTTGCCGTCCGCCGACCGGCCGCCTGCTTTTTTTCAACTTCGGGCCGCAGCATCGCCTCATAGGCATCGAGCGCAGCATCTGGATCGGCGTTCTTGTCGAGAGCATCGGCCAGCGCATGGGCCGCCCCGATGGCCAGCGACGCTTCCTGCCCCGCCAGCAGCGACACCGCGAAGGCGGCATCCCCGATCAGCAATGCCCGCCCCTTGTGCCAGTTCGGCATGATCACCTGCCCAGTAAGGTCGGCATAAATCTCTGATCTGTCGGGCACACCCGCCAGCGTGGCCGGCACCACCCACCCCAGATCCCCAAATCGGGCAGCCAGCGCCTGGCGCGCATCAGCAAGACTCTCCGCGCCGCGCCACACAAAAAACGCCGTGCACCCGCCCTCTCGAATATTGTAAATCCCGACTTGCCGGTTCGGCACCGAGATCATCACAAAGCGATCCGCGACAGCTTTGCGCACCTGCTCGGACTGAAACACGTAGGCGACCACGCGAAATCCAAGGTCGCGGACGAAATCGGTCCCGCCCCCAAACAACAGCGCCCGGACATGCGAATGGATGCCGTCGGCCCCGAGCAGCAGATCGCCCTTGATCCGAGTGCCGTCCGACAGCGTGACGTCTACGCCGCCATCTAACGAATGAACGGTTTCGATCGTCGTCGAGAAGCGCAGGTCGATATTTTCGGGCAGCGCCTCGAACAGCACGTCCTCAATATCGCCGCGCAGCAGCGAGAACACCCGGCCACCAACCGATTTGCGAAACAGTTCGTAGCTCGTCCACGACTGGCGCGAGCCGTCGGCATTGACCAGTTCGATGCCCTCGATATCATAAGCGCGACCGCTCAGCGCGCCGAGCATTCCGTTGGCCTCTGCCGCGTCATAGCCGGGGCCAAAAAAATCGATCATGTAACCGCCATGCCGCCGCGCCGGCGCCTTTTCGACCATCACAATGTCCCAGCCGATCCGCACCAGCTCGTTCGCAGCGGCAAGCCCGGCAATTCCCGCGCCGCAAATAATGGCTTTCACGAATCCTCCGCTGGTGCAACAAGATCGACAAAGGCGCGCCACGCCGCCGCCTGCGTTTCGGCGCGGTCGGGGAAAAACGTGCGATGCAGCACCAGACCATCCCCAGCCATCACCACAAGCGCGGCGAGCGCGGCAATTTTCGCGCCGCTCATGGCCGGCCGCAACCCACCGATAATGTCGAAAAAGGCTGCCTCCGCCCCGACAACGATTTCCGTCAATCGCGCTTTCAGGCGCGCATCCGATTGCGCCCGCGACACGAAGGCGAAATAGGCGCCCGTCAGTTTCGGCACATCCTCGATGGAGGCCGTCGCCTCCGCCCCCATGTCCACGAGCCACGCGCGCAGCGTCGCTGGTGGCGGTCCGCTGGTCATCACCATGCCCATCACGAATTGCTCGAACGCGGCGAGCACAATGTCGTCCATCGTCTCGAAATGATGGAACAAATTGGCCTTGCTAACCCCGACCGTCCCCGCCAGCGCCGAAGCGGTGAGTGCCTCGGCGCCGCCCTCGGCCATGAGCCGGATGGCAGCGTCGACGATCTGCTGGCGGCTGTTCGGTCTGGTCAATCGACACTCCTGTCCACCCGTTATACTGACCGATCGATCGGTCAGCAACCCCTGGTCGAATTGACTACGACGCACGCTTCCGGCACCTCCACGGCATGGACCAGCGCAGTCAGGCGCCCGCCTCGAGATTCGCCCACACCGCCGAGGTATTCTGGGCCTTCCTCGTCCTCGGTCTCACCAGCTTCGGCGGGCCGGTCGCACATCTCGGCTATTTCCGCGAAGCCTTCGTTGTCCGGCGCAAATGGCTCAGCGAAGCCGACTACGCCGATCTCGTTGCGCTCTGCCAGTTCCTGCCCGGCCCGGCGTCGAGCCAGGTCGGCATTGCCATCGGCCACCAGCGGGCCGGACTGGCGGGCGCCGTCGCCGCCTGGGTCGCTTTCACCTTGCCGTCGGTGCTTCTGCTCTACGCCGTCGCACTTGGTGCCGGCCTCTGGCAGGGACCTTTGGCGCAGGGGGCACTACACGGCCTGAAGCTTGCCGCGCTTGCCGTCGTAGCGCAGTCCGTCTGGATGATGGCGCAGCGGCTGACGCCAGATTGGCCGCGCCGCCTCATTGCCGGCATCGCCGCCGCACTGATCCTGATCGTGCCCTTCTCAGCTATGCCAGTCATCGTGATCGCGGCCGCCGTCGCATGGGGAGCGGCGTTGGACAAGTCGCCCGCCGCACGGACAAACACGACCACCGACCGACCGCATCCGGCGGCCTTTGCGGCGCTCGCGCTGTTCCTCATCCTGCTCGCTGCCCTGCCGCTCCTCGCGGCCGCAACCCATCTGTCATGGATCGATATCGCCGACCGCTTCTACCGCACTGGCGCCTTGGTGTTCGGCGGCGGCCATGTCGTCCTGCCGCTCCTCCAGAACGAACTGGTGACGCCCGGACTCATTGACCGCGACATTTTTCTTGCCGGCTATGGGGCGGCGCAAGCCGTGCCCGGTCCACTGTTCTCCTTCGCCTTCTATGCCGGGCTGATGCTCAAGCCGCCAACCAATGGCATCGCGGGAGGCCTGCTGGCGCTTGCGGCGATCTACCTTCCATCCTTCCTGCTGGTGCTGGGTGGCCTGCCATATTGGGCTCGCTGGAAAACCCTGCCCCGGCTGCGGGCTGCGCTTGACGCTGCCAATGCTGCCGTCGTTGGCATCCTCTTCGCCGCGCTCTGCACGCCGGTGTTCACCAGCGCTGTCTTCGGTCCCGCCGACATTGCCATCGCAGTCATCGCATTGGCGGCACTCGCCCTGCGCGTCCCTCCCTGGCTCGTCGTGATCGCCTGCGGGGCAGTGGGGCTAGGGCTTAGACTCTAGGGCCGCTTGGCGATCAGGTCGATCTCAACCAGCGCCCGGACCGCCAGCGCCGTCACTCCCACCGTGGTGCGAGCCGGCAACTCGCCCGGCTGGAAGAAGGTCGGCCACAGCACATTAAGTGCCGCATAGTCGCGGTTGAACTCCGTGAGATAGATCCGCGCCATCACCATATGCTCGAGCCCCAGCCCAACACCAACCAGCACGAGCTTCAGATTCTCGAACACCCGGCGGGTCTGCGCCTCGATTCCCGCTGGCAAAGGCGCATCCGGCGCCGCCGGATCGGTCGGCATCTGCCCGGTGACGAAGACGAAACCGTCCGCCTCGACCGCATGTGAAAAGGGCGCCACCGGCTGCGGCCCGGAGGCGATCATGTGGTGAATAGGCAGCGGCATAATGTCTCTCCAGCCAGGCCTAGGGATTTCGCGGCCAAAGGCTCCGCGCCCTTGCAAGTTGCGAGCCGCTCACCCACAGTTAGAGGAGAAAAGCGGCCGTTCACAAGTTCGCCCGAGATCCGGTCTACCTGTGAGACACGCGCCGCCATTACGATGGGGACAGCGCCACGAGGCGCTAAGCCCGCTACGGCCGAGGGAGACCGCAAGTGGGCTTGCTGACCTGGATCACCAATTATCTCGAGCAGATCCTCAACGCCATCGCCAGCAATCTATGGCTGTCGGTGGTGTTCATCTTCCTCGTCTGCATCGGCGAAGCCGTGTTTATCGTCGGTCTGCTGGTCCCGTCGCTGCCCATCCTGCTCCTCACCGGGGGCCTGATCGCCGCCGGCAAGCTACCGTTCTGGCCGATCTACTTTGCGGCCGTACTCGGCGCCGTGATCGGCGACGCGATCTCCTACTGGATCGGCCACTATTTCAAGGACCACATCAAATCGGTCTGGCCGTTCAAAAACTATCTGCCGTTGATCGCGCGCGGTGAGACCTATTTTCACGAGCATGGCATTCTCGCCATCTTCGTCGGCCGCTTCATCACCGGTGTGAAGGCGGTGATCCCGGGCGTCGCCGGCATGCTCGGAATGCCTTGGGGCCGCTTCAGCTTCATCAACATTGTCTCGTCGTTCGTCTGGGCCGCGGTGCATATTCTGCCGGGCGTGCTGCTCGGCGCGTGGCTAGAATCGATGGGCCTGAGCCTCGAGATGGTGATCGTCGTCGGCTCGCTCGTCTTTGTCGTGCTGGTCGTGCTGATCCACTACTGGAAACGGATCGTGCTGTTGTTCACGCCGTTGATGGGCGAATTCGGCAAATCGCTCGAAGCCCGCTGGCGGAAGCCAAAAACGGATACGCAGCCGAGTTAATCGCCGCCTCGATCACAAACTCCTCACTGGACTTGTGTGCAGGGCAGCTCCAAACTTCGGCTATGCGCCAGATGATCGCCATGATCCGCGCCTTGCTCGTGCTGCTCCTTGTCGCCGCACCGCTCCCTGCCCTTGCCGCCGACTACATCGACAGAGCCGCGCTCGATGAGCTCTTCACCCAGCTTAAGGGCGCACAGAGCGCCGCCGACGCGAACGACCTCACCACGCAGATCTGGGACGTCTGGTTCCACCCCGACGTGCCCGACCTTGCCGCCCGGATGGCCAACGCCAGCCTTGCCATGAGCGCCGGAGATCTCAGCGCTTCCCTCAGCCTGTTGAGCGCCGTGGTCAAGGACTACCCCGACTATTCCGAGGGCTGGAACCAGCGCGCGACGCTCTACTATATGCTCGACAATTTCGAATCCTCTCTCGGCGATATCGACAAGGTGCTGGCGCTTGAACCCCGGCATTTCGGCGCCCTCAGCGGGCGGGCGCTGATCTATTTGAAGCAGGGCAAACGCCCCGAAGCACTCAGGGACATGATTGCAGCGTTGGCGATCGATCCCTATCTCAGTGAGAAGGCGCTTTTCCCCGAGCTGTCCCAGAACACCACCAACGTCTGACGCAGGACTGAAGCCAGGACTCAAGCATGACTGACGATCTCCCTGTCGAGCGCGAGGATTCGCCCGGCCATGGCCGCTATCTCATCCGTTTGCCCGGCGAGCTCGAGGCGGAAATGACCTTCCGCAAGATCGGCGACAGCGTCATCGCCATCGATCACACCTACACGCCGCCGGAATTCCGCGGTCAGAACATCGCGTTGAAAATGATAGAGCGCAGCATTGCCGACGCGCGCCGCGACGGCATCAAAATCAAGCCCGAATGCTCATATGCCGAGGTGCAGTTCAAGCGCCATCAGGACTGGGCAGACCTGCTCGCCTGACCTAGTACAGCACGAGGTCCTGCGCCCCGTCGACGAGGATGTCGCCAAGGTCGGACCACGGGATCGTAACAGTCGCCGCGCCCACCGCATAGGCGGCCACTTCGTACGGCTGGAACTGCACGATGATTCCATCATCCGAGAAATCCCAGCGCGACGGGTCGACCGCCGATGCCGCGACGGCCTTGTCGTCGTCGCCCTGATAGTTTTCGCCGAGTTTGGCTTTGATCCGCTCGACGACAAGCTTACCGAAGACCTTCGCCCAGTTGCCGGCCGAGAAAACGTCGGTGCCCACCAGCTTCCGCTTCGCGTTGATCAGGAAGTGCGTGTAGGTGATGCCGTAATTGCCGTGCGCCGCGCCGTGCCCATACCAGTAATACTCACTGGTGAGCGCAATTCGGTTGCTCGTTATATCCTTGAGTCTGGTCGTGTTTTCGACATCGGTGGAAATGTCGCCGGCCGCGAGATTGTCGGTGCCTTTCTCGAACAAATTCGTGCCATCACCGATTTTGACGTCGTCGTCGACCCGCATATTCTCGGTCATGTCGTTGAACGCCTTCGCAACATCGCTATCGCTATCGATCTTCACCGTCGAAAAATGCTTGGTTGCGACCTTGTTGTAGGTTTCAGCGGTCGCGTCGGGATCGCGCTCCACCAGATAGAGTTCCCACGGGTAGAAACGGTATCCACCCTGCATCCGGCTGCCCTCGAGTGAGGTGATGCGGCTGCTGAACTCGCCCGACAGGCACTGCGTCTGATCGTCGGTGTAATTGCCCGGGATCGGCTGCGCATCGTCGCTGCAGGTCCGTGCCGCATAGTCGAGCCACGCATGTTGGGTTGCCTTTAAGCCATCCGCGACCGGCTTCGACAAACCGCCCAGCGCGGTCGCATAGGCCTGCGCCAGCACCTCATCGCGCAGCGACAGCTCAGGACTCGCGCAAATCGCCTTCTCGAACGAGGTTCCGGCCTTGGCGCAGTCAAAGCTCGCCGCCTGGGCGAGCGGCGGGAAAAGCAACAGCGCGGCGAGCGCAAGGACGATGCGAGTCATGAAAGTCTCCATTTGCTGCATGCTAGCGCGCCACCCGTGAAGGGCAAGAGTGGCGCGATGGTTACAATTTTAGCCAAATCTTCACCACGCCACGATGCAGCACCTAGTCCGCCGCAACCAATCACCGCGCCGGCACTTATCGTGCTGAAAGGTGGGCTCCTCCCATGCGCCTCTTCCAGTTGATTATCCTCTTCCTGCTGGTGACCCTGCCTTTCGCAGTTGCCATGGCGGACGACGCGCCTCTGCCGCCGATTACGGCAGAAGCAGTCAACGCCGCCACTCTAGACGCCGTGCCCGCCGAACTCCTCCCCCCTCCAGTGGCGGACAAAACGACGGGATCGGACGCCGCGCCCCCTCCCTCCGCGGCGCCCGATCCCGCGATTGTCAAACTTCAGATCCTGCTCGACCGCGCCGGCGCCTCGCCCGGAGTGATCGATGGCTTCGATGGCGACAATGTGCGTAAGGCCGTGCGAGCCTTCGAGACCATGGGCGGCCTCACCGCCGACGGAAGCATCAATGCCGACATGCTGGCAAAGCTTCAAACCACCGAGCCAGTCGTCGGCAGCTACACCATCACCGACAAGGATGTGGCCGACATTGTCGCGCCGATTCCCACTGACTATGCGGAAATGGCCAAGCGCGATTTCCTTGGCTACACGAGCGTGACCGAAGAGCTCGGTGAGCGCTTCCATATGGACGAAGACCTGCTTAAATCCCTCAACCCTCAGGCGCAGTGGGTCGCCGGTGAAGTGGTCGCCGTCGCCGCCTACGGCCCGGACAAAGAGGGCAAGGTCGCCCGCATCGAGGCCGACAAATCCGATCGCCAGATACGCGCCTACGACGCCGAGGACCGTTTGCTCGTCGCCTACCCTGCAACCATCGGCAGCGAGGACAACCCCTCGCCGGTCGGCACGCACCTAGTGGATGCCGTCGCCTCGATGCCCAACTACACCTACAATCCTGACGTCAACTTCAAGCAGGGCAGCAACAGCGAAAGGCTGATCATCCCGCCCGGTCCGAACGGCCCGGTCGGTTCGACCTGGATCGATCTCACCGAGCCAACCTTCGGCATTCACGGCACGCCCGCGCCCAGCAAGATCGACAAGACCAACTCGCATGGCTGCGTGCGGCTCACCAACTGGGATGCTGCAGAACTGTCCAAGATGGTCGCGCCGGGCGTGCCGGTCGACTTCATCGACTGACGCTAGACGGCACGGAGTCCTGATGCGCTGCGCGAGCGCGTTGGATCATAGACGGTAACGCGATCACGTCCATCAGCTTTGGCCGCGTAGAGTGCGGCGTCCGCCATCTCCGCAACCTGCTCAAGCGTTTCACCGGCCTCGACGAGACAAGCTCCGATGCTGACAGTTACGTCGATCGCTTGCCCGTTTTTCAGCGCCACCGGATTGGACAGGCCGCGCTTCACCGCTTCGGCGATCATCTTCAGTGGCCGGCTGCCCAGATCGGAGAACAGCACGATGAACTCGTCGCCGCCCCAGCGCCCACAGACGTCGGACGACCGCAGCACAGCTGTGATACGCCGCGCCATTTCGACGGCAACTTCATCACCGGACTGGTGACCGTATCCATCATTGATATCCTTGAACCGATCGACGTCGATCAGCAGCATAGCCAGCCGCGCCTCGCCACGCGCCGCACCACGCACCCGGTCGAAACCCTGCGCAAAGCCACGGCGATTCGTGATGCCGGTTAGCTGGTCACGATACGCCAGCGCATGAAGTTCCGTCGTGCGTTCCTCGACCATATCCTCGAGCATGCGCATATTGTCCTGCACCGAAGTCGCCATCGAGGCGATGGAGCGCGACAGCCGGCCGATCTCGTCGTTGCCGGTGTCGGGCTTTACCTCGGCACGGGCGTCGTCTTTGACGGCCACGACACCCTTCTCGACGCGGGCGATCCGGTCGACCACGCTGACCTTGAAGATAAAGGCGATGACCAGCGCCACGATGATCATCATGGCGGCCAGCAAGAGCCCGATCGGCAGGAACAGGCTTTTGTCGATGATCTTGTCGACATCCATGAAGCTGACATTGTACCAGCCAAGACCGGCCAGATATCCAACGCCGACCAGCATCTGGTGGCCATCGACCTGCATGAAGCGTGAGCGGACCTCAACGCTGCCGGTCGTGACCTCGGTAAGCATTTGGCGAAGCGCCGCGCGGTCGCTGTCACCATCGACCAGCGCAAAGATCGTTTTCTTAGTCTCGATGGCGTTGGTAAGCGTGTGAAAATCGATGAAGCGCACATCACGATGCGCCTGGATGGCTCCGGTCTGATCGATGAACATCGCCTGCACACCTGGCTGGGGAACATCGACGACCTGCTGGATGAACGCCGTGAGGTCGAGGCCGGTGCCGAGCACGCCCAGCACCACGTTGTTCGCGTCACGGACCACGCAGTTGATGAAGACCTTGGTGATATCCAGCTCGTCGTCACGATCGACGTTGAGGTGACATCCACCATCGAGCGCAATCGTTGCGAAGTACCAGGCGTCGCTCGGATTGTCGCGCTTCACCGTGAAGCTGAGCTCCTTGCCGGCATGCGAGTTCTGCGCGTCGTTGTAGTAATAGTTACCCGAGCCGTTGACCACGAAGAAATACGAGTGATCGGCGAACGACAACCGGTACTGCTCGAGCTCAGCGATGGCGGTGCGCTGCTTGTCGGGATCGGCTTCGTTCTTCGCCCAGTCAACAATTGCCGGCGAGCGCGTCAACGTCTCGGCGAGCACGACCTCCTTGGCCAACGCGTCGATGCCACGATAGCGGTCGAACAGGATCTGCTTTTCGGCGAACCGCGTTCCCAATTGCGTAACGGTCGAGTTGACCAGCGCCGTAAATGCCCAATAGCCAGGCACAGCAACGACGGCGAAGCCGCACAGCAATAGCAACAGGATGTTGGTCCGGAGGGTCGGCGCTCGGCGCGTCTTTTGAGCTGCCATTGCCGTCGCTGTCCGGCCGCAAAGCGCCGGACTCTCCTCCATGAATCGATGCAAAACTATGGAGGAGAGGTTCTGAAGGATCTCCTAATGAAGGAAGTCCATCAGTCGGCGAGAAATGCCTGCGCTGCCGTAATTTCGGGCTGTTGAATCTCATGCCCGCCCTCGTGCCAGACGACGCGCGACTCTGCGCCTTGCTGAAAAAAATATGCCGAGAGCCGCTCGGTGCCGGCGACCGGCCCGATCGGATCGCGGCGACCGGCGGTGATCAGCACCTTGGCGCCCTTGAGTTTGGGCTGCGGCGCTGGCTCGAACGGAATCAACGGATGCATCAGCACCGCCCGGCCGACCAGCTCCGGCGCCTCGAACAGCACCGACGCCAGAATATTTGCGCCGTTCGAATACCCGAGCGCCGCAACCGACGAAGGGCCGATCGCCGCGATCTGCTCACCCATGAACCCCGCGAGCTTCCCGGTGGCCCGGGCCAAATCCGCCATATCGTAGACGCCCATGCCGAGCCGCTTGAAAAAGCGCGGCGCTCCATTCTCGCTGACGTCGCCACGCGGCGAGATGATGTGCGCGGCCGGCATCAGCTTTTGTCCAAGGCCAACCAGTCCGTTCTCGTCGCCGCCGGTGCCGTGCAAGAGGAACAGCAGCGGCGCCCCCTTCGGCGCCGCTATTTCTGCGTAGATGTAGGTCATGACCGGAACTCCTACGCCGCCAGCGGCTCGAGCGTCTTTTCGAGCTGGGCCCGCAAATGCTCGTGCTGCCGCGGCAACTTCAGCACCTCGCCCAGATGTGCTGTATCCTCGTCGCGGTTGAAGCCCGGCTCATTGGTGGCGATCTCGAACAACACGCCGCCCGGCGTGCGGAAATAGACCGAGAAGAAATAGTCGCGATCGATCACCGGCGTGAGCTGATACCCGGTATCGAGCAGGGCCTTGCGCACTTCGAGCTGCGTCGCGCGGTTCTCGACCGCGAACGCGATATGGTGCACCGACCCGGCGCCCAAACCTGCGAGCGCCACGCCCGGCAGCGTCTCCAGATCGACGAAGTCGGCGCCATTGCCACCCGGCCGCGCCAGCCGCCTGATGCCGCGATGTGTATCGGAAACTTCGTAGCCCATGAACTTCAGCAGTTCCTCGGTGGCGCCTTCGTCGCGCAATCGCAGCGATGCGGAATGGAAGCCACGGATCGCCTTGTCGGCTTCGATGCCGCCATTTGTCCACGGAAGCCGAAAGTCGTTCTTGTCCTCGACAAGTGCCAGCCCGTCGCCGTCCGGACCTGAGAAAGTCAGGCGCTTCTGCCCGAAGCTCTCATCGCGCTTCAGATCCTTCACACCGTCGGCCGCGAGCTTTTGCTCCCAGAACCCGAGCGCACCCTCCGGCACGGAGAACACCGTAGTGCCGACTTCGCCCGTACCGGGCCGGCCGCGGGTCATGTGGGGGAACGGAAAATACGTCATCACTGACCCGGGCGTGCCGTCTTCATCGCCATAGTAGAGATGATAGACGCTGGGCTCGTCGAAATTGACGGTTTGCTTCACCCGGCGCAGGCCAAGCGTCTGGGTCCAGAATGCATTGTTTTCGACGGCGCCCTTGGCCATCGCCGTAACATGATGCAGTCCCTTGATCTGAGTGAGCATTTTGTTCTCCTTTGGCGGTTCGCCCGCAGGCGCCGCCGTTCGCCATTAGATATGGCGCAAGGAGGATTGGTCTGGAATGTCGAAAGACGACACCAGAGTGTTGTCGTTTCCCGAACGACTAGTTCCGAAAGCTCAGGCTTTCGATCGTGGTCCCAGTCGGCCGATATTCCAGCCCCACCAGCCCGTCATACCCATGGTCGGCCAGCCAATCGAGCCGGGCGCGCCAGTCGAGATTGCCGCTGCCGGGCTCGCCGCGTCCCTGCGTATCGGCCAGATGCACATGCGCGACCCGGTCGAGCCGGCCATCGAGCACGTCCTCGATATGCTCGCCCATCATCGCAGAATGATAGATGTCGTAGAGCAGACGGATTTCGGGACAGTCGACCTCATCCACGATATCGAGCCCCTCGACGGTCGAGGTCAGATAATAGCCCGGATGATCGACGCGGTCGTTGAGCGGCTCAAGTGCCAGCACGACCCCTGATCCCTTGAGTAGGTCCGCCGCCTCCTTCAGCACTTTGACCAGCGCGGCGTGCTGGGCCTCGCGCGGTACACCGGCGCGGTCGTCGCCGGCCTGAGCGATCATCATCGGCGCGCCGAGCTTCAGAGCGGCCATCAGCGACGCGCGGACACCATCGAGAAATATCCCATGCATCTCGGGATCGGTGATCCGGGTGATCGGCTCAACCAGAATGCCGGCGAGTGGCATGCCGGTCTCATCGAGTGCGGCCTTGACTGCGTCGATATCCTTGTTCGACCAATGCCAGAACTCAACGGCATCGAGCCCGGCGAACTTCGCCGCCCGGATTCGATCGGGGAAGCTGACGCTGACCGCAGGCGGCACCGCGGCCTGGGGCGATCCAGGCAGTGGCGGCAGCGCTTGGGCCTCGGCGAACAGCCATTCGATGCAGGCTGAGTAGCGCGTCAAACCACCACCTCGTGCGCGACCCGCCCCTTGTTGCCAAAGATGCGGAGATAGCGCGCAATTTCTTTGGGATCGCCCGTGGCCTTCTCGGGATTGTCCGAGAGCTTCACCGCAGGGTGACCATCGGCGGAACTGACCTTGCACACCAGCGAGATCGGATCGAGCCGATGATTGATGAAGGGAGAGCAGCCGATGAAGTCATTGGTGAGGTTGGTGCCCCAGCCAAACGCCATGCGGACCCCCCCCTGGAAATGATGATAGGCCTCCTCGATCATGTCGACATCGAGCCCGTCGGAAAAGATCAACAGCTTCTCGCGCGGATCGCGGCCACGAGATTTCCACCACTCGACGATACGCTCGCCGCCTTCGATGGCCGGCGCGCTGTCAGGCCGGAAGCCGGTAAAGTCGGCCACCCAATCGGGCGCATCGCGCAGGAACGCGTCCGTCCCGAATGTATCGGGCAACACGATCAGCAGATTGCCACCGTAGTAGCTTTTCCAGTCCTCGAGCACCTGATACTGCGCCGCCTTCAGCGCCGCCTCACTGGGGGCGATCGCGGCAAGCACCATCGGCAGCTCGTGCGCATTGGTGCCGAGCGCCTCGACATCATTGTCCATGGCCAGCAGGACATTGGAGGTGCCGGTGAAATTCTCGCCAAGGCCTTCTTTCAGCGCCTCGACGCACCAGCGCTGCCAGAGGAACGAATGCCGCCGCCGCGTGCCGAAATCCGAGATGCGCAGATTGGGCAGCTTCTTCAGCCGCTCGACTTTCTCCCACATCTTGGCCTTGGCGCGCGCGTAGGTGACATCGAGCGTGAACGGCCCGTAATTGCGGAGCGCGGCACGGGAGCGCAACTCGTTGATGATTGCCAGAGCCGGAATCTCCCACATCGTGGTCTCGACCCAGCGGCCGGGAAAATTGAGTTCGAACTGGCCGTTGCGCTTGGTCAGCTCATAGTCCGGCAGCGAGAAGTCTTCGAGCCAGCGCAGGAACTCTGGTGAGAATATCTGCTTGGAGCCGTAGAAGCTGTTACCGGCCAGCCAGATCATCTCCTTTTTGGAAAAAGTCAGCGTGCGCGCGTGATCGAGATGCGCCCGCAACTCGCCCTCGTCGATATCTTCGGCGAGACGCACTGAAGTCTTGCGGTTGATCAATGAGAACGTCGCATCGACTTTGGGGTAAAGCCCCCAGATCATCTGCAACATCAGAAGCTTGTAGAAATCCGTGTCGAGCAGCGAGCGCACGATCGGATCGAGCTTCCAGGTGTGGTTGTAGACGCGACGCGCAATGTCGGTCTTGGGCATCAGGCAGGTACTCCACTCGCCCATTCTCAATAAAGCATCGGGCGCGGCTGTGGGAACTGGTTTTTCAAACGGCCAATGACCGGTAAAGAAGATGCTCACTCGAGGAGGATAAAATGGCAGATCGCAAAGTTCGCTGGGGTATCGTGTCGACCGCCGCAATCGGCATGTATCAGGTCACACCCGGGATAATGAAGTCCCCGCACTCGGAGGTTGTGGCGTTGGGGTCCCGCGATCTGGGCAAGGCCAAGGCGGCGCTTGCCGAGCTCGGCCTACCGAACGCTCGCGCCCACGGATCCTACGAGTCGCTGCTCGCAGACCCCGAGATCGACGCGATCTACAACCCGCTGCCCAACCATTTGCATGTGCCGATTACGCTCGCCGCGGCCCGCGCCGGCAAACATGTGCTGTGCGAAAAGCCCATCGCCATCACCGCGTCCGAGGCGGCACAATTGCGCGACGCGCCCAAGAACGTGCTGATCCATGAAGCCTTCATGGTCCGCCACCATCCGCAATGGCACCGCGCCCGCGAGATCGTCCGCTCGGGCGAGCTTGGACGCGTCCATCTGGTGCGCGGCGCCTTCCTCTACTTCAACGACGACCCGGAGAACGTGCGCAACCTCGCCGATATCGGCGGCGGTGGATTGCTCGACATCGGCTGCTATTGCGTCATCGCCGGCCGCTATTTGTTCGACGCCGAACCAAAGCGTGTCGTGGCGTTGATCGACCGCGATCCGAAGTTCAAGACCGACCGCCTCGCCAGCGTCATTGCCGATTTTGGTGACGGCCGGCAGTTGACCTTCGTCTGCGGCACGCAAAGTTCTGGCCGCCAGACTGTCGAGGCCTTCGGGCCGAAGGGCAGCCTTGAGATCGTCATCCCGTTCAATGCTCCTGCCGAGCAGATGACCGCGATCATCGCCGGTAGCGGCGGACCGATGGACCGCAGCCTCCATCGCCGCGAGATTGTGCCGGCCATCGACCAGTACACGGCGCAGGCGGAAACCTTTGCGCTCGCCGTGCTGGGTCAGGGCGACCTGCCCTATGGCGTCGAGGACGCGATCAGCCAGATGCAGGTACTCGATGCGATCTTCCGGTCCGAGAAATCCGGCGCCTGGGAGAATGTGCAATGAGCAGCGCTTTTGATCTGACCGGTCGCGCGGCGCTGGTCACGGGTGCCGCGCGCGGCATCGGACGCGCCATCGCCCTGGCGCTCGCTGAGGCCGGCGCCGATGTGGCGCTAGGGCTGCGCGACAAAACCGCCGACGCCGGGTTGGTCAAGGAAATCGAGGCCAAGGGCCGCAAGGCGCTGCCGCTGCAGATGGACGTGCTGGACCTCAAGCAGAGCTACGCCGCGATCGATGCCGCGATCGCCGGCTTCGGCAATCTCGATATCCTCGTCAACAACGCCGGCGGCGGCGTCGAGGAGCGGCCGATCGAAGCGTTTGTCGAGGCCGACTATGATTTCGTCCTCGACCTCAATGTGAAGTCGACGTTCTTTCTCAGCCAGTACGCTGGCGCGCACATGCTGGCGCGAAAGAGTGGGGCGATCGTCAACATTGGGTCGCAGGCCGGCGCCATCGCGCTTCCCGGCGAGGCCGTCTATTGCCTCAGCAAAGCGGCGGTTGCACATATGACCAAGTGCTTCGCGGTCGAATGGGGCAAGGACAATGTGCGCATCAACTGCGTCGCCCCAACCTTCATCGAGACTGACGGCACCGCCGATATGCTCGCTCGCCCGGCCTTCAAAGCTGAAGTCATCGAACGCATCGCCGCGCTGCACCGCATTGGTCAGCCGCGCGAGGTCGCAGACGCTGTGGTGTTCCTCGCATCTGATGCCGCCTCGCTGATCACCGGCCAGACGCTGCTGATCGACGGGGGTTGGACGGCACGCTAGCGCGCCGTCTGGAGCCCTCAGTAGGTGCGCGCGCCGTTCGTCATGAGGTAGATGGCATAGAGCGAGGTCGTGCCGCAGATATAGAGCCGGTTGCGCTTGACCCCGCCGAAGACGCAATTGGCGACGCCCTCCGGCACCAGGATCTTGCCGATCAGCGTGCCGTCGGATTCGTAGCAATGAATGCCGTCGCCCGCGCTGCTCCAGATGCGCCCTTCGACATCGATCCGGAAACCGTCGAACAGCCCGACCGTGCATTCGGCGAAGACGCGGCCACCCGACACGGTATTGTCGTTCACGTCAAAGACCCGGATATGCTTGGGGTACTCGTCGCCATGCGTACGGCCTGTATCGGCGACGTAAAGCTGGGTCTCGTCGATCGAGAACGCCAGCCCGTTTGGCTTGATCATATCGGTGATCACGGCGGTCACCGCGCCGGTGGCGGGATCGACGCGATAGACGTTGGAGCGGCCGATCTCGCTCTCGCCTTTGTTCCCTTCATAATCGGAATCAATGCCGTAGGTCGGGTCGGTGAACCAAATCGATCCGTCCGACTTCACCACGACGTCGTTGGGCGAGTTGAACCGCTTACCCTCGAAGCGGTCAGCAATAACGACGGTGGCGCCGTCGTGTTCAGTGCGGCTCACCCGGCGCGCGCCATGCTCGCAGCTGACCAGGCGGCCGCGGCGATCGACTGTGTTGCCGTTGGAATTGTTCGATGGCGACCGGAAAATGCTGACGCTGCCATCGGTCTCGTCGTAGCGCATCATGCGGTTGTTGGGGATGTCGGACCAGATCAGATAGCGCCCGCCGCCGAACCAGGCCGGACCTTCGGCCCATTTGCAGCCAGTGTAAAGCTGGTCCAGATGTGCGTTGCCATTGACCAGCGCGCCGAAGCGCTTGTCGATGATCTCGTATGTCCCGCCCATTCATCCCATCCATTGTTCTTGTTTGTTTCGGCAACCGCATTGCTAACACGAATGGGACGCGGCTAGTCGACATCGAGATGGGCCAGCTCGCGCGAGAAAAACCGCCGATAGAGCCGCAGCAGGGCCGCACCCTGAGCCGCGCCCGACCTGCCCAGATGCCCGAGCCGAACCGAAGGTCGGTTACGGCCGAGGCTCGGTACATCGAGGACACGACGGCTCACCGCTTCGACCAGCCGAATTCGGATACGCTCCGGCAGTGCGGCCTCAATAATTGCGAAGTCGAACTCAATGACCGTCGCGGCGTTGAGCACCGTCTGGGCCAGTGCGAAGGACGCATCCTCGATCCATTCGGAAAGCGTGAATTGTGCCTCGGCCTGAGGCGAGTGGCGCGTCGCCTCCGCGAGCGTCGTTCCGGCCGCCTCAAGCCTCTGGTTCAGCGCAAACAGCGAAGCGATCTGG
The DNA here is from genome assembly GCA_039934955.1 of Devosia sp. Lineage (GTDB taxonomy): Bacteria > Pseudomonadota > Alphaproteobacteria > Rhizobiales > Devosiaceae > Devosia_A. The sequence goes on from JBDTLB010000070.1 coordinate 47,791, forward strand.
TGCACGAAGCGCGGCGTCCCGCGCCGATCACTTACCAGCATCGAGCCGAGATTAGCGGATGCCCCGGTAACCCCCTCCCACAGACGGTCCTCGGCGATGATCCCCGCGCCAACGAAGGTGTCGATCAGCAGGTATGCGAAATCGCCCGGACGAGGCGACGGATGGGAGACGAACTCGGCCCAACATGCCGCGTTTCCATCATTGAATAGCTGCCCGTGGAGCCCAGTCGCAGCCTCGGCTTCGCGCAGCATGTCGATCTCGGCCCATAGCGCCGATTGGCCGGGGGGTGGCGGAAGCAGCGACGAGGTGTCGCCGATGCCGCCTGGAGCCGCGAGGCCAAGCCCGATGACCCGGCCGCGCGACGCGGCCGATAGCGGCCCAAGCACCGCTGCGGTCATGTCCGCAAGATCGCCGAACACCCGGTTCGCATCCGGAAAGCGATAGCTCCTTCGTTCAGTCCCGATAACGCGGCCGGTGAAATCGACGAGCGCGACTTCCATGTGTTCCCAGCCGATCTCGGCGCCCACCGCGTAGGCGCCATCAGGATTGAGATCGATAGGCGTTGCTGGCTGACCGCGCCCACCGCGGCGTCGGACTGCGCCGCGAACCAGCAGCCCGCCCTGATCGAGATCGGTGAGAACCGCCGACACCGTTTGCGGAGCAAGGCCGGTACGTCGCGCCAACTCGGCGTTGGACTGGCCGTGTTCGACCGAAATGACGGTCAGAACGGCACGCTGGTTGGATTGGCGCACGACCGTGGGCTGCATACCGCGCGCCAGCGCGTCGAAATAGCTCTTCGTTCGGCCGTTTTCGACCACCACGACCCGCCCCCCCAGATCCGCCTTCCTCCCAATTCCTAGAGAGTTATTCTTTTTGCAGCAAGGCTTTACGAGCCGCTCACCAATCTTGGACAACCGTCGTGACGTTTGAGGTGAAGCGACAGATCGGCTTCGAGCGGGTCAAGCCAAACACCCAGTGTGGCGACTATCTCGCCCCGAAGGCCTGCCGGTCGGCAGGGCACTGACCCAAGGCCGATCCCCGGACGCTCGGCGTGCAGCTGGAGAGCAACAGCTTATGCAAGGTCGCCTAAAAAGCAGAGGCCCGCCGACATCACTGTCTGCGGGCCTCTTGCTGTGGACCACCCCGATATCGGGGCATTGGTTGCGGGAGGGCGATTTGGCCACTCCACAATGTCGCCGGTAGGTGCCCCAGAGACCCGTAAACTGCTGCACGCAGCTTGGGATATTGGCCCGCCCCGCGCGCCCTGACCTGAGCCGCCTCGGGCGGCTTAGATAAGGACTATTCGGTGCGGTTCATCCCATTTCGGGACCGCTTTGACAACAAACAAAGGCAAAACCACCGGAGCGATTTCCCTCCAGTTGACGGACGACGAGCGCGACAGACTGCAAAAGGCAGCGGGCGAGCGCGGGATGAGTGCGTTCATCCGGGATCGGCTGTTCGGTCAAGACACCCGCGCCACCCAGATTCGGGTTCCGACCTCGAATGCCAGGCAGCTTGCCCACATCTTGGCAGCGCTCGGCCAATCGGAAATATCCGCAAATTTGCGCAGTCTTCACGAGGCCGCCCGCAGCGGTAGCCTGCCCGTCGATGAGGAGGCGCGCTCCGCTCTCTTTGATGCCTGCCGAACAGTTGAGCGAATCCGTACCGATCTCATGTCCGCCCTCGGTCTAAATGAAGGAGCGGACGAATGATCCTGAAAGCCAGCCAACGAGCTGGTGCGAAAGCGTTGGCGCTGCACCTCCTACGCTTGGACGAGAACGACCATGTCGAAGTTCATGAGGTGCGGGGCTTTGTCTCCAACAAACTGATCAATGCACTTCGCGAGGCTTACGCCATCAGTCGGGGGACGAAATGTCAGCAATTCCTCTTTTCGCTCAGCCTAATATAAGCCCTCCGCAAGCTGAGACCGTGCCGGTGGCCGTGTTCGAAAAGGCGATTGAGGAAGTGGAGCAGCGGCTCGGACTCTCCGGTCAGCCTCGCGCCATTGTCTTTCATGAAAAGCAAGGACGGCGGCACGCGCATGTCGTGTGGTCACGTATCGACGCCCAGAAAATGAAGGCGATCAACATCTCGCACTTCAAACTGAAACTGCGGGAGATGTCCCGAGAGCTATATCTTGAGCACGGCTGGAAGATGCCACGCGGGCTGGTGAACAGCAGCGAGGCGAATCCGCTCAATTTTTCGCTCGAAGAATGGCAGCAGGCAAAGCGCGTCGAACGCGATCCCAAGCGCATCAAGGAGATATTCAAAGAGTGCTGGGCGATCTCCGATTCCCTGAAGGCCTTCCGCAGTGCCTTGGAAGCCAGAGGCTATTACCTGGCCCGTGGTGATCGGCGCGGCTATGTCGCGCTCGATTGGAAAGGCGAAGCCTATTCGATCTCGCGGTGGGCCGATGCAAACACCAAGGCCGTGGAAGAGCGCCTCGGTGCACTGAGTGAGGCCGATACGGTGCACACCGTGAAAGCCCAGATTGCTGAGAAAATGACGAAGAAGCTCGCTGGCTTTGCCGGCGACATCACCCTTCAGTTCGATAATGCCCGGTTGTCCCTTAGGTCTGGGCGGGACGAGCTGGTTCTACGTCAGCGAAACGAGCGAAAGTTCTTCGCTGAGATTCAGGCCGCCCGCTGGTCGGCTGAAAGCACAAAGCGGAGCGAACGTATCCGTCGAGGCATTGTAGGGCTCTGGGATCGCATAACCGGCCGCTACAACAAAGTGCGCTTACTGAACGAGGCCGACAGTCTTAGCGCCATGACCCGAGACGCCGTTGAAAAGCAGGCCCTGATTGACCGCCAGCTGGCTGAGCGGCGGCAACTGCAAACGCAGATTCAATCATTGGCAAAACGCCGGGATCGCGAGGCCGAAGTATGGCAGAGCGAGATCAAGCAGGTGGAGGCGTTGACGATCGAGGCGCCTGCCCCGCGGCAGGCTCGGGCCCGCCATCAAAGGCACGGGCCGAGTCTTTGAAATTAGCGTTCGGACCCAAGAGCAGTCAGTTCAAGAAATCGGTTGGTCTCGTCGTGCAGTGCGGCAGCGCAAGCACGAACGATCTCCGCATACTCGAACCGTTTCTCCTTGCTGAATTCAGCTGCTGGATCGGAGAGCATTTCGGAGAATCCCTGGATGTTGGTGAGGAGTTGACGCGACCGAAATCCGAAATGGTGGGCTGCAAGGGTTGGATCAGGCTGGCTCATAGCGCGACTATACGAGACAGCCAACGGGAGGTGAATCCGCTTTAGAGTGCGAGATACCCGAATTCATACCCAATAATACCCAATTCCCCTCGGTCTCAGCGATTGTTCCGGCAAAGCTGGCTTCGAGGTAGATGCCAGGACTGTTTCTCGAAAAACCCAGCAGCGCGTGACGTTGCCCGGCGTGTTCGACGAGCGGGTACTATTGCTTCCACTCACGTCGCAAAAGGGTAAGCAGATCGGCAATCAGCGCGTCCGCGTTCAAGGATAACCGCCCATGCGACGGCTTCCCATACTTCCTGCCGGTTTTGCGTGAGGCTTAGGATCAGTAGTGAATTTAGTTATTTTCGATAATTGCGCTCTTAATTATGACTTTTCGACATTTAAGATGCTTTTTCGACATGATGTGTGATAGTGTTTTCGATATGAGGGGTGAATTAATCCCTGTTTTCGACTTTGCTGAAAGAATTTCGACGTGCAACTTGATGTCAGTGATATCCGCTTTTTTCAAAACGAACCGGTACCAGCAGGCACCGAACTCGCAGGCTGGGCAGCACTCGCCCACGGACTGGAGCTTGCCGCGCCAGTTCACGCTCCAAGCTGCATCTCGTCCAAACATGTCGGAGGGAGCCAAAAGGCGGAAGGACCCTGGCGCGTTTTCGACAAGCGGTACAAGACCGGCTCGGATGCTACCGATCATCTGACATTTGCGCTTCGCCATGAAAACATCGACCTCCTCGTTCTCAAACGTGCGCTCGCCGCTATTCCGTCCGCTGAGCTAGAAGCATTCATCCAAAAAACCCCGACGGGAGCGATCTCACGCCGCGCATGGTTTTTCTACGAAGTCCTGACTGGCAATCGCTTAGAACTGGACGATGCGCCTGGTAACATTCCAGCAGTCGATGCGCTGGATGAGGACAGCTATTTCACGGCCCCTCCCCGCCTGTCTGCGCGCCACCGTGTACGGGACAACCTTTTAGGAGGCCGCGCTTTCTGCCCGGTCATCCGAAAAACTGCAAAGCTCAGAGACTATCTCGCGTTAGATCTCGCCAAAGAAGCGCATGACACCATTGTGCGCACCGGCGCAAAGCTCATCGCCCGGGCCGCCAGCTTCATGCTTCTGGCAGATAGCCGCGCAAGCTTCGAGATCGAGGGCGAACGTCCGCCCCAGAACCGCATCGAACGATGGGGCCGCGCTGTCCTCGAGGCCGGCAAGAAGCCTCTCAACCAAACTGAAATCTACCGGCTTCACCGCATTCTGATCGGCGACGATCGCTTCACCGAGATCGGCTATCGCAGCGCAGGGGTTTTTTTGGGCGAACGCGATTTCGACAACAACCCCGTACCTGAGTTTATCGGAGCCCGGCACGAAGATATTCCGGAGCTGATGACCGGTCTCAATGAATGCAACAACCGTATGAGACCAGCGGAGCTCGACGCGGTACTGCAGGCCGCCGTCATCGCCTTCGGCTTCGTCTACATACACCCGCTCGCGGACGGTAATGGCAGGCTTCACCGCTGCCTCATTCATCATGTCCTTGCCGAGCGTAAATTCACGCCCCCCGGCATGGTCTTTCCCGTTTCCTCCGTCATGCTCGATCGCATCGACGAGTACCGGCAGACGTTGCAAGCGCATTCTGGTCCGCTTATGCCTTTCATCGAATGGCAGGTTGGCGATGACAAGAATGTCGACGTGACAAACGACACGGCCGATCTTTACCGTTATCTCGATTGCACCAGCGAGGCGGAGTTTCTTTATTCTTGCGTCAAGCACACAGTGGAGAACGATCTTCCACGCGAGATTGACTACCTAAAGCGCAATGATGAGGCGATGAGCCGTATCATGAACATGGTCGAGATGCCTGACCAGCTTGCGCAAAGCCTGATCATGTTCGTCCGCCAGAACAATGGGCTTCTTGGACGACGGCGGCGTGAGAGTGAATTCGCGAAGCTCACGGACGAGGAAGTGACGAAAATCCAGACGATCATCGCCGAGGAGTTCGATGGCTATGACGGCTGAACGGACAAACTGAATGGCGTTCTTCTCGCAAGAACAATTGCAGGCGATCGCCGATGCACTCGGCAACACTGATGAAGGTCTCACCGGTCCGGAGATCGGCCATCTGCTTGAAACCGCGCAGATGAAAGATCCCGACCCGGGTATGACAAAGCGCCACCGGCTCCTCAACGCTTTTGCGCTCGAACAAAATACGAGAAGGGACAGGGTTCGCATTCTGGCCTTCATCAGAAAGGCGATGAAGCCAGCGCGATACTTACGCGCTCCCGAACGCTTCGAGCCGATGCGGCACAACCTCAACAGAGCGCTCTCGTTTGCAGGGCTCGCGCTCGATGAGAGCGGAGACATCGTCAAGACCGACCAGGTCACCACATTGAAGGGGGCTGAGCGAAGGGCGCAAGAGCTGAGAGCCGATCTTACGGTTCGCGGCGTCCATCCTGACGTACTGAAGTTCTGCAGCGCCGAACTCGTCGCTGACGACTACTTCCACGCCGTCCTTGAGGCGGTTAAAAGCGTTTCCGGCAAACTTCGTGCGATGTCCGGCCTCACAGATGATGGTGGCCTACTGATCGACAGAACGCTCGGCGGCTCAGCGCCCATGCTGGCAATCAACACGCTAAGGACCGAAAGCGAGCAAAGTGAACAGAAGGGCTTCGTCAATCTTCTCAAAGGCATTGCCGGCATGTACCGCAACCCGGCAGCGCACGAAGCCAGAATTCATTGGACCATCACGAAGAGCGACGCTGAAGACCTGCTCTCGCTCGTGTCGATGGTGCATCGCAGACTGGACAAAGCGTGGCGACCGCCGCGCACGTGATCATCGAATACAGGTGGCAGAACCAGCCGGTCATATCTCAGGCCGCCGGCATCAAAAATTCTTCCGATCTACCATCCCGATGGACATGATTGACCCCGTCTCGTCGGCCGGCAGCTCCTTCAGCATTTTGGCGCGACGAGAGCGTTCGGCGCCCCAGTTGAGGCTTGAATCAGGCGTTAGGAGTTGCGGTTTGCTTGGGCTTGGCACGCCGCTCATGTCGCAGTGCAACATACCTATCTGTTGGTGGTGATCCCTTAACACCGGTATGTTTGGGCGCTTGCCCACTCCAAAGGGGGCATGGAAAGCGAGGATCAGTGGGCACAGAGATCGCATTGTCGGTCGCAGGAATGGACGTTGCGTGGAGCAAGAACCATCGCGGCATGGATCATGGCGCGCTCTTTCAAGAGGGAGACCGCGGCCGTGCTCACTCCGAACAGGTTGACTACGACTATTTCAAGGAACGCCCTGACTCAGAGCTTGCCGCAATGGAGGCAGCCTTTGTCCGAAAGATCTTGGACCTCGTTCCTCGCCTTGAGCTCCTTGGTTTCACTCTGCCCTCGATCGAAGCGGAGTATGAGCTTGCCGTGAAGCGATGGGCCGAGGATTCAGATGAACAGGAGACGCCGAAGGAGGCGATGACCTTCGCGCAATTTCTGGTATTTGCGACGCGGACTTCCATCGCAGAGCTCAGCGACGGCCTCATGTTCGATGATGACGAGAAAGCCAAAGGACGCTTCGCGGGCCTTCCCGAGATCGAGCAAGTTCCCAATTCCGATCTGTGGGAGCGAAGCCACTACTCGGAGAAATCCTACTTTGCGAACGTCATCGGATTCCTGCATCCCTATAGTTTGCTGCGTCTCCTCGGAGAGAGCTCCGCAAAAACCTAGAGCTCGCTGTCCTCTGGAACTACGGGCCACTCGTTGACAACGGCTACGCCGAACTCAACGAATTTGTTGGCAATGCACGCCGCTCGCAGCGTTTCCTGATCGCGACAGAAGGCAGCTCCGATGTCCATATCCTTCGGCATGGATTTGCGCTCCTTCGCGCCGGAGTTAGCGACTTCTTCCACTTCGTGGATGTGAGCGAGAGCCACCCTTTTTCCGGAACCGGGCAGCTTCGTAAGTTCGCGGAAGGTCTTGCCAAGATCGATGTCCAGAATCAGACGGTGTTCGTTTTCGACAACGACGCTGAAGGTGTTGAGGCTTCCCAAAAAGTCGATGCGATGAGCTTGCCGCGCAACATGAGTACCATGGTGCTGCCCGACCTCGACGCGCTGAGGTCGTTTCCTATCCTCGGCCCTGATGGTCTGCACGAAGCAGACATCAATGGGCGCGCCGCCGCAATTGAAACCTACCTTGACCTGATGCTACCCGGCCGGCCCCCGGCGCAGGCGACTTGGAGCAACTACAAGAAGGACCTTGGCCGGTGGCAGGGCGCGCTCGACTTCAAGGAAAGCTACGTCGAACGCTTCTTGCGCCTGTCGCCTGCAAACCTTTCCGCGTCAGACTACGACACGTCAAAGATCGAAGCCGTGCTTGATGCGATCATCGTGCAGTGCAACCTGATCGCAACCTCCGAGCGAATGGGACCGTGGAATGAATGAGTACCGCTTAGGTATTGAGAGAAACCTTGAGCCTACGCTATCCGAACGCCGACCTTCCGAGTTTGTGGGGCCGTCAACACGAGATTGAGCCCCACCGATCGGGCAGGATCGGTCATCGCAAGAAGATCATCAAACGTCTGCGAGTGTCCGCCGTCAGCACGTGTGGCTCAGATTTGAGGTTGTGATTTAAGGAGTGTTTTGGCCTCGTCGCCGTGACGAAGGAACGAAGATGACCTCTAAATCCACGACTGCCAAAAGGCCTGCGGAGCAGGTAATCAAGGATATCCGGCGGGCGACGCGCCGGCACTTCTCTGCCGAGGACAAGATCCGGATCGTCTTGGACGGGCTGCGCGGTGAGGACAGCATTGCCGAGCTGTGCCGCAAGGAAGGCATCGCGCAGAGCCTGTATTACACCTGGTCCAAGGAGTTCATCGAGGCTGGCAAGCGCCGACTTGCAGGCGACACCGCCCGCGCCGCCACCGGTGATGAGGTCAAGCATCAGCGCCGCGAGGCCGCCGCGCTCAAGGAGGTCGTGGCCGACCTGATGCTGGAAAACCGTCTGCTCAAAAAAAGCATGATCGCGGATGGGGACGAAGAGCAATGAGGTATAGGGCTCAAGGTTATGCCGCAAGGGCCGCTCAATGCGCCCAGCCGCATGCTCCCCTGACCATGGCTGCATCCATGGGTGAACGCCCCTCTCCAATGCGGTGATGATCGACGCGGTCACGCGCGTGTAGATGTCTGTCTTTTGCTCTTTCATTTTGTGCCTCGCTTGCCTTGTTTTCCTGCGAAGCAGACCTGCCCCGCATGAACCCTTGGCCAGCGCCGAGCGTCCTCTTGGAACCGCGCTTTACCGGCGCGGTTGGACGGTCGATCGAAAGGAAGAGGCTCCAAAGCCGAACCGCGTAAGCGGCGCCGTCGGCGGTCCCGACAACACGGGAGGCCCTTCAGGGCCGAATGGAGCGGCCGGAGGGACTGAGGCTATTGGATCTAAGCCTCTGACGTCGATGTAAGCTGGAAGGTAGGGTTCACGCGTGTGGACCACGCGTGTTTCAAAAACATCGGCGTCTGCCACCGGCAGACGCCTCAAAAGATTACTTGCCCGTGATCGTTACCCGCATGGGCCGAAACCGGTGGGGTTCGGTGCAGCCCGGCGCCCCGCGCCCCTGGCGGAATAGAGCGCGATCAGGCCCAAGCCTTAAGCGACAGAGACTTTGTCACGTTCGCCAGATGGCAGGCCACGCCACATGGGCGCCGCAACACGCAGCTTCAATTCGGCGGCGTGTCTCGTCGGCGCAGAATATCCTGTGCTTCTTGCACCGATGGGTCGTTCACCGCACCTTCGATAAGGCGTCGCAAATCGGACAACTCGGTCGATGGATCAAGCATCAGAGCTTCGACATTTTCGCTCAAAGCCTCAATGATGGGAGCCAGTTCCGCTAGTCTTGCCGCGTGGGTATTAGGCGGGCGCATTCCATCGATCACCATGTCAAACGTGACGCCCATCCGCAGGACATCATCGAGGTAGGTCGAAACCGCTTCCTTCCATTCGGCCTCGCTCAGGTGGGGTCGCCTGGCCTCGAGAGCCATCGACAACGCGTGGCAAGCGATCGTCATGCGGGAGCGCGGCGATCCATCGGATGCCGCGATCAGGTCCGCCAGATTGTGGTTGGAATTTTCGCTCGACAATTTTGCCTCCTCACACCACCGACCGTCCCGTTAGTGTGAGGCAGACGCATCGGAGAACGCAAGGGCGGCGATGGTGGCCCTGGTGGCGTGTTGGAAAGCAGTGCTAGCGCCTCTGATCACTGCAGCGACGCCCGGGGCGTGGCAGCCATCATCATGAAGGCCTTGCCCACCGACGCGTTGACCCGCTCGATGTCCTTTAGTGGGAAGGGCAGCGGGACCCCCTCTATGAGCACGCCAACGCCTAAGTTGAGCGTGTGGGGCATCAGGATTTCGTCCCCGTCCTGGATCGGGCGGCCCCATACCTCTTCTGCGCCAGCGATGTTGGGGTCGATCGAAGCGGTGTTACTAGCTTCGTCGATCGTCAACTTCATGGGCACTTGGCGCACCGCGACCGGCAGCAACAGCCGATGCTTGTCTTGGTTGCTCATGGCGTTGATGAAGTCCAGATCCACACCAAATTCGGCGCGTACCACTTCCAGTCTGTCGAAGGCTCCTGGCCCGACCCCCTTGATGGCGGCCTTCTCATTGATGTTCAGAGGATGGCCCAGGCGTCCGAAAGGGAATTGCACCTTCTTCAAATCGTTGCTGGGGTCAGCTACTTC
>JBDTLB010000071.1:0-21944 GCA_039934955.1 Devosia sp.
TCGAGCCAAGCAGCGACATCGCCGGGCCGATAAAGGCATCGGTGCCCGACCTTCAGAAAGGCCGGACCACGTTTTTCCGAACGAAGCTGATTGAGCCACGCCACCGACAACCCGGTGGCCTTGGACACTTCCGAAACCGTCATCGTGAGCTGGGCCGTGGTCGTCATCGTGAACCCTTTCGGTGCTGCAATGCGGAATTGCATTGCGTTACAGGGCGGACGATGGCGTTGATTTTGCTGCGAAAACGAATGCTCTATCGCTCCGGCGGCAACAAAGCCGGAGCGATTTGCGGAGGGATTTCCGGAGCTATCTTCGGAGGAATTGCCGGAGCAATTTGATTAGGCGGTCGGCTGCGCCTTTGACCGGCGGCGTGACCATTTGTGGTCGATGCCTTGGGCGGCTGCTTCCCTCAGCGCAGCGGCATACCCGCTTTTCGCCACGTCCTTAGGCAGACGCAACTTCTCATAGCCAACATCGCGAATGTATGCGTCACGCTGCGGCCAGTCGGCAGGCGGCCCGTCAGGCGACTTGCGCACGGCCTCAACTATCCCTCGCTTGTATTCCGCGAGACGCCCAGTGGTGCGAGGTGGCGGCGGCAAGCTTTGAGTTTCTGGCGCCGGCGCGGGCAAGGTGGCGTTCTGAACCTTCGCAAGTATCGCGTCGAGCGACTTGGTCGTGACGAATATCTTGTGAAACTTCCCGTCCGGCGGACTTTCGGCCTGGGATGCTTCGGTCTGAGAAAATGGGTTGGTCAGCGCCACTTCGCAATTCCAAAATCGAGTGCGCACGTGCTTTAGATCAGTGTTCCACAATGCGGCCGACGGCGGGATGTAGTCGCCTCCTGTTGATGGCCTCAAAACCGTCTCTAAGGCACCGACCTTCAAAAGGGCGAAGGTGGCCTCGACAACGTCTCGCCAGCGCGCCTCTGAAGTAGTGAGGATTTCCAGAATTTGTTGGACGCGCTCCCGAGCCAGCGCCCATTCGTCGGGCGAGAGGGGCTTGACGAGCATCGGCGGCGCAAATGGCTTTACTACGAAGTCGGCCCATTCCTCCAACGGTCGGACAAAGACGCCCTCGGGGAAGGCGGTCAGTACCGCACGAGCCGCAACGAGTTCCTCGCCCTTGGCTTCGAACCATCGAGTGGGCAGCGGCGCAGGCGGCGTAAGAGTGGTCAAAGCTGCCTCGCGGCCAGTCCACTGTTCGCCGTAGCGGGCACGCCCTATTCTGAACATGGCAGCAGCCAGAAAAACCACGCCGTCCTTTGTTGGCGATAGAACCCAATCCTTAGGGCTATTCCAGAATATGAAGGGCTGCATCGCTCACCTTGCGAGGTTCACCGAAAGGGAGCGCAGGGAAGCCGCTGGTGAGGCGGTTTGTCGGCTGGCCGGCCTATCCCTGCGCAAGTGCATCATGCCGTCTTCGATTTGATCGGCACGACATTGTTCTTTTCGTCCGGCGGGGGCTCGCGCATGGCAGCGGCCAGGCGCTTTCCAATGGCGTCAGACGCCCGTCGAACGGGATCTGCATCGAGGTGGGAATAACGCGCCGTCGTCGCCGGCTGGCTGTGGCCGAGCAGCTTACCGATGATCGGCAGACCGAGACCACCGCCAGCGCCAAAGCCGCCGAAGTTGTGCCTGAGATCATGGACGCGCAGATCGTCCATGCCAGCAGCCTGGCGCACCAGCGCCCAAGGCCGCTTGATGTCGCTGCGCGGCTTCTCGTCCTTTTGGCCCGCCGTGTCCCCAGCAATGACGTAGACGCCCACGCGCGGGAGCGTGGCGAGGACCGCAAGGGCAGGGGCGTTGAGCACGATTGCCTTGCTCCCTGTCTTCCTCGAGGTTTTGTGCTTTGTCAGAACGATGAGGCCTTGATCGAAGTCGATCTGCGACCAGCGCAGGCCGAGCATTTCGCGGAGGCGCATGCCGGTGAAGATCAGCATTCGAATGGCGGCCGCCGCATGTGGGCCTATTTTGGTGACCATGGCGTCGGCGTATTTGGGGCGATGTTTGACCTTGGCGTCAGGCCGCAACTCCCACGGAATACCGTCTGTCTCGGCCAATCGGATGGCGGCGCCAAGGCGTTCAAGTTCGTCGCCAGAAAGGACGTTGCCACGTTTTTCTTCGGTAAAGCGCTCGATGCCCTTGGCGGGGTTCATGCCGGCAGGCACTAGGGCCACCGGCCCGGCCGCCCAGCCATACATCGCGCTTACAACGGCAAGGATTCTGTTTGCCTGATAAGGCGTTGCCGCCCAAGCCTGATGCAGAGCGCTCATGTCCCTGCCGGTCACGTCGCGTGCCTTCTTCTTTCCGAGTTTGGGAATGACGATGCGATCGAGGATGTCGCGGTATGAGGCCACGGTCGCGGCGCCGCGCTTCGCCTCGACGTGCTGCTCCATGAACGCGGTCGCCAGCGCCGTCGTCGTGAGGGCGCTGCGCTGGTCAGCTTTAGCGGCTTGTGGATCACCACCCGTTCGCACCAGCGCCCGCATGTTGTCCGCCAGATTTCGGGCCTGATCCGGGGTGAAGTCGTCCGGCGTGCCTATCAGCGCCGTCTTCTTGGGTGTGTCGCGCCCGCCGGGGTGGGGGCGGTAGGCAAAAATCCAGCTCTTCTTGCCAGCGGGAGAAACCCTCAATCCGAAGCCGGGCACAACCGCGTCAAAGATGACGTAGCGCTGCTCCCGCAGCTCGGCTGCATCGACGGTTTTCTTGATAATCTTGATCGTCTGCATCTTTCCCTCGAAACGGCCATCTCGCTCGGGACACCACCGGGACACCACGGGAAAACTGATCTCCGCATAACTCCAGCTATGAGAACATAAGGAGAATAGTGCCGTATCACAAGGGGTTGCCGATCCGCTGATAACAGGAAATAACCGGACGTAACGTCGGCCGTGAAATTTGTAATCAGGGGGTCACGGGTTCGAATCCTGTTGCCGGCACCACGCAGCCCCCCTGTGGAGCGAAAATTGGTCGATATCACCGATGACTACATGCGCGCGCGTATGGGCCAGGTGCGGCCCTATTGCGCTGTCCGGCTGACCAAGGGGCCGGCCTACGAGGCACCGGACGTCCGCTCATCCGAGCAGAAAGCGATCGTCTGGGAGCACGGCCGGCGCAACATGCGGCTGCAGGCCGAGGGCAAAATGGCCCTTGTCGGGCCGGTCGCGGGCGGAAGCGAGTTGGTCGGGTTCTGCGTTTTCACGGTGCCGGAGACAGAGGCGCGGACCATCATGGACGGCGACGGCGCCGTGCAGGCGAAGATCTTCGTCTATGACGTCATCACCTGGTACGGCGTGCCCGGCGACGGACTGCCGGCGGCATGACCCGCCAAGCCATCAGGAATATCCGCAACAGTAGAGAGGCCAGGTAGCGTTCGGCTACTTCGCCCAACCGCTAGCCGGCCCGGTGACCGAGAAGAACTTGGTGGTGCCGTCGGGCTTGATCCGTGCCGCCGAAAGCTTGCCGGTCGCGTAGCATTGCGTGTCGACGTCGATCCGGTGGGGCGTGGTCACGATGTCGAGGTTCGGCGTGTGGCCGTGGACGACCCGCAGCCCGCCGGTTAGCTGGGACGTCAGGAACGGCGCCCGGATCCAGATCAAATCGTCGTCGGTCTGCATCGCCAGCGGAACGCCCGGCCGAATGCCGGCGTGGACGAACAGCCAGCCCGGCAGCGACAGATAGATCGGCAGGCTGGCAATGAAGTCGCGATGCGCTGCGGGGAAGCGCTCTTCGAGCAACAGCCGGGTTGGCTCGGCCGAACGCAGCGGCGGATAGTCGAGCTCGATGCCGTAGGAGCGCAGCGTCGCGGCTCCGCCCTCCTCAAGATAATAGGCATGCGCCGCCGGGTTTTGCAGGAAATCGAGCAGCATCGCTTCGTGATTGCCGAGCAGAGCGAAGCGCTTGAAGCTGGGCGGCGCCGGTCCCATCACGTGCTCGATCACAGCTTTCGAGGCCGGCCCCCTGTCGATGTAGTCGCCGACAGTGACGAGCCACTTCTCACCTTCGATACCGAGTCCGTCCTCTGCGATCTGGGCCTCGAGGGCGATGAGTTGGTCGAGACAGCCATGCACGTCGCCGATCGCGTAGACGGCGGCGGGCCATGTGTGAAAGGCGAGGCGAGGGCGGGACATGCCCTTCCTTAGCTAAGCGTATGGGGCTCGATGAGCAATGTATTCCCAGCTCCCTGCAGCGGCTAAGCTTTGTGCAACGGGGAGAGAGTCGTGGGAAAATTCGGCGCGTCGCGGCACGTGGTCTTCTACATCTCGATCTTGCTCGGCCTCGCCGCCGGTACGGTGGCGCTGTTCATTGATGCCGCGATCGCGCTCCCGATCGGGGCCAATTTGTTCTTTCTCTCCTATGTGGGCCTGACGGCGCGCGCCTCGCGCAAGTTCACCAGCGATTTTCTGCGCAAGCATGCCAGCGACGAGGACGAACCCGCCCCATTCATCCTGCTCGTCATGCTCGCCGCGGTGACGGCCGCCGCGGTCTCGCTGTTCCTCGTGGTGATGGATAGCTCGAACCGCCTGCCACTGCGCTTGCCGCTTGGGGTGGCATCGGTGGTGCTCGGCTGGTTCGCAGTCCACACCATGTGGGCGGTTCACTACGCCTACGAGTATTACAAGGCGATGCCCGCGGCGGCGGCGGCGGGCAAGACCAAATCGGGCAAAATTCGTCAGGGGCTCGAATTTCCCGGCGGTGAGGACCCCAATGGGGTGGCGTTCGTTTATTTCGCCTATGTCATCGGAATGACCGCGCAAACCGCGGACACCAACATCACGTCCAATGCCATGCGCCAGATTGTGATCGTCCACGGCGTCTTCTCGTTCTTTTTCAACACGGTGATCGTCGCGGCGGCGGTCAACATTGCTGTCGCGCTGGCGCATTAGCCGGGACCACAAAATCCCGTGCACTTGCCACGAACGGGTCAGGCCCAAGGAGCACATCCCGGTGTATCAGTGACGCGAAAGCGGCTGCGGCCCGCCAAATGTGCGACGAAGGGGAACCCGACATGCAGGTCAAATTGATCGCCGGACTGTCGATCGTTCTGACGACGGCTCTAATGCTCAGTGCCTGCGGCAGCAATGCGCCGCCGCCCAATGCCTCGAGCAGTGCGTCCGCGCAGGCCGCGGCAGACGAAGCCGCCGCCTCGTCCGTCGCTGAGGCCAAAGCCAGTTCCGAAGCTGCGGCAGCGTCCTCCGCCGCTGCCGAGCGCGCGGCAGCGGAGACCGCCATTTCTTCGTCCGAAGCAGTTGTCGCCGCGGCAAGCTCGGCGGCCGCGGCGTCGTCGGAAGCGGCTGCTGCAGCGGCCTCATCACAGGTTGCGGCAGCCTCATCGTCGTCCGAGGCCGCAGCATTGGCCGCGGCGTCGTCCTCGTCCGAGGCTGCTCGGCTTGCCGCGGAGGCGTCCTCATCCTCCGAGGCGGCAATACTGGCTGCGCAGGCATCGTCTGGGATCGCCTCGGCCTTGTCCGATCCCGCGATGGAAGCCCCGTCGTCCTCAGAGGCCCTGGTGGCCGTCGCTGAGAGCAAACTGCCGGCGACCGGGCTTTTCCCAGACACCAGGGTCGCCGCGCCCGGCGCCACTGGTGATGGCCGCGGCTATGTCGGCGTCTGGGCCAAGGATGCGACCGGCTGTCTGCAGATCGACCAGACCGTCGCCGCCGATTTTGCGATCATCACCGGCTCGACGTTCCGCAACGGTCCCAGCGCATGTTACGGCAATTTCGGGCCAATCGTCGGTGGCAAGGGATCGATCACGGTCTCCTGCGCGGGTGCAACACAGACCGTCACGCTCGAGCAATCCTCGCCTGACGCGATCAGCGTCAATGGTGCGGCGCTGGTGCGCTGCAAGCCGTAGGTTTGCGGATCGATACGAGAAGGGTCGCAGCTAAGCGACCCACTCATTTAGCTTCCGACGCCTGCCGCCCGCGCCGCATAGAGCGCGATCGCCGCGGCATTCGAAACGTTCAGCGACTTGATCGGCCCGGGCATGTCGAGCCGCACCACCTCGTCGCAGAGCTCGCGTGTTCGCTGCCGCAGGCCCTTGCCTTCGGCACCGAGCACGATGGCGAGCGGTTGGTTACCACCGCGCGGCACCAGGGGAGCCGGGGCCTCGGAGTCGAAGCCCAGCACATGCATGCCGCGCTTTTTGAGCAGTTCGAGGGTGTCGCCGAGATTGCGCACTTCGATCAATGGCACCAAATCCAAGGCGCCAGAGGCAGCCTTCGCCATCACGCCGGTTTCTCGCGGCGCGTAACGCTGCGTCGTCACCAGCGCGTCGGCCCCAAAGGCACAGGCGGTGCGCAGGATCGCGCCGACATTGTGCGGGTCTGTGACCTGGTCGAGTACGACGATGAGTTTGAGCGGATCGATGTCGTCGAGCCCGAACCGGCTCACTGGCTCGACCTCGAGCGCCACACCCTGATGCACCGCCTCGGCGCCGAGCAGTTTATCGAGCTCCTTGGGCGTGACCTCGCGGACGTGGAGCTTGCCGGTCGGTCCGCCTTCCTTAAGCCGCCCCAACGCGTTCGGCGTCGCCAGCAGCACCCGCTTTTCGCGACGCGGGTTGTCGAGCGCCGCTCGTACCGTGTGGATGCCGTAGAGATAGACCGGCCCGGTATCCGGGTCGTATTTGGGCTTGGGCGGGAATTTGTTGACGCTCATGCGAGGGCTTTCAGCTGGCTGGAGCGGGCGAAGGGATTCGAGCCGCGACCAGAACCACTTGCCGGTTCTCGCCAGCAAAGATTCGAGGCTTCGTAGCACGGATTGTTGTGGCTGGAGCGGGTGAAGGGAATCGAACCCTCGTATTCAGCTTGGAAGGCTGCTGCTCTACCATTGAGCTACACCCGCAGTCCGGGCCGGCCCCGGTGATCGGGGAAGTGGTGGAGGGGACTGGATTCGAACCAGTGTACGCTAAGCGAGCAGATTTACAGTCTGCCGGATTTAACCACTCTCCCACCCCTCCATCGAGACAGAAGACAAGTGGCGCGAACAGTTCCCCGCGCGCGCCGTGGCGGTTTATGGTGAGCGGGTCGGGGACTGTCAACCTGAAATCGCCCCACGGCCTTAGTCTTGGGCCTGACGCTGGGTTTCGCCGGCGACTTTGGCGGCTAGTTCCAGGCGACTGCATCTGGATACGGCGCCCCCGACAAAAGTCAGTGAGGCCAGCGGCCTCCTTTTCCGTCGACATCTGGCACAAATGAAAACGCCCCGGCGAAGTGCCGGGGCGAGCAATTTCAGGCGTCAGCCTGCTTACTTCGGCATCGTGCAGTCGAGCAGATGACCCGAGCCGGCCGGCGCCTTCACACAGGTCGGCCACATCATCATCGGCTTCGCCATCGCCGGCATGGCCATTTTCACCATCGCCTTGGCGGGCATAGCCATCGCCATCTTCGCCGCGGGCTTGGCCATCATCATCGCGTCGTGCTCCGCCTTCATCATGGCGGCGCAGCCCGGAAGCAGCGGCATCAGCATGCACTCGGCTGCTGTCGGAGCCTTCGCCGCCATCGCTATCGTGGCTGCGTAGGCGGGCAGGGTGGGCATTGCAGTCGCCGCCAGCAACGCGGCAGCGATCAAAATCTTGTTCATGTGGATCCCTCGTGAAAGCCGCGCTGAGCCGCGGGCGATGAGACGCTATGACTTTGCGCATTTGCTCACAATCGCAGCGCGCGCAAATTGGCGTGATGCGGGGATTTGGCAACAACTTTCGTGGGGCTGCAGACTCTTGCGAAAGCCGACCTTTGCTTGTATGCCCTGCCTCGCCTCGGAGGGGTATAGCTCAGTTGGTAGAGCATCGGTCTCCAAAACCGAGGGTCGAGGGTTCAAGTCCTTCTGCCCCTGCCAAGGCACAAATCCTGAATGTTTAGACTTTGAAGGCCGCCCGCTCGGCGGCCTTTTGCGTTCAAGAAAACTCGGCTTTGCACGATCTGGACTCGCGAACGGCGCCGGGCGAAACTTGGTCACCGGTGGAGAGAGGAAATGGCTGTTCCAAGACTGTTGCGGGCCTCGATCGCGATACTGGTCCTGAGCACGCCAAGCATTGCAAGTGATCGGAACGAGTGTGCGCAAGCCGCGCAGTTCATGGCGAAGTTCGCCAAAGAAAGCGGCGATGTGTTCGCCGCCACGCGCTCCGCGCTTCCTGGTAAGCTGGCGACGCTAGCGGATAGAGGTGACCTTGATGCCGCAGTCGCGGCCATCGATTTCGGCGGCGGGTTCACAGGCAGCGACGCCGAAGCGATGCGGGCATGGGCAGAGGCAACGATCCACGCGCTACCAGCGCTCAAGCAAATGGCCGACGCGTCTCAGATCGCGGCGACCGCGCTCGCGGCCTGCGCAAAATAACCATTAAACGTGCCGCGAGAGCCGGAATCTCGGGATGCCACTGCTCCGGCAGCAATCCTCGCAACATTTGATTGTTCGCGACCAAGCCGGTGGCCTGGTTGGGCGCCAAATACTTGCTAGGATCGCCTGCATGGGCCGGGGGACGCAATGAAAGTCACGCTTGATCTGACGGATCTGGTGGCCAGGGGGCAACTGACCAAAGAGGAGGCCGACCGGCTGACCAGGCTGGGCGCCGCCGATACTGGGACGCTCGGCAGCAATATCCTGCTCTCCTTCGGCACCGTGGCGGTGACGCTGGGCGCGACTTTTTTCCAACGGCAGAGGCCGCCATCGTGCTCGGCACGATATTGTTCGCTGTCGGCCTGGCGTTGATTGTCAGCCGCGCGACCAAATGGACGCTCTTCGCCCAGACGTGCTCGACCATCGGGGCGCTCGCCATCGTCGGCGGTGTCTCCTACCTCTCCGGCGGCGACATGTACGTGAACTACTCGCTGGCCGCGGGTCTCGCGGTGGCGGCCGGGGTGGCCGCATCAGGTTTGCTGGCGGCGCTCAGCGTGTTGCAGTTCTCCGTCGCGCTGGGCAGTGGCACCGAGTATTGGCACGCGAGCTACGGTCTCTGGGTCGAGCGGCCGGCGCTCTCGATCGGAGTCCTGGCCGTTGTCGCGGTCGGGCTGCTGCTGGTCTCGACGCGCGTGCCGTCGCTGTACGAGCGGGTTTGCCTCATCGCGTCACGCACCACGGTAGTGATGATCAACCTGGCCTTTTTGGTCGGTTCGCTATTTGGCGATCAGATGCTTGGTTGGCCGGCGGCATGGTTCACCAAAGCCTGGGGGATCCTGCTGGTCGGCGTCGGCATCTGGGGCGTCTACGCGAACCGCCGCTGGGTAGTGAACGCTGCGGCAGTCTTTGGGGCGATCCACTTCTATACGCAGTGGTTCGAGTATCTCGGGCCGAATCCGTTCTCGGTGCTCGGCGGGGGCGCTTTGCTGATCGTCTTCGGGCTGCTGCTGCGATGGATCAACACCCGGGTGAATAGGCCGATGCCGGTGGCCGCTTGAAAAGCCGGGCAGCGCGCCCTATCTAAACACTATCTCCTGAGCCTCCAAAAATTCTGCTCGCTAGCAATCCTGCCCGCGGTGGAGCTGGTTTAGCGTCCTGTTTCAGTGTTGCATTTGCCTGAACATCTCATTAGATAACCGCCTCTCAGCCGCCGAGGAGACTCGCGCGGTAATTGGTTTTGGGCAAAATGCCCTTACGAAAGTGATGCCGATGGCGACCCTTAACCCCGTCAAATTCCTGCAGGAAGTTCGGCAGGAAGTCGGAAAGGTGACCTGGCCGTCCCGCCAGGAGACTCTGATCTCGACCGTGATGGTGCTGGCCATGGTGGCGCTTGCGAGCCTGTTCTTCCTCCTATCGGACCAGCTCATCGCTTGGGCCGTGCAGGCCGTGTTGTCGATCCGCTAGGCGGGTCTGAATTTTAGTAGACCGGAGACTGACTGCGGCATGGCCAAACGCTGGTACATCGTTCAGGCGTACAGCAACTTCGAGCGGAAGGTTGCTGAGGATATTCGCCAGAAGGTAGCGCAGAACAAGCTCCAGGACCTGTTCGAGGACGTGATCGTCCCGACGGAAAAGGTCGTCGAGATGCGCCGCGGCCGCAAGGTCGACGCTGAGCGCAAATTCTTCCCGGGCTATGTTCTGGTGAAGATGGATATGACCAACGAGGCATTCCATCTGATCAAGAACACCCCCAAGGTCACTGGTTTTCTTGGGTCGGGCGACAAGCCCATGCCGATCTCCGAAAAGGAGGCCATGGCCATCCTGCAGCAAGTGCAGGAAGGCGTGGAGCATCCCAAGCCCTCCGTCTCGTTCGAGGTCGGCGAGCAGGTGCGGGTCTCCGATGGCCCGTTCGCGAGCTTCAACGGCGTCGTCGAAGAAGTCGACGAGGAGCGCGCGCGGCTCAAGGTGGAAGTTTCGATTTTCGGGCGTCCCACTCCTGTGGAGCTCGAATACGGTCAGGTCGAAAAAGTCTGATCTCTGCCCCGGCGCGAGCCGGCAAATCCGTGGGAGAAGTCCTGGCAGCCAGCCGGGAACAAGCTTCGGACCACGGCGTCAAGACGGCCTGAGTGACTTCGGGCAGAACATGAACTGGGGCCGCAAGACCCCTTGAAAAGGACGAAGAATGGCAAAGAAAATTACTGGCTACCTGAAGCTTCAGGTCCCGGCCGGTTCGGCGACACCGTCGCCCCCGATCGGCCCCGCGCTCGGCCAGCGCGGCCTCAACATCATGGAATTCTGCAAGGCGTTCAACGCCAAGACTGCCGACCAGGAGAAAGGTGCACCGACCCCGGTCGTCATCACCATTTTCGGCGACAAGAGCTTCACTTTTGAGACCAAGCTCCCGCCCGTGACCTATTTCCTCAAGAAGGCGGTCAACCTGAAGGCCGGCTCCAAGCTTCCGGGCAAGGAATCGGCCGGGACGATCACGCAGGCGCAGATCCGCGATATCGCGGAAAAGAAGCTCAAGGATCTCAATGCCTACGACGTCGATTCTGCGATGAAGATGATCGCCGGTTCCGCCCGTTCGATGGGTCTGCAGGTGGAAGGCTAAGCCATGGCAAAGATTGGAAAGCGGACTACCGCCATCTCTGAAGGCGTTGACCGCAAGAAGCTGTATCAGTTGGGCGAAGCCGTGAAGATGGTTCGCACCCGCGCCAAAGCCAAGTTCGACGAGACCATCGAGGTCGCGATGAATCTTGGTGTCGACCCGCGTCACGCCGACCAGATGGTCCGTGGCGTTGTGAACTTGCCGAACGGCACGGGCAGGACGGTGCGCGTCGCCGTGTTCGCCAAGGACGCCAAGGCTGATGAAGCCCGCAAGGCCGGAGCCGATATCGTCGGCGCCGAAGACCTTGTCGCCGAAGTTCTTGCTGGCAAGCTCGACTTCGACCGCGTCATCGCCACGCCGGACATGATGCCGCTCGTCGGTCGTCTCGGTAAGGTGCTTGGCCCGCGCAATTTGATGCCGAACCCCAAGGTCGGCACCGTTACCGCCGACGTCGCGGGCGCCATCAAAGCCGCCAAGGGCGGCGCCGTGGAGTTCCGCGTCGAGAAGGCCGGCATCATCCACGCCGGTGTTGGCAAGGCGTCGTTCACCGAGGAAGCCCTGCTGCAGAACATCAAGGCGTTCACCGATGCCGTGACCCGCGCCAAGCCGGCCGGGGCCAAGGGTACCTATGTGAAGCGCGTCGCCGTCAGCTCCACCATGGGCCCCGGCGTGCATGTCGATCCCCTGACGCTGCAGCAGTAAGCAAGCGTCATCAAGAATTCAGGACGGGTTCGCCCGTCCGGATGGCTTCCTCATAAGGGAAGTCAAGTCCTGTCCGAGACTGCTAGGTGAGCGAAAGCTCTTAAACCGAGAGGGCCAGCAATAGACGGGGTGAAGACCGGGAAAAATTCTCTCGGTTCGAACCAGGCCAGTTGCCGCCGAAGGGGCATTTCGCCCTCGACGCGTCGGCTCGGTTGACAGGCATCAACCGCTGACCTCGCACCGAGGGCAGCAATTGGCAGAGGCCCGGTCCTCCCTTCTGGGGAGGCATCCGGGTCAAATGTGGAGACTAAGAGTGGAAAGAGCGGAAAAGCGTGAAGTCGTCACGTCGCTCCAGTCGGCCCTGTCGGGCGCTGGATCGATTGTCGTCGCGCGGAACGCCGGCCTCACCGTCGCCGACCTGGAAAATCTGCGCAAGCAGATGAAGCAGGCCGGGGGCACTGTGAAGGTCGCCAAGAACCGCCTGGCCAAGCTTGCTCTGAAAGAAACCGACCATGCGGATATGTCGGCCCTGTTTACCGGGCCAACCGTCCTCGCCTTCGCCAAGGATCCCATGACCGCGCCGAAAGTCGCGGCCGCTTTCGCCGATAAGAACCAGAAATTCGTGGTTCTTGGTGGCGCGATGGGCAAGACCGGGCTCGACGCGAATAGCGTCAAGGCGCTGGCGACCATGCCGTCGCTGGATCAGTTGCGGGCCACGCTGGCCGGGATGCTCAAGCAGCCCGCCACGCGCATCGCCTCGATCCTGCAGGCACCGGGCGGGCAGATTGCCCGCGTCCTGGCCGCGCATGCCGACAAGAGCAACGCAGCTTAAGGCGCACTTCAAACGGCTTCCTCAGGGGAGTCACCACGGTTCGAACTGAACGAAACACAATAGGAAGTACAAAATGGCTGATCTCGCCAAAATCGTAGACGACCTCTCGGCCCTCACCGTTCTCGAGGCCTCGGAACTTTCCAAGATGCTCGAAGAGAAGTGGGGCGTTTCTGCCGCCGCGCCGGCCGCCGCTGCTGCTCCCGCCGCTGCTGCCGCCGCTCCGGCCGAAGAGAAGACTGAGTTCGACGTTGTCCTCACCAATTTCGGGGAGAACAAGATCAACGTCATCAAGGAAGTCCGTGCCATCACCGGCCTGGGCCTCGGCGAAGCCAAGGCTCTCGTTGAAGGTGCGCCCAAGACCGTCAAGGAAGCGGCCACCAAAGCCGAAGCCGAAGATATCAAGAAGAAGCTCGAAGCTGCGGGCGCCAAGGTCGAGCTTAAATAAGCTCGGTACGGTTTCGGGTGGCGCCTACGGGCGCCGCCCCATTGTTGCCGCAGAGTTGACTACAGCGGCGTGTCGCCTCCCTCGGTTGCATTGAGGGCCTTGGCGAAATTTTCAGTTTGCGGAACGACTACCCCCAACAACAGAAGGGCACATTTCCTGAGGTCCGACGGCTGATAGTCGGGACTTTGGACATTTGCTTTTCGAGACATCGACAGAAAGATAGGAGCGGGTATGGCTACCACGTTCAATGGCCGTCGCAAGGTGCGCAAGTCCTTCGGCAGCATTCGCGAAGTCATCGAAATGCCGAACCTGATCGAGGTCCAAAAGGCCTCTTATGATCAGTTTCTTCTCGTAAACGAGCCCAAGGGCGGCCGACTGGACGAGGGCCTGCAGGCCGTCTTCCGTTCGGTGTTTCCGATCACCGATTTTTCCAACACGGCCTCGCTGGAATTCGTCAAATACGAGTTCGAGCCGCCCAAGTATGACGTCGACGAGTGCCGGCAGCGCGATATGACCTTCGCCGCGCCGCTCAAGGTGACGCTGCGGCTGATCGTGTTCGAAGTCGACGAGGAAACCGGCGCCCGCTCCGTCAAGGACATCAAGGAGCAGGACGTCTATATGGGCGACATGCCGTTCATGACCATGAACGGCACCTTCATCGTCAATGGCACCGAGCGCGTCATCGTCTCCCAGATGCATCGTTCGCCGGGCGTGTTCTTCGATCACGACAAGGGCAAGACCCATTCGTCGGGCAAGCTGCTGTTTGCCGGCCGCATCATTCCGTACCGCGGCTCGTGGCTCGATATCGAGTTCGACGCCAAGGACATCGTCTATGCGCGTATCGATCGCCGCCGGAAGATCCCGGTGACGTCGTTGCTCAAGGCCCTCGGCATGGATGCCGAGGAGATCCTGCACACCTATTACAAGACGCTGTCATTCGAGCGGTCCAAGAAGGCCGGCGAGTGGAAGAAGCCATTCGACGCCGACAGCATGAAGAATATCAAGCCGACGCTCGACCTGATCGACGCCAAAACCGGCAAGGTCGTGCATGAGGCCGGCAAGAAGCTGACCCCGCGCCAGGCCAAGAAGTTGGCCGAGACCGTCACGCATCTGCTCGCGACCGATGAAGACCTCTACGGCATGTATGTCGCCGAGGACCTCATCAACATGAAGACCGGCGAGGTCTACATGGAAGCGGGCGACGAGATCGACGAGAAGCTGCTCAAGAAGCTGACGGAAGCCGGCTTCGATGTGCTGCCGATCCTCGACATCGACCACATCACCACTGGCGGCTACCTCCGCAACACGCTGGCGATCGACAAGAACGAGTCCCGCGAGGACGCGCTCTTCGACATCTACCGCGTCATGCGCCCCGGCGAGCCGCCGACCGTCGAGACCGCCGAGGCGATGTTCAAGTCGCTGTTCTTTGACAGCGAGCGCTACGACCTTTCGGCCGTGGGTCGCGTCAAGATGAACATGCGCCTCGAGCTCACCGCAGAGGACACCGTCCGCACGCTCCGCAAGGAAGACATCGTCGAGGTGGTTCGCACCCTGGTGAACCTTCGCGACGGACGGGGCGAGATCGACGACATCGACAACCTCGGCAACCGCCGGGTGCGTTCGGTCGGCGAACTCATGGAGAACAGCTACCGGCTCGGTCTGCTTCGCATGGAGCGGGCGATCAAGGAGCGCATGTCTTCGGTCGAGATCGACACCGTCATGCCGCAGGATCTGATCAACGCCAAGCCGGCGGCCGCTGCCGTCCGCGAGTTCTTCGGTTCCTCGCAGTTGTCGCAATTCATGGATCAGACCAACCCGCTCTCCGAGATCACCCACAAGCGTCGTCTCTCGGCGCTTGGGCCGGGCGGTCTGACCCGTGAGCGTGCAGGCTTCGAAGTCCGTGACGTGCATCCGACCCACTACGGCCGCATCTGCCCGATCGAGACGCCGGAAGGCCCCAACATCGGCCTGATTAACTCGCTCGCGACCTTTGCCCGCGTCAACAAATACGGCTTCATCGAGACGCCGTACCGCAAGATCGTCAACGGCAGGGTGACCGACGACGTCGTCTATCTGTCGGCGATGGAAGAGGCCAAGCACTACGTCGCTCAGACGACGGCGACGCTCAACGCCAAGGGCGAGTTCGCCAACGATCTGGTTGTTGCCCGCCATGCCGGCGACAACGGACTGACCCCCAAAGAGTCGATCGACTTGATGGACGTCTCGCCCAAGCAGATGGTCTCGGTGGCCGCGGCGCTGATCCCGTTCCTCGAGAACGACGACGCCAACCGAGCCCTCATGGGCTCGAACATGCAGCGTCAGGCTGTGCCGCTGCTGCGCGCCGAGGCCCCGTTCGTGGGCACTGGCATGGAGCCGATCGTCGCCCGGGACTCGGGTGCCGCTATCGTCGCCAAGCGCAAGGGTATCGTCGACCAGGTGGACGCAACGCGTATCGTTATCCGCGCCACAGAAGAGACCGATGCCTCGCGTTCGGGCGTCGATATCTACAATCTGATGAAGTTCCAGCGTTCGAACCAGTCGACCTGCATCAACCAGCGCCCGCTGGTGGTTGTCGGCGATCATGTCGACGCCGGGGACATCGTCGCCGATGGTCCCTCGACCGAACTGGGCGATCTCGCGCTCGGCCGGAACGTGCTCGTCGCGTTCATGCCGTGGAATGGCTACAACTTCGAAGATTCGATCTTGCTCAGCGAGAAGATCGCCATGCAGGACGTGTTCACCTCGATCCACATCGAGGAATACGAAGTGATGGCGCGCGACACCAAGCTCGGGCCCGAGGAAATCACCCGCGACATCCCGAACGTTTCGGAAGAGGCGCTCAAAAACCTCGACGAAGCGGGCATCGTCCATATCGGCGCCGAAGTTGGCCCGGGCGACATCCTTGTCGGCAAAATCACGCCGAAGGGCGAAAGCCCGATGACGCCGGAAGAGAAACTTCTCCGCGCCATCTTCGGCGAGAAGGCCTCCGACGTGCGCGACACCTCGCTTCGCGTCCCGCCCGGCGATGCCGGCACGGTCGTGGAAGTGCGCGTGTTCAACCGCCACGGCATCGACAAGGACGAGCGTGCCATGGCCATCGAGCGCGAGGAAATCGAGCGCTTGGCCAAGGACCGCGACGACGAGCAGTCGATCCTCGACCGCAACGTCTATGCGCGTCTCAAGGAAATGCTGTTCGGCAAGTCCGCCACGGCAGGTCCGAAGGGCTACGTTGTCGGCACCAAGATGAACGACCAGATCTTCGAGGCTCAGCCGCGGTCGAAGTGGTGGCAGTTTGCCGTCACCGACGACAAGTTGATGCAGGAGAAGGAAGCCCTCAACGCTCAGTACGAAGAGAGCCGCCGGCTACTGGAACAGCGTTTCATCGACAAGGTCGACAAGCTGCAGCGCGGTGATGAACTGCCGCCGGGCGTGATGAAGATGGTCAAAGTCTTCGTCGCCACCAAGCGCAAGCTGCAGCCGGGCGACAAGATGGCCGGCCGTCACGGCAACAAGGGCGTCGTCTCGCGCATCGTTCCGCGCGAAGACATGCCCTACATGGAAGACGGCACGCCGGTCGATATCGTGCTGAACCCGCTGGGCGTGCCGTCGCGCATGAACGTCGGGCAGATCCTCGAGACCCACCTTGGTTGGGCCTGCGCGGGCATGGGCAAGAAGATCAACGAGATGCTGAAGATCTATCAGCAGAAGGGCGATCTGAAGCCGCTGAAGAAAGAGATCGGAACGCTGTTCGCCGGCGATAAGTCGGTGACCGATCTCGACGATGACTCGATGGCCCGCCTCGGCGAGCATCTGAGCCATGGCATCTCGATCGCCACTCCGGTGTTCGACGGCGCCAAGGAAAAGGACATCGTCGAGATGCTGGAGCGGGCAGGGCTCGATGCCTCGGGCCAGTCGACCGTCTATGACGGCCGTACGGGCGAGGCCTTCGATCGCAAGGTGACGGTTGGGTATATCTACATGCTCAAGCTGCACCATCTGGTCGACGACAAGATCCATGCGCGCTCGATCGGTCCGTACTCGCTCGTTACCCAGCAGCCGCTCGGTGGCAAGGCGCAGTTCGGTGGTCAGCGCTTCGGCGAGATGGAGGTGTGGGCGCTCGAAGCGTACGGCGCCGCGTACACGCTGCAGGAAATGCTGACCATCAAGTCGGACGACGTTGCCGGTCGTACCAAAGTCTACGAAGCCATTGTCCGCGGCGACGACACGTTCGAAGCGGGCGTTCCAGAAAGCTTCAACGTTCTGGTCAAGGAAATCCGTTCTCTCGGTCTCAATGTCGAACTCGACATGGCCGAAGACGACGCGCTTCCGGCGCCGGAGCATGAAGCGGAGCTAGAGCCTCCTCAGAAAGCGGCGGAATAGTACCCGCCGAGTTCGCTCTTCCTTTGGAAACACGCCTCGCGAGGCTGCGGCTCTCCCCTGCAGACCTCGCAGAGACGAGGAGATACTAGATGCACACACACAACCACGTCATGGACCCGTTCAATCCCCAGGTCCCGGTGCAGATGTTCGATCAGATGAAAATCTCGATCGCCAGCCCCGAGAAGATCCTGAGCTGGTCCTACGGTGAGATCAAAAAGCCCGAGACGATCAACTACCGGACCTTCAAGCCGGAGCGCGACGGTCTGTTCTGCGCCCGTATTTTTGGGCCGGTGAAGGACTACGAGTGCCTGTGCGGCAAGTACAAGCGCATGAAGTTCAAGGGCGTCATCTGCGAGAAGTGCGGCGTCGAAGTGACGCTGAGCCGCGTGCGCCGCGAGCGCATGGGCCACATCGAGCTCGCCGCCCCGGTCGCCCATATCTGGTTCCTGAAGTCGCTGCCGTCGCGCATCGCGCAGCTGCTCGACATGACCCTCAAGGACATCGAGCGCATCCTCTATTTCGAGCAGTACGTCGTGCTCGACGCAGGACTCACTCCGTACACCGCGGGTGAGTTGCTAACCGAAGAGATGTACCTTGACGCCCAGGACGAGTACGGCGCCGACAGCTTCACCGCCAAGATCGGCGCGGAAGCCATTCGCGACCTGCTGCTCGGTCTCGACCTCGAGAAAATCGCGGCCCAACTGCGCATCGAGATCGCCGAGTCGACGACCGAACTGAAGCCCAAGAAGCTGGCCAAGCGCCTAAAGATCGTCGAGCAGTTCATCGTCTCGGGCAATAAGCCCGAGTGGATGATCATGACGGTGATCCCGGTCATTCCGCCGGAGTTGCGTCCGCTGGTCCCGCTGGATGGCGGCCGTTTTGCCACGTCCGATCTCAACGACCTTTATCGCCGCGTCATCAACCGCAACAACCGCCTGAAGCGCCTGATCGAGCTTCGCGCGCCGGACATCATCATCCGCAACGAGAAGCGCATGCTTCAGGAAGCGGTCGATGCGCTGTTCGACAATGGTCGTCGCGGCCGCACCATCACGGGCGCCAACAAGCGTCCGCTGAAGTCGCTCTCGGATATGCTCAAGGGCAAGCAGGGCCGGTTCCGTCAGAACCTGCTCGGCAAGCGCGTCGACTATTCCGGCCGGTCGGTGATCACCGTCGGTCCGGAGCTGAAGCTGCACCAGTGCGGGCTGCCCAAGAAGATGGCGCTCGAGCTGTTCAAGCCGTTCATCTATTCGCGGCTTGAAGCCAAGGGTTTCTCGTCGACGGTGAAGCAGGCCAAGAAGCTGGTCGAAAAGGAGAAGCCCGAGGTCTGGGATATCCTCGACGAAGTGATCCGTGAGCACCCGGTTCTGCTGAACCGTGCGCCGACGCTTCACCGTCTGGGCATCCAGGCGTTCGAGCCGATCCTCATCGAAGGCAAGGCGATCCAGCTGCATCCGCTGGTTTGCGCAGCCTTCAACGCTGACTTCGACGGCGACCAGATGGCGGTCCACGTACCGCTCTCGCTGGAAGCACAGCTCGAAGCTCGCGTGCTGATGATGTCGACCAACAACATCCTGCATCCGGCGAACGGCCAGCCGATCATCGTGCCTTCGCAGGACATCGTGCTCGGCCTCTATCACCTCTCCCTCATGAACGAGAATGAGCCGGGGCAGGGGATGGCGTTCTCCGACATGGGCGAGATCGAGCACGCGCTCGCCAACGGCGTCGTGACCATGCACACCAAGATCAAGGGGCGTGTGAAGGTCTGGGACGAAAAGGGCAAGTCGACGACCAAGATCGTCGAGACGACGCCTGGCCGTATGCTGCTGGGGCAGTTGCTCCCGCACAACCGGGCCGTTCCCTACGAGACCGCCAACCAGTTGATGACCAAAAAGACCATCTCCAAGATGATCGACACGGTCTATCGCGGATGCGGTCAGAAGGAGACGGTGATCTTCTGCGATCGCATCATGGACATGGGCTTCAAGCACGCTGCCCGCGCCG
The DNA here is from genome assembly GCA_039934955.1 of Devosia sp. Classification (GTDB taxonomy): domain Bacteria; phylum Pseudomonadota; class Alphaproteobacteria; order Rhizobiales; family Devosiaceae; genus Devosia_A. The sequence continues at coordinate 19,308 of JBDTLB010000071.1, forward strand.
GCATTTCGTTCGGCAAGGACGACATGGTCATCCCGCCGACCAAGCAGAAGATCGTCGAGGACACCCGCAAGCTCGTCGAAGAGTTCGAGCAGCAGTACAATGACGGCCTCATCACCCAGGGCGAGAAGTACAACAAGGTCGTTGATGCCTGGGCCAAGTGCGGTGACAAGATCGCCGACGAAATGATGAAGGGCATCGCAGCCATTCAGATCGATAAAGAGACCGGACGTCAGAAGCCGATCAACTCGGTCTACATGATGAGCCACTCTGGTGCGCGCGGTTCGCCGGCGCAGATGAAGCAGCTTGCCGGCATGCGCGGCCTGATGGCGCGTCCGGACGGCTCGATCATCGAGACCCCGATCACGGCCAACTTCAAAGAAGGCCTGAACGTTCTCGAGTACTTCAACTCCACCCACGGCGCCCGTAAGGGCCTCGCGGACACGGCGCTGAAGACCGCGAACTCGGGATACCTGACGCGTCGTCTCGTCGACGTGGCGCAGGACTCGATCATCACCGAGCTCGATTGCGGCACCGATGCGGGCCTCACGATGGAAGCCATCGTCGATGCCGGTCAGGTCGTCGCGACGCTGGGTCAGCGCATTCTCGGCCGCACCACGGCCGAGGCCGTGATGAACCCCGAGACCGGCAAGGCCATCGTCAAGAAGAACGTTCTTCTGACCGAAAAGGACGTGGACGCCATCGAGGCGGCCCGCGTGCAGTCGGTGAAGATACGTTCGCCGCTAACCTGTGCCCTGCGCACCGGTTGCTGTGCGGCCTGCTACGGTCGCGACCTCGCTCGTGGAACGCCGGTCAATATCGGCGAGGCTGTCGGCGTCATTGCGGCGCAGTCGATCGGCGAGCCGGGCACGCAGCTCACCATGCGTACGTTCCACATCGGTGGCACGGCGCAGGTGGTCGATACCTCGTTCCTCGAGGCCGGTGCGGAAGGCAAGATCGCCGTCCGCAACTCGAACCTGGCCAAGGTCTCGGGCGGTCGCCACGTTGTCATGGCGCGTAACGTTGCGCTCGCCATTCTCGACAGCGACGGCAAGGAGCGGTCGGTCCACAAGGTGGCCTACGGCGCCAAGCTGCTGGTCAACGAGGGTGATGAGGTCAAGCGCGGCCAGCGTATCGCCGAGTGGGATCCCTACACCCGCCCGGTGCTTGCCGAAGTCGACGGCGAAGCAGCCTTCGAAGATCTCGTGGACGGCGTGTCGATGGCGGAAACCACCGACGAAACGACGGGCTTTACCAAGCGCCTCGTCACCGACTGGCGGACCAACCAGCGCGGCGAGAGCTTGAAGCCGGCTTTGACCATCGTCCGCAAGGGCGCAGTGGCGAAAGTCGATCGCGGTGGCGAAGCCCGTTATCTCTTGTCGGTGGATGCCGTTATCGCGGTTGAGCCCGGCGACAAGGTCAGCCCCGGCGACGTTCTCGCGCGTATCCCGCTCGAGAGTGCCAAGACCAAGGACATCACCGGCGGTCTGCCGCGTGTGGCCGAACTGTTCGAAGCCCGCCGTCCGAAGGACCACGCGATCATTGCCGAGATCAACGGCACGATCAAATTCGGCCGCGACTACAAGAACAAGCGTCGCATCATCATCGAGCCGGAGGACAAGTCCGCCGAGCCCGTTGAGTACCTGATCCCGAAGGGCAAGCCCTTCCATCTTCAGGAAGGCGACGCCATCGAAAAGGGTGAGTACATCCTCGACGGCAACCCGGCCCCGCACGACATCCTTGCCATCAAGGGCGTCGAGGAATTGGCGCGCTACCTCGTCAATGAGATCCAGGAGGTCTATCGCCTCCAGGGCGTGCTCATTAACGACAAGCACATTGAGGTGATCGTTCGCCAGATGCTGCAGAAGGTCGAGATCATCAACCCGGGTGACTCGGGTATGCTCAAGGACGAGCAGCTCGACAAGCTCGACTTCGATGAGCTCAACGACCAGTTGGTCGCCGACGGCAAGAAGCCGGCCACGGCCAACCCGGTCCTCTTGGGCATCACCAAGGCGTCGCTGCAGACCCGCAGCTTCATCTCGGCTGCCTCGTTCCAGGAAACCACCCGCGTCCTCACCGAGGCGGCGGTTTCCGGCAAGGCCGATCTGCTCGAAGGTCTCAAGGAGAACGTCATCGTCGGCCGCCTTATCCCAGCCGGCACGGGCGCCGCGACCTCCAAGCAGAAGGAGATCGCCGCCAAGCGTGACGAACTCATTCTCGAAGAGCGCCGTCGCCAGGCCGAGACCGCCCGTCTCGAGGCTCCGGCTCCGGCCGAACCTGCCGAGTAAGCGTTCAGACGAAAACCATTGAAAAGGGCCCCGCAAGGGCCCTTTTTGTTCGCACATTAGGCTAGGCGACGGTGCTTGCACCCGCCGCAGCAATGCGATCGTCGATCTCCGGCAGCGCGCCGGAAACGCCGATACCGCCGATGCACAGCTTGCCGCTCAGTACCGGAACTCCCCCGGCACCGACCGCCGCTTCGCTGGCCGGCCCGCCGGACTGTATCGCTCCGGTGGCCATGCGGCGTGAACTCAGCGCGCCGCTGGTCGCCGAGTTGGAAGCCTGGATGCGCCAGCAGCGCCTGCGGCTGTCGCGGCACGACGATGTCGCCAAGGCCATCGACTACATGCTCAAGCGCTG
>JBDTLB010000072.1:0-10393 GCA_039934955.1 Devosia sp.
TTGCCGTAAAGCTCGCACAGCGCCGTATTCCAACCGCATACATCGTCGCCTGGTCTGTCTTCCGACGCGCCCACCAAGCCGCAGCCCGTCAATCGCATCTCAAACTAAAAATGCAACTGTAGTGCTATCCCGCCGACTAACCCGCAGCCCGCTTTTCATCGTCGCATTCGTGGCGGCGATTGCGACTATGAACGTCGTGACGCAGCTCTTCTTGCCGGAGCTGAATCGGCTGATGACTATCGGGTCGTTCGTGGTCTGCGGCGTTTTGAGTCTAGTGCTTGTCATCTATTGGCGCCGCGCCGAGCCGGAGCGGCGGCGCAGGAAGTGGGCGGAGTTGCAGGCGAGCTTCTTGGCAGATGATAACGCCAAACGTACAACGTTGTCCGAAACGCGGAGGCCTGACTAGGGCGCATGGTTGGCCGGGGGGTGCAAAGGTCGGTGCGCGGAACGGCTCGCTCAGCAATCGCCTAGTAACAGCCCGAGGGCCGCTGGGACAGACGCGGGAAGAACTAGAGTCGGTGGTCGGCACCATGGTCTGGCGAGCGCGCAAGCGCTTCGCGGCTATGGATACTGGTTCGCTGACCGGGCATACGAGGCTGCGGGCTGTGAGCCGACCGAAGAATAGGAAGCGCGGTCGGCGTCCTTCGGCGTGGCATGCGGGCCGCGCCAGCCCGTTCCTCTTTGAGAAACTCACGAAAGGGAACTTTCACCGAGTAGCGGCACCGTAAAACCAGTTGAGTGACGGAGGCGTAAGTTGCCAAACTGGATCATCGAAGTCGCTTGGCCCACTATCGTCTTCTTCGGAGCCATGTGGCCGACATACCTGCCGTTCAGCCTGCTATTCATCTTCGCGTTTGCCGGGATGATCACCGCAGTATGGATTGCGGTGCGCGAGGATCGTCCGCAGCTCTGGTGGGTTCTCCCGCCGCTCGCAATTCCCCACTTTGCGCTCTTCTTCGGGCGGTCATTATATGGCTGGGGCGGTGTTGCGTGCCTGGCCGCTGAGCTTGGTGCGCTGACCTGGCTTATCTGGTCAACACGGGAGAATAAGTTGCTGGCCGCCTTGGCTACCTATTTCGCTTTGGCGTACGCTTTCCTGCCGTTTGTGTTTTCGTTGGCAGCTGGGTCGATGTAAATCGCCGCCTTGCTGTGGAAGCGGACTGTAGCGGCAGGTCTGTGCAAAGGTCCGTCTGCCGAATTGGCCTTTCAGGAAAGGCCAGCATCAGCCTGACAGCGTCAGTCGCAGGCGTCCGACCGGGGCACCATCTTTTTTTGCGTCGAGCCTATCAGTCGTCAGGAGGCCCCGCCGTTTTTTCGTCGTTGGTAAGATCGCCGTTCTACCGGAGCTTCTACGGCACTCGACTTGCGGGCTGGGCCGTCTGCTTGCGTCTGTACTAGGATAGTGCGGCGCGGCCGTCAGGTCATTGCGGCGGGTCCGGACATCACCTAGTGTGTGATCGCCTCCACAGTATCCTGGTCTCCGTGGCGTTGAGCGCTTATCGGCGACGATTTCAAATCGCCTCGGGACTCGCGTAGTTCTGGGCGTCTCCGGGGGATGCGATAGTTGCGAATCGCCACAGGGCCCGGTCGCGGAGGCGCGGAATTGACGGGGGCATAACGGGTCTAATCCGGACGCCGTCAATACGGTAATTTGCTGCGGAATTTGGCCTCCACAGCGCGATCCGCCGGCTTGTCGGCTCATGGCACATTAGGGATCTGCGGCTGTGCGAAGATCACGATTCTTGTACGGTGAGCGGCTTTATACGTTCGAAGGCGACGCGGATTGGCTTAGTTCCGGCGGACAAGCGGTAGGAAAATCTCCTCTACGATCTCTCGGATGACGTCATCCGAGAGCGGCACGAGCGTCATCAGCACTTCTTGGCGGGCGAGGTCGGTCGGCAGCGCCACGACGCGCTGCGTGAGCCGGGTAGGGTCGATTTCGCCACGCGCGATGCCGCGGTCGAGGATGGCGCGCATGCGACCGCCATTCGTGATCTCCTCCCGCACTTCGGCGAGGCTGGACTTTGCGTCCGGCAAAGCGCCGCTCATGTCGAAGAGCAGCCGGAGGAGGTCCGGGCGGGCGCGATCGGACAGTTTGCGCAGAAACAGGCTCACCTCGGCGCTGACGCTGCCGAGGTCTGGAACCTCGACCGGATTGAGGGCGGCAAAGCGTGCCAACGCCGCCGTTGCCAGCTTCGTGCGGCTCGGCCACCGGCGCGCCAGGACCGGCCGGCTCGTGCCCGCTCGCCTGGCGACGGCTTCCAGCGTCATTTCGTCGTAGCCATGTTCGGTCAGCTCGGCCCAGGCGGCATCAAGGATTGCTTCCTCTAGCGCCACCCCCCGCCGCCGGCTCATTCCAGCTTCCATCACATCTCCAGAATAAGATGCATCTTGCATCCTATAGACGTCAGGCATATTAGATGCATCGCGCGTCCTGTCGCTTGGAGATTTATCATGTCTGATACAACAGTCGAGCCGAAGGAGGAAAAACAGGACGTCATGTTTCGCCATACGGCGGGGCAGGCGAACAGGTTCAAGACCTATTTCGATGCCTATTTCACGCGGGTCATGGGGCGAGGCAATTACGGCGGGTCGGCGGTCGGGGAGTGCTACGAAACCGCAAGCAGGATCATCGATGGTGATTTCCAGAGCTTCATCGAGGCGTGGGAGGTGACCGCAAAGCGGGTTGAGGCGATCGGCTGGGACTGTCTCAAGCAGGGTTATAAGGTGAGCGCCCGGGATGCATTCTTGCGCGCCACAACCTACTGGGGTGCCACGACGAACTACGCCCACTTCACCGATCCGCGCCTTCGCACGTCATATGAGAGAGAGCGGGTTTGTTTTCGCGAGGCCGCGAAGCTTTTCGATCCTCAGATCGAAGTCGTGAACATCCCCTATGAAAACGGCAGGACGCTACCCGGCTATTTCATTCCCGGCGGCCCTCGCGGCGAGAGGCGGCCCACGGTTCTCGTGCTGGGCGGTGGCGATAGTGCCCTCGAGGAGCTCTACGGCGTCGTTCCGGTGGGCGCGCAGCGGCGCGGCTACAATGTGCTCATGTTCGAAGTGCCCGGACAAAAGGCGATGTTCTTCGACTACCCCGACCTGTTCTTCCGCCCGGATGCCGAAGTGCCTATCGGCTATGCCGTCGACTATGCCTTGAGCCGCCCCGAGGTCGATCCCAAAAGGATCGCGCTGATCGGCGCCAGTTTCGGTGGATATTTTGCCCCGAGGGCTGCCGCTTTCGAGAAGCACCTGGCGGCGGTCGTGGCGCTCCCGCTGTTCTCGGACATCCAGGCGGGGTTCATGGAAGTGATCGGTATCGATCCGACAAAACCCTATCCGCGTGACCTGGAAGCGCATCTCGACATGTCTAACACCGCCGTGCGAGCGCTCGCCGAGAGCGATGTTCGCATGCGGTGTGGCTATGCCAACGCGACCATTGCGGAATTTCTCGACGGGATGGGCAAGTTCAAGCTGGCCGGACTCGAACCGGACATCACCTGTCCCTTGCTCATCATCGCCGGAGAAAGCGAGTACGGCCCGGCGAGAATGGAAAAGGAAAAGATCCAGTGGGAAAAGGTCATGAACAATCCCAAGAGCCAGGTGAGGATTGGCAAGACTGCCGAAGGCGGCGAGGGGCACAGCATGATCAACAATCTGATCCTGAAAAACCAGATCGAGTTCGATTGGCTCGATGACGTGCTCGACTGGAAGTCGTGAACGTAGCTTCACCTGAGCCGCCAACGTCGGGCGAGTTGGCATGGAAAGTGCCCCTCACTACACAATCTGGGTCGGCTCGGCTGCTGCGGGCGGATCTAGCCAGGACCGCGGAAGTCTTCGCACCTCAGTTGGCGGCACTTTGGTCGTATGGTCCGACGACCGTTGCATCAACCTTGGCACGGTCGGCCATGACCGCGATCGCAGCCAGCATTCTGGAGGATGCGCCACCGCGCTTCGCCCTAGTCGGCATTTCCATGGGCGGCTACATTGCCCTCGAGATCATGCGGCAGGCTCCTGAGCGAGTGATCAAGCTTGCTCTGCTCGACACCTCGGCCCGGCCGGACTCGGAGGCTCAGATCGGGCAGCGCCGGAAATTGGTTGATGACGCGCGATCCGGAGATTTCGGGGCTCTTGCCACCAGGGCTTTAACGGCGATCCTGCATCCGGCTCGTCAAACCACTCAGCCCTCCAGACGGTAAACGCTCGAACGGCGCGGAGTGTCGGACCAGAAGGGTTCGCTCGACAAACCGAGGTCGTTATCTCACGCCCCGACTCGCGACCTGGTCTGGCGGCCATAGCCGTTCCAACATTGGTTTATCGATCGCTACGAAACGGCCGGAGTGATCCGGCCGTTTCGCATTCCAGATGCTTGTTTCAGCACGCTCGACTACTGCCCCGTCGTCACCGGCAAGCTCAAGAACGGCACTGTCGCATTCGGCGGCATCGTGGTGGGCAGGCGGCCGTCCCATTTCTCGGCCTGGATGAGGGCGACGACGCCCGGGTTGTCTTTCAGGGCGGCGCCGCGTTGGGCGATGACGGCGGCTTCGGCGTCGCCTTTGACCTGGATGGCGTGCGCTTCGGCGTCGGCGTTGAGTTTGACCGCCTCAGCCGCGCCGGTCGCTTCTGCGATGGCGGCGTCGGAGAGCCCCTTGGCGGTCGTTGCGACGATCTGCGCCTTCACCTGCTCCTGAGCGAGCAATTGCTGCTGCTCCTGCACCTTCACTGTGGCCTGCTGCTTGGCGGCGATGGCGGCTTCGTAGTCGGGCGAGAATTTGATGTCCTTGATCTGGACGCTTTCGATGATGAGCGGGCCGATGATGCCGGTCTGCAGTGAGTTGAGAACGTCGGTGTTGAGCTTGGCGCGCTGCTGAATGGCGGACTGCGCGTCGTAGGTACCGAACACGTCCTTGAACACTGAAGGGACCTTCTGGTCGAGCAGGCGGGCGACCATCGCGTCGAATGAGCCGTACTCGCTGTAGACCTGCGCGCCGCCGCCGGGCGGGACGTGGAAGTTCACAGAGAGCTGGATGGTCGCGGGCTGCTGGTCGCGGCTGTAGCTCTCCATCTGGTCATAGCTTTGCGTGTGCGACTGCAGGGAGACGCCTGCGACAGTGTCGATCCATGGCGTCTTGAAATGCAGCCCGGGGCCTTCGGTGGTGACGACCGCGCCGTTGCGCAGCAGAATCGCTTCCTGACCCTGGTCGACGGTGTACCAGCTGCCGAAGACCGTAAAGGCCGCGACAAGGATCACAAGGATAACAGCGGCAATTGCGAAGTTGATCTTCATTGTCGTTTTTCCCTTTGAGACGTGATTTCGGTGAAGCAAAACCGAGGGCTGCGAGAATTCGCGCCGAGCGCGGCGACATGCCGGTTAATCCCGGTTGTCATGCCCATATTGCTAGTGGCGCCCCGTTACCAGACGTTCGCGACGCTTAGATGTTGGAAAGATGATTATCGTCGCCCCTCCCGCAGACTCACTGGTTCGTCTAGAGTGCTGCGATGGATGAACATCCGACGCCGACCAAGCTCATCGTTGTGGCGGCCTTTGACCGGGGCGAGGATGGCGAACTGCATCCCGCTTTCGAGGCACGGGAAATGCCGGACGAGGAGCGGGCCAAGCGAACCGCTCGCATGTTCAAGGACCAGCACGCCGGCGTCATCGCGTGGGTGCGATCCGCGGATCTGCGACTCGGCGAATTCGGGCCGCCCGAGACGCTCGTGGTCTATGGCGATGTACCGGATATGGAATAGGGCGCGATCCGATCGCCAGTGGAAAGCAAAAGGGCGGGATCACTCCCGCCCTTTGCCATTTCCAATTTGGGCTGACCGCTATTTGGTGAACACCAGATGCGATTTCGAGCTCTTGCCCGACTGGCCCTTGAGATCGAAGTCGATCGCGATCCGGCTTGCGGTCATTGCCATGGTGGAGTTGCCGCTGCCGGCGATGTTCTTGAGTTTGGTGACGAAGACCAGCGAGTTGCCCTTCTTGGTGCCGACCGCGACATCGCTGTTGTTAGGAGATGTCGCCTCGTACTTCTTGCTGGCATCGTTGTAGGCGACGACGCCGGAGAAGCTCTGCACCGACATGCCTTCCATGTTGCAGCTGCCGCGGAAATTCATGCCGGCCGACACCGGACGGATCGTCAGCTTGCAGGCGAGCGCGCCGGCGTGCTCACCTGTCACCTGGCCGCCGCCGGCCCAGGCGCCGGCGAACTTGCCGAGGAATGCCGTCTCGGACGCGCCGGCGAAAGCAGGAGCGGTGAGGGCAATGAGTCCGGCAATTGCCAGGATAGGGAGAGACAGGCGCATGAATGATTCCTTCTGGGTTTGCTCGAACAGACTTTATGGCGGGATCACGGTCAATGGCGGGGCCGCCCGCTTCCCAAGGATAGCGCGGGTGGAGTCACAACTCGCTCCGGGGCGTCTATGTTCCGTTAGGCGGCGAGGCTGGCGAAGCGGGCGCGGTAGTCGGCGGGGCTGATGCCGAATTGGCGCTGCACGATGCGGCGGAGGTTCTGCTCGGTGCCGAGGCCTGCTGCGGCGGCGATGCGCTTAAGCGGCAGCCTCGTCTGCTCCAGCGCACGGCACGCCGCCTCGAGCCGGATCATCTCCACCGATTTGGCCGGCGTCCGACCCATTTCGGCGACATAGGCGCGGGCGAAGGTGCGGGGGCTCATGCCCATTCGCTCGGCCAGCCGCTCGACCCGCAGGTCGGCGTCGAGATGGCTGGCAATCCAGCCGTGCAGCGGTGCAAACGTCGCGGCGCTCGTGGTTTGCAACGAGAGAGGCGCGCTGAATTGTGATTGGCCGCCGGGACGCTTGACGAACACCACCAGCTGCCGGGCCGTGGCGATGGCTGCCTCGTGGCCGAGATCGTCCTCGATCAGCGCCAGCGACAGGTCGATGCCTGCGGTGACGCCGCCGGAGGTCCAGACATTGCCGTCGCGCACGAAGATTGAATCGGAGTCCATGTCGAGCCCGGGGTGTCGCAACTGCAGCTCGAGCGCGCGCGACCAGTGCGTGGTGCAGCGCCTGCCGTCGAGCAGACCGGCGTCGGCGAGGAGGAAGGCGCCGGTGCAGACCGAGCAGAGGCGGCGCGTCCGGTGGACATTGTTGCTGAGCCAACTGATCAATCCGTCGAGGCCGGTTGGCCCCTCGGGCGGCAGGCCGCCGGCGACGATCAGCGTGTCGATGGATTGCGCGTCGAGCGCGCTCAATGGCTCGGTGATGAGTGGCAGGCCAGGGGCGGTGACGATGCTACCGCCATGTTCGGAGATTGTGATGAGCCGATAGGGTGGGGTGCCTTCGGGGCGAAGGAAATTGGCGCTGGCGAAGGCCTGCAACGGCCCGGCCACATCAATGAGATTGCAGCCGTCGAAAATGACCATGACGACGAGGCGGTCGCTCAGATCAGGCAATTGCGAGCTCCTTGCGTCGGTCGGCGCGGACCCAACGGAGGATCATGACGAGGCAGAGCAGCAGGATCGGCGCCATGCCGATGTTGAGCAGGCTCCAGCCGGCATTCTGCAGCGCCACGCCGGCGGAGAGCGCGGCGACAGAACCCGCCACATTGTTGAGAAGTCCACCAAAGGCCTGGGTCTTGGGCCGCTCGTTGGGATGATAAGACTGTGCGAAGAGCGTCGTTCCACACACGATCATGAAGTTCCAGCCGACGCCGAGCAGGAAGAGCGCGGCGTAGAAGGCGAAAAGGCTCTGCGAGGTGATGGCGGTAATGGCGCAGGCCAGCAGCAACGCCATGCCGAGCGACAGTATGGGCCAGATTCCGAAGCGCGCGACGAGGCGGCCGGAAAAGAATGACGGTACGAACATGCCGATCAAATGCCACTGGATGATGTGGGCGCCGTCCTCAATGGAAAATGAGCAGGCGACTGCGGCGAGCGGCGCGGCGGTCATCACCAGCGTCATCGCGGCGGAGGCCGCCATGGTGGTGGCAATGCCGGCGCCGAAGATCGGCTGGCGGGCAATTTCGCGCAGCGGCCGCGGCGGCGCGGCGTCCTGCGGAAGGGCCTGCGGCTCCATATCGCGATAGGCTGACAGCACGGCGATCGTGGCGATCAGCGCGAGGACGGCGACCAGCATATAGGCGCCGGCGAACAGCACGCCCGGAATGAGGTTGCTGGTGATTGCGGCAAGTGCCGGACCGGCCAGCGCGGCGAGCACACCGCCGGCCAGCACCGTCGAGATGGCGCGGGCCTTTTGCGGCGCGGCGACCGAGTCGGCTGCGGCGATCGAGAAGAACTGCGCGAAGCCCTGATAGGCGCCGATGAACGCCGTGCCGGCGCAGAACAGCCAGAACTCAGAGTGAAACACCGCCCACACTGAGATCAACCCGCCGGTGGCGCCGCAGAGCGAGCCGATGGCGAAGCCAACGCGCCTGCCAAGCCGGCCGATGATGAAGGCGGCGAGCACCGTGACGATGGCGGCGCCGACGGTGATCAGCGCGAAGGGCAAGGTGGCGAGCGCCTTGTCGGGGGCGAGCTGGTAGCCGGTGATGCCGGTCAGTGTCAGGTCCACCGAGATGCCGCAGACATAGAGGCCCTGGCAGAGCGCCAGGACGAGCGCATTGCGGCTACCGGCACCGGCGGGGAGGAAGCGGGAGAGGAACATCAAGCACCTGACTGGAACGGTCGAAATATTCTCCGAATCCTACGTGGCAGCAATGACAAAGTCCTATCAATTCCTGCCAAGGGACGGACTGCCGATGCATTGACGCTCAACGGGCTGCCCGATAGATACTCGCCCGTGCGTTCCAAAAATCCTGAGCACTGACCCGCCAGCATCCGCATTTCCGGATGTGACGAAGCCCTTGCAGACTGCCGATCCGTTCGCGGGGCGGCACGATGCCTTTGGGACCGCGCCGCAACGAAACCGGGTACACTCAGGAGCTTAGACAATGACACCCGCGCAAAAGCCGCTGTGGCGGCGCTTTTTGATTTTCCTTGTGCCGCTGATGCTCTCCAACATCCTGCAGGCGCTGAGCGGGACCATCAATAACATCTATATCGGCCAACTGATCGGCGTGGACGCGCTCGCCGCTACGGCAGCGTTCTTCCCGCTGATGTTCTTTCTGATGAGCTTTATCATCGGCCTCGCGTCCGGCTCGACCGTGCTGATCGGGCAGGCGTTCGGCGCCAAGAACGAACTCAAGGTCAAGCAGATCGCCGGCACTACCATCACGGTGACGTTTCTCGCCGGGTTGGTGGTCGCGTTGATTGGCGCGCTGTTCACCCGGCAGATCATGACGGTGCTGGGCGTGCCCGCCAACATCATTGAGCAATCGACGTCCTACGGCCGGATCATTCTGATCGGCATGCCAGGCTTCTTCGTGTTTCTCATTGTCACGTCGATCCTGCGCGGCGTCGGCGACACTCTGACACCGCTGTTCTCACTGCTGATCTCGATCGCCGTCGGCCTCGTGGTGACGCCGGCCTTCATCATGGGGTGGGGCGGATTGCCCAAACTCGGGCTGCTGTCGGCCGCAGTGGCATTCATCTGCGGCTTTCTCAGTGTGCTGGTGTTCCTGTTCTTCTACCTGCGCGCGCGCAAGCATCCGCTGGCGCCCGACCGGGTGTTCCTGACGCATTTGGGCGTCGATTTCGGCCTGTTGCAGAAGATCCTCAAGCTCGGCGTCCCCGCCGGCGTGCAGATGATCGTGTCGTCGGTGGCGGCGATCGTGGTGGTTGGCATCATCAACCGCTTCGGCTCCAACGCTACGGCCGCCTATGGAGCAGTCGGGCAGGTGATGAGCTACGTGCAGTTCCCGGCCATGTCGATCGGCATTGCGGCGTCGATTTTCGGCGCCCAGGCAATCGGCGCCGGACAGCAGGACCAACTCGGGCGGATCACCCGCACGGCGCTGATCATGAATGCGATCATTACCGGATCGCTGATCATCATCGCCTATGCGTTCAGCCAGAATCTGGTGGCGCTATTCATCACCGATCCCGAGGTGGTAGTGATGACTGAAACGCTGCTCCATATCGTGTTGTGGAGCGTTGTCATGTTCGGTTTCTCGGTGATCCTGTCGGGCGTCATGCGTTCGTCGGGCGATGTGCTGATCCCGATGGCGATCAGCCTCGGCACCATCCTGCTCGTCGAGACGCCGCTGGCGCTCTATCTGTCGACAACCTCGCTCGGGCTCAACGGCATCTGGACGGCATACGCGACGAGCTTCTGCACAATGTTCGTGTTGCAGGCGATCTACTATTGGTTCTTCTGGCGCAAGAAGCCGATCAAGAAGCTGGTCTAGCAGGCTTCTCTATTCGGCGAGTTGAGGTCAAGCACATTCGAGCTCTTCCACATTCGCTGGCATCGTCGCCTTTCGCGGGGCCTCGCTTCTCTTCGGGATCGGCACCTTGGCCCTCCCAGGATG
>JBDTLB010000073.1:0-63863 GCA_039934955.1 Devosia sp.
TTTAGGCGGCCTTGGCGGCCACTTCGTCGGCCTGGCGGGCCGTCTTGGTGGCGTTGGTCCACCACAGCAGATTGTCGAACAAATCCTTGGTGAACGGCACCTGGGCAGGAAGAATGTCGTCCCAGGTCTTCTGGCCCATCATCACCGGAAGGAAGTCGGAGCCGCCGACGTGGAGGACGTGGCGAACCGAGACCGCCTGCAGCTCCGCCATGATCGTGCGCAGATGCTCGACCGCACGGGCGCCGCCGACCGAACCGTAGGCCATATAGGCCACGGCCTTCTTGATGAACGGCTTGTAGGCCCAGTCGATGGCGTTCTTGAGCGCGCCCGGGAGCGAGTGATTGTACTCGGGGGTGACGATGATGAAACCGTCGAATTCATTGAGCTTGGCCTGCCACTTGGCAGCCATCTCGTTGGGGGTCGGCATCCACATGTCGGACGCCGGGGCGTCGAACAGCGGCAGCGGGTAGTCCTTCAGGTCGACGATTTCGACGTCGAAGGCCCCATAGGCCTTGGCCTGGTCGGCAATCCACTTGGCGGGCTTGTCGCCCTGCCGATTGGGACGAATGCTGCCGATAATCACTGCAATCTTGGGTTTGGACATGTCTTGCTCTCTGGTATCAATTTGTAACTGAGGGTAGATATGTGCCTTCGTCTGGAAGGCGCAAGCAGGCACCTATTGCTGCCGCACGAACAGCCTGGTTACCCCAGCAAGTCCCTGTTGCTCAGGAACAATCTTGTGCTCATGGGTAATCCGGGCGTTTTGGCCGCGCCGCCGCCACCCTGCGCCCTGTTTCCCCGCACACAGGTCATAGCTAGGATGCGAATTGTTCGCGATTATGAAACAGTCAGCGCGGCGATATAGCGGCGTACAGTCTCGGGAAATCCGTAAATCAAGGCATCGGCCGTCAGCGCATGGCCGATCGAGCACTCGTCGAGATCGGGAATCGCCTTCATTAGCGCCGGCAGATTCGCCAGCGTCAGGTCGTGCCCGGCATTGACGCCCAGCCCTGCCCCGCCGCGCGCCGCCCGCAACCCCGCCTTGCGGCACGCAATCGCCGTTGCCGTCAAACGCGCCAGTTCCACCGTGGCATTGCCGCCCGGGAAGCCATACGGCCCGGTATAAAGCTCCACCCGATCCGCCCCGACCTCCGCCGCCATCGCCGCCACCGTAGGATCTGCATCGACGAACAGCGACACCCGGATACCGCAATTCTGCAGCCGCTCGATCGCCTCGGCCAGCATCGTGCCGTTCGCCGCAATGTCCCAGCCATGGTCGGACGTCGACTGGGCCGGGTCGTCCGGCACCAGCGTCGCCTGGTCCGGCCGCGTCACTTCGCACAGCTTCAGGAAATCTTCGGTCGGGTAGCCCTCGATATTGAGCTCCTTGCCCGGCCACTCGTCGCGCAGCAAATCAACCAGTTCGAACACGTCCGTCCGCCGGATATGCCGTTCATCGGGGCGCGGATGCACCGTGACCCCGGCCGCTCCGGCGCCCAGCGCCAGCCGCGCCATCTGGGTGACGCTCGGCCACGGCAGATCGCGGCGGTTCCGGAGTTGCGCGACGGCGTTGAGATTGACGGAGAGATTGGCCATGCGGGCGTCCTTACACCAACCGCCTGCCGGCCAAAACCCCCGCTCTTGCGGTCAGGCGACCGGCACTTCCAGCGGCACCGGCGCCTTGCGCCACGCATCGAACAGCACCACCGCGACGCCGCTGGCGACAATCAGCACAATGCCGCCAACCGCCAGCGCATTGGGCAGCGTGCCGAACACGAAGAACCCGGTGCACACCGCCCAGATCGCGAACATGTAGTAGAACGGCGCCACCGCCGCCGTCGCCCCGGTGCGGTAGCTGAGGAAGATGAAGAAGTGCCCGAGGCTGAGCAGCAGCCCGGAACAGGCAAGAAACACAAGGTGCTGCAGGTCCGGCATCACAAACTGCTCGAACATTAGCGTCGCCAGCCCTGCCCCAACCATCACCATCAACAGCGTGCCGTACGTCACCACCAGCACCGGGATCTTGGTGTCGACCCGGCGCCCGGCGATGTCGCGCGCCGCCGTCCCGACTGCGCAAAGGATGCCGAGGATCACGAACGGCGACACGCCATTCGTCCCAGGTTGCGCCACCAGCAGCGCTCCGACGAAACCCAGCGCGATCAGCACTGCCCGCACCACACCGATCTTGTCGCGATAGATCACCGCCACGCCGAGCAGCAACAGCATCGGTGAAATTTGCCCGAGCGCCGTGAGATCGGCGATCGGCATGTTGGCCAACGCCACCACGAAGCAAAGCACTGCCATCAACTCGAAGGCATTGCGGATCAGCACCCATCTATTGACGACGTGCCGAAGCCCAACTCCGTGGCCGGTCAGCAGCACCACCGGGAGCGCCCACAGCGACGCCGCGACCCCGCGCAGAAACAGCACCTCGAACGGCGGCAGCCCGACCGTCGCGAGCTTCATGAAGGCGTCGTTGCTCGAAAAGAACAGCGTCGACAGCACCATAAATGCGATGCCGCGCAGATTGGCCGTGGAGGAATTCATGGGACTGCCTAGGGTGAAGAGATGGGCGCCGACGACGGCGTATTGCTTGGCGGGGACGCCGGCTGCGTCGCGTCGATGTCGGCCGCCGCGATCGGGTAATTGTCCGAGATCAGCTTGTAGTATCCCATGCCGCCGGCGATCTGATGCTGGATGTAGGTGATCTCGTCGGCCGCCGCCGCGTCGCAGGCCGACTGATCGACCTCCTTCAACGCCTGCTGGAAGTCGTAAAAGAAGCCGTAGAACCGCACGAAGATCGCGAGGTTTTCGTCGCCGAAATCCACCATGCGCGGCAGCACGGCGTCATACACCGGCGTGACCTTCAACAGATGGCTCTGCAGCGTCGTCGAATAATTGACGCAGGTCCGCGCCAATTGCTCGGCCGGCGCGCTGAGATCGATCGTCGCGCCGATCGCCTTGCCCAGCCGCAGCCCGGTCCCCATCCGCTCCACCTCAAGCGCCAGCCCAAGCCCGATGGCATGTGATGCCGCGGCCGATTTCTTGATGTCGTTGTCCTGGCTGATCGCCGTCGACAGCACCAGCACGCCCGCAGCACCGAGGAACCCCAGCACCGCCCCGATCAATTGCTGCCAGCTCTTGAGCGCATCGAGCCAGTGCCGATGCTCGGTCCGCCCCAGATCAACCGCCAGCAGCGCCGCGATCGCCGCCACAACAAAGATCAAAAGCGCCAAAGCGCCGGCAACCAGCATGAGTATCCCCCGGTCGAACGCTAGCGTTGGATCGGGTCAGGAGCAATGGGGCTCCACCCTCATCCGGCCTTCGGCCACCTTCTCCCATCAAGGAGAAGGCACCGCTCACCGGCATCACGGCTCGATGGCCTTTCTCCCCTCGTGGGAGAAGGTGCCCAGCGGGCGGATGACGGGCAGGCCGCTTGTGCCGCCCGTCGTCACATCCCCTCGCCGCCGCGCGAGATCGCCGCCAACCCGGTGCGGACCACCTCGACCAGCCCGATCGGCACCATGATGGCGATAAAACTGTCGATCTTGGACGGCTTGCCGGTGATCTCGAACACAAAGCTCTCGCTCGTCGCGTCGACGATCTGCGCCCGGTAGGCATCGGCCAGCCGCAGTGCCTCAGCCCGCGGCTCGCCGGTGCTCGCAACCTTCACCAGCGCCAGCTCGCGCTCAAGCGCTTTGCCCTCGGCGGTGAGGTCATGCACCTTGTGCACCGGGATCAGCCGCTCGAGCTGCAGCTTGATCTGCAACAGCACTTTCGGCGTCGCCACGGTGACGATGGTGATCCGCGACAGCCCCTTTTCGTGCTCGGTCTCTGAGACTGTGAGGCTGTCGATGTTGAAGCCGCGCCCCGCGAACAGCCCGACGATCCGCGCCAGAATGCCCGGTTCGTTGTCGACCAAGACGCTTAGCGTGTGCCGCTCGACAGTTTGCGTCTCCGGCGCGAGGAAATAGGCCGATCCAGTCGGCTGCATCAAATGGGCGTTCATCAGACCATCTCCCGTCCCTTGGCGTCGATCACACTGCCAATATCCTCCGCGAAATCGGGCAGGATCATTTCATTGTGCGGCTTGCCCGACGGGATCATCGGCAGGCAGTTCTCGTCGCGCTCGACCAGGCAGTCGAACAGCACCGGCCCCTTGTAGTCGATCATCTCGGCGATCGCGTCGTCGAGCTTGGCCGGATCGCTGCAGCGCACGCCATGGCCGCCATAGGCCTCGGCGAGCTTGACGAAATCGGGCAGGCTCTCGGCATAGGAATGCGCATAGCGCCCGCCATGCAGCAGATCCTGCCACTGCCGGATCATCCCCAGCCGCTCATTATTGAGAATGAAGATCTTGATCGGCAGCTCATACTGCACCGCCGTCGACATCTCCTGCATCGTCATCTGCACGCTGCCCTCGCCGGCAATGTCGATCACCAGCGCCTCCGGATGCGCCACCTGCACGCCGATCGCCGCCGGCAGCCCATAGCCCATCGTGCCGAAGCCGCCCGACGTCATCCAGCGGTTCGGCATCTCGAATGGGAAATGCTGCGCCGCCCACATCTGGTGCTGGCCCACTTCGGTCGTGACATAGACGTCGCGATCCTTGCTCGCCTCATAGAGCCGCTTGATCGCGTGCTGCGGCTTGATGATCGTCGATGAGTTGCGGAAGCCGAACGAGTTCTTGGCCCGCCAGCTCTCGATCTCTTTCCACCACGGCGCAATCGCCTCGGCGCGCGGCGCGTTGGTCTTGCTGCGCCACACCCGCACCATTTCCTTCAGCACCTGTCCGCAATCGCCGATGATCGGCAGATCGATAATGACGTTCTTGTTGATGGACGACGGATCGATATCGACATGGATCTTGCGGCTGCCCGGCGAGAACTTGTCGAGCCGCCCGGTGATGCGGTCATCGAACCGCGCCCCGATGTTGATCATCAGATCGCAATCGTGCATCGCCATGTTCGACTCATAGCTGCCATGCATGCCCACCATGCCCAGCCATTGCGGCGACGAGCCCGGGAACGCGCCCAGCCCCATCAACGTCGAGGTCACTGGAAAACCGGTGAGCTCGGCCAGCTCGCGCAGATGCTGGCTCGCCTCCGGTCCGGCATTGACCACGCCGCCGCCGGTGTAAAAAATCGGCCGCTCGGCCCGTAGCATCATGTCGACCGCCGCCTCGATCAGCCGCGCGTCGCCCTCGATCTGCGGGTGATAGCTCTTGTGCCGTGTCGTCTCGATCTCGGTCGGCCCGTAATAGGTGCCGACAGCGAACTGCACGTCCTTGGGAATGTCGACCAGCACCGGCCCCGGCCGCCCGCTATTGGCGATGTAGAACGCCTCGTGCAGGACGCGCGGCAGATCGGCGACGTTCTTGACCAGATAATTGTGCTTGGTGCAGCTGCGCGTCAGCCCGACCGTATCCCCCTCCTGGAACGCGTCCGACCCGATGAGGTTGGTCGGCACCTGCCCGGTGATGCACACCACTGGCACTGAATCCATCAGCGCATCGGCGAGCCCCGTAATGACGTTGGTCGCCCCCGGCCCCGATGTCACCAGCAGCACGCCAACCCGCCCCGTCGAGCGCGCATAGCCCTCGGCCATGTGCGAGGCGCCCTGCTCGTGCCGGACGAGGATGTGACGCACCTTGTCCTGCTGATGCATCGCGTCATAGATCGGCAGCACCGCGCCGCCCGGATAGCCGAAGATGTCGGTGACGCCCTGATCGGCCAGCGCCGCAATCACCATCTCCGCGCCCGTCATTTGCTGGGCCATATCTGTCTTCCCCTATTCGCTATTCGCTACGGACTATTCGCTTTGGAATCGCGGCCAATAAAAAAGGCCCCGTTCGGGACCTGTTTGCGCGCACCAGTCTTCCCGCGGGATGCTATCCCACGTGACCGACGCGCCCCATTACTACGAGAATGCTGTGCACGAGAGTGCTCCTGCGAAAGTGGCGGAAAGCTACGCGCCTCCCGCCATCCCGTCAAGGCCCCGCGCCGCGCCGGCGCGACAGGCCCGTTTCAGTGGTTACGGATTGATGAGGCCGTACTGCCCGCCTGTCACGACGCTGTAGACCGGCCCGCTCGGCGGCGGCGCCTTGGGCGGCGCCATGTCGACCAACGCGCTGGCCTGCTTGGGGGTGCGTCCGCCGCCCGAACTATCGGCCGCCTGGGTGCCCTTGCCGCCTTCTTCGTCCACAGCCTTGCTCGCGCCAGCGGCGGTGAGGTCGGTGGAGAGGACCCAGCCCGTCAGTTCATGGAACCGCACGAGGCAAAACTTCACTTCCGGGCCGCACCAGACAACCGAGACCTTGGTCCCCTGCTTGAGCGTGCCCATTGCGCTGGACTTGTCGACGGGACCGGCGTGCATCGAAACTGTATTGAGCATGATGGCCTGCGAGGCCGACGCGGCGGAAGCAAGCATGAGAAGGCTGCCGGCCGTCACGAGGGTGGCAGCACCGAGGGTGCGGAGAGTCAAAATATTGTCCTGACGTGGTTGGCGGCATCGAGCCGGTGGGACGTTGCGGCGCCCTTCACCGCAACAACCCGACATTGCCGGTCGCCTCGTGAACCCGGCCTGAATGCCAGCGTCAGAGTCAAATTCCCGGGCCGCCATTTCGGCCGCCCGGGATCAGTCGCTGGCTACATCGCCATCTTTTCGCATTGAGCCATTTCGTCTTTGCTGGTCGGCGTCACCATATAGGTCTTGCCGTCCTTGCCCGTCATGATGATCAGGCAGCCATCGATCGGCTTGGCCATCTTCATCATCGAGTCCATCATCGCCTGGTCGGTGACCATGGCTTTGCCCATGTGGCCATCGCCCATGAACGTCATGACCTCACCGCCCGCCATCATCCCCATCGTATCGCCGCCCGCCATCATGGCGTCGGCGGCGAAGACAGGACTAATGGCTGCCGAAATAACGAGTGCGATCGCGACGATCTTTGCAATGCGCATTGGAAGTCTCCCTCCCGCCCCTTTGGCGGCACCGGGACCCTAGTCGCAGAGCCGGGAACACATGCATCAACCCCCGTCAAATCTGGGTGTGACGGGCGTGATCGGGCATCGCCTCAAAACACCGCGAGATATTTCAGCAGCGCAATGATGCCGATAATGATGACGACGATCTGCACGATCTGCCGCATCCGCGCATCGACCGGGAGACGCTGCACCAGCCAAAGCACCAGGGCGATGACGAGGAAGGTGATAAGAATAGAGATAAGGACCGACATTGACGCTTCTCCAGTGTGACGCTGCGCTGGAGCGGCGCTCCAGTCAGAATGAAACGAACTTCACCCAATTGGGTTGCATAATCAGGCGGCCAGCCGCCGCAGGGTCGAGGCAATCTCGTCGGGATCATACGGCTTGGCAAAGAACACACTGCCCTCGGGCAGACTGCCCGGTGCATTGCGCCAGTGCCCCGATGTCACCACGATCTTGACCGGCGGCCAGCGCTTGCGGACCGCTGCGGCGAGCTTCAGCCCGTCCATGCTGCCGGGCATATCGATGTCGGTGAACAGCAATCTGATCTGCGGCGTGACCGCCAGCAGCGCCACCGCCAGATCCGCGTTCGCGGCCTCGAACACGGCAAACCCTGCTTCCTCGAGATGGTCGACGATCCCCATGCGAACCAGGGCTTCGTCCTCGACCACTAACACTGCGACGCGCGGCTCGCTCATGGCTATTATGCCTCGCCGGACTGCAGAGCCGGATGCGCCGATTGCTCTGGGACGACGCGATCTCGTGGAGATATCAACGTACACACAACGCCGCCCGGCGCGTAAACGATCCCCACGCTGCCCTCGAAATCGGCGGCCAGGGCCCGAGTGATCAACCGCGAGCCGAACCCCTTGCTCTGCGGTTCGACCACCGGCGGTCCACCGCTTTCCGTCCACACCAGCTTGAACACCGGCTCGCCCGCCTCGTTCACCTGATCCAGCGACCACTCGATGGCGACTTTGCCGCCATCGACCGACAGCGCGCCATACTTGGTCGCGTTAGTTGCCAGTTCGTGCAGCGCCAGCGCCAATGACAGGGCCTGCCGCGAGTTCAGCTCCACCTCGGGGCCGGAGGCCTCAAACCGGTGCTCATCCCAGCCATGCGCCGCCAGCGCCCCATCGAGCACCGTCCGCAATTGTCCGCTCTTCCAAGTCGACGCCGTCAAAATGTCGGTGGCATGGGCGAGTGCCGTCAGCCGGCCGGTGAACGCCGCGCGCCGGTCGATGATGTCGTCGCCGCGCAACGTCTGCGTCGCGATCGCGCTGACCATCGCCATGGTGTTCTTGATCCGGTGCTGGAGTTCGCCGCGCAACACCGCCTGCCGCGCTTCAGCCTCCTTGCGCTGACTGACGTCCCGAACCGTCCCGATCAGCCGGATGCCGTTAGGGCCACGGATGGCCTGCGCCCGCGCATGCACCCAATGCTCGCTGTGCCCGTTTCCGGCCCCCGGCACCACGCGATATTCGATGTCGAGCACGCCGTCGCCATCGGGGGCAAGCGCCGCGGCCGCCGCCGGCCCCAGACTGATCCGATCCTCCGGATGAATCCTGCCCATGAAATTGTCGAAGCTTGACGACTGAACCGGCGACCCACCGAGCAACGCCAGCGCCCGGTCATCGCCGACCAGATCGACGAACTGCCCGCCAACCACCTTGCATTCCCACACGCCCATCTCGGCGGCCGACAGCGCCAGCCGCACCTGCAGCGCACTTTCGGCCAACGCCGCTTCCGCCGATTTCTGCTCGTCGATGTCAGTGTTGCTGCCCACCCAGCGCCCCACTTTGCCGTTTGCATCGACACTGGGAACCGCGCGGGCGATGTGCCAGCGATAGACGCCGTCATGGCGGCGCAACCTGAATTCCGCGCTGTACGGCTTGGCGCTATTCAGCGCCTGCCCCCATGACTCCGCCGCAGCGACGACGTCGTCAGGGTGCACGATGGAGGCCCATTTCTGGCCGTCCAACTCACCGGGCCTAGCCCCGCTATAGGCATAAACACGATCGTTGAACCAATCGAGGTTGCCGTCCGGCTGCGCCGTCCAGATATGATTTGGCAACGACTGCGACAGCATGCGGAACCGCTCTTCGCTGGCCGCCGCAGCAATCTCGGCGAGCTTCTGGTCGGTCACATCGTGCCCCTGCACGAAAATGCCGGTCACCGCGCCATCGGAATTGGTAATCGGTTGGTAGATCAGGTCGAGGAATCGCTCCTCGGGCGGCGCCTCCGGCTGCCGCTCGATCAGCGCGTGCAGCCCGGTCCCGACGAACGCTTTGCCCGAGTTGTAAACCTCGTCGAGCAGTTCGAAGAACCCCTGCCCGGCGATCTCCGGCAGCGCCTCGCGCACCGGTTTGCCGATCACGTCGCGATGCCCGATCAACTGTCGATAGGCGGCATTGGTGATATCGAAGATATGCGTCGGCCCGCGCAGCACCGCCGTGAAGCTGGGGGCTTGTTCCATCAGGTCGGCCAGCCGCCGACGTTCGGCCGCGGCCTGCTGCGCGAAGATCACTTGCTCAGTGGTCTCGGCGCACACCACCAGCACACCACCAACGCCGTTCGGCGCCGTCTCGTCGTCGATTGGCCCATAGCTGTAGGTCCAGTAAACATCCTCGAGCTTGCCGCCGCGGGTGATCGGCACCAGCGCGTTTTCGTGCCAGGTGGCCGCGCCGCCGCTCATCACCTCGATGATCTGCGGACCGATGATCGGCCAGATCTCGTCCCAGACGGCCCGGCCCTCCCCGCCCAGCGATGCGGGATGCCGCTCCGGCCCGATCGACCCGCTATAGGCGTCATTGTAGAGACAGATCGCCTTGGGACCCCAGAAGATATACATCGGGTGGCCGGTGTTGAGCATCACCCGAACGGCAGTTCTCAGCGCCTGCGGCCAGGCAGCGGGCACGCCAAGAGACGAATGCGCCCAATCATGGGCGCGGATTAACGCCCCCATTTCCCCGCCGCCAGCGAGGAAAGCCTCGCCCGCCCCATTCTCCGAATTGGCCGCAGCCAAGTCTTTCTCCTCAACAAAGCCGCTGATTTTGGGCGCGGTCCTTTTCGCAGTTGCCTAGGAAGCCGTCAAATAGCTGCGTGTCTACGAACCGGCAGTGACGAATCTCCGCTGTGACGCTGCGATGAAGCGGCGAAAGCCTAAGGGGAGACCCGGAGGCCCGCGGCCGTCCGGCGTTTTGGCTCGCTCGCAGGAACCTTGGGCTTTCCGGAACGTTACATTTTGGAGAACGCGGATCTTTTGGTCCGCTGTCGCCGTTGTCCAATCAAGGGGCGAGAAAGGAAACTCAATGTCTATCAAGTCCAATCTCATCAAGGCTGGCGCACTCGGCGCCGCCATTACTGCGCTCACCATCGGCGTCGCTTCGGCGGCCGTCGCGACATCGAGCGTTAACGTCCGCACCGGTCCATCGACCAGCTATCGGGTCGTCGATACGCTGCGGCCCGGCGAGCAGGTCAATGTCGTCGCCAAATCGAACGGCTGGTGCCGCGTCACGAAAGCCGGACCCGACGGTTGGGTCAGCTGCGCATACCTCGCGGACTCGCGTGTCAGGCCGCCGGTCTATCGGGAACCCCCGAGCGTAAACTTCAGCTTCGGCTTCGGCTCGCCGTTCCCGTCGCACGGCTGGATGCATTCGCGTCCGCCCATGCATCATGGTCACTACGATCGCGGTTCGCGTTGGTGGTAACCATCGCTTGAGAGGGCGGCTTCGGCCGCCCTTTTCTTTGCCCGGCTGCTCCGCTATTTGCAGCCGATGGTTACCTACACCCTGCCCGCCGCCGGCCCCCTGATCGCGACCGAGGATGATGGCCGCGACCTGATCGGCGAGGCCTTCGGTCATGGCGCCGAGCTGGGCGCCGAGCTGGTTGTCATTCCGGCCGCCCGGCTCGCCCCCGAATTCTTCCAGCTGAGCTCCGGCCTCGCCGGCGCGATCCTGCAGAAATTCACCAACTACCAGTTGCGCATCGCCATCGTCGGCGACATCTCGGCCTACACCGAAAACTCCGCGCCGCTCCGCGATTTCGTCCGCGAATCCAACCGCCACGGCGACATCCGCTTCCTCGCCTCCGAGGCCGAACTATAGGCAATCGCCAAGCCTTCGGCTAAACCGCCCGGGCGCGTGGAACTTCCAAAATGAACAGCCAAGCCGCAACGCCAATCAAAGGCGCGGCGAAATCATTGTCGTCGCAATCCTGGGGAGCGGAATTCCGCGCCCTGTTCACGCTCGGCTGGCCGCTGATCATCGCGCAACTGGCGCAGATCTCGCTGTTCACCACCGATGTCATCATGGTCGGCTGGCTCGGCCCGAAATATCTCGCCGCCGCCGCTCTCGCCAATTCGCTGTTCATCGCCATCCAGCTGTTCGGCATGGGCGTTGCCGGCGCCGTCGCCCCGATGGTCGCCCAAGCGCTCGGCTCCCGCGATTATCGCTCAGTGCGCCGCACCGTCCGCCAGGGCATCTGGGCCGCCGTCGCCATCGCCGTCGTTCTGCTGCCCATCATCTGGAACGTCGCGCCGATCTATCGCGCCCTCGGCCAGGATCCCGAGCTCACCGCCCTGGCGGAGCGCTTCATTCATTTCGCCGTCTGGCTGATCTTCCCGGCCTTCCTCATCATCGTCTTCCGCTCGTTCCTCGCCGCCCACGGCAACACGCGCGTCATCCTCGCCATCACCATTGCCGGCGTCTTCGTCAACGCGCTGGTCGACTACGCGCTGATCTTCGGCAATTGGGGCTTCCCGCGGCTCGAGCTCGCCGGCGCCGGCATCGCCACCACAGTCGTAAATACCGTGATGCTGGCCATCATGATCGGCTACATCCAGCTGCACCGGCGGTTCCGCCGCTACCATATCTTCAGCCGCTTCTTCACGGCTGACTGGCCGCGCTTCATCGAGATCTTTCGCATCGGCCTACCGATCGGCCTGATGGGTCTTGCCGAGGTTCTGCTCTTCACCTCGGCGTCGCTGCTGCAAGGGTGGATTGGCCAGGACGCCCTCGCCGCTCACTCGATCGCGCTGCAGCTTGCCTCGATCTCCTTCATGGTGCCGCTCGGCCTTGCCCAAGCGACCACCGTCCGCGTCGGTATCGCGGCGGGAGGGAAGAACCCGGAGGGCATCCGCAAGGCCGGCTGGACTTCCCTGGCCGCAACCCTGATCTTCATGTCGTGTACCGGCGTGCTGTTCCTGCTCTTCCCCCACACCTTCGTCGGTCTCTTCCTCGACCCCGCCAATCCCGCCAATTTTCATGCCGCCCAGCTCGCGGCGAGCTACCTGATCATCGCTGGCATCTTCCAGATCGTCGACGGCACACAAGTGGTGATGGGCGCCGCTTTGCGCGGCCTCAGCGACACCGTCATGCCGCTCGTCATCGCGCTCGTCGGCTATTGGCTCGTCGGTTTCCCCGTCGCCTATCTGCTAGCCTTCCCCGGTGGCTTCCTCGGCGTCGGCATCTGGTTCGGCCTCGCCGCGGGTCTCGCCGCCGTCGCCCTGGTCCTCACCATCCGCTTCGCCATCCGCGACCGGCTCGGCCTCACCCCAAAGGCCCTGGCTTAGGTCTCGATCGAGGTCCAGTCGGCCATACGGCTGCGAAACCATGTCCGCTGCCGCTTCGCATATTGCCGCGTTGCGATCACCGCCCGCTCGATCATCGTCTCGCGGTCGATGCTACCGCCAAGATACTCGCCGATCTCGCGCACCCCGATCGCTTTGTGAATCGGCAATGATGCATCGAGCCCCATCGCCAACAACCCGCGCACCTCCTCGATCGCGCCCCGCTCCAGCATCACGACGAACCGCGTCGCGATCCGCTGCCGCAGCACCTCGCGATCCGGGTTGAGCACGATCCGCTCAATGGCATATCCGTCGAGCAGCCCGCGCTGCGTCTCGTCCTGGAAACTCGCCAGCGATCGCCCAGTCGCTTTCAGCACGGCCAGCGCCCGGATCACCCGCTGTGGGTCCGGCGCCTTGAGCCGCGCCGCGATCACCGGATCGCGCTCGGCGATCAACCGTCCTCGGGCCTCGCGGTCGAGCCCCGCCACCTCCGCCTCGGCCCATGCGACCGCGACCGCCGGCACCTCCGGCACATCGGCAAACCCATCAGTCAGTGCCGCAAGATAGAGTCCCGTTCCGCCGGCAAAAATCAGCGGCCGATCGCCACTCTCGGCAATCACCCGCGCCGCCGCCCGCGCCCAGTCCCCGGTCGAAAACCGCACATCCGGCGACACGACGCCGTAGAGCTCGTGCTGCACCAGCGCGGTCTCCGCCTCCCCCGGTCGCGCCGTTATCAGCCGCAGCCCATCGTAGACTTGCAGCGCATCGGTATTGACGATCAGCCCGCCAACCGCCTGCGCCCGCTCGAGCGCCAGCGCCGACTTGCCGCTGGCAGTCGGACCCGCTATCAGAACCGCTCTCTTGTCCCCAGCCATATCGGACGCCCGTGTCGGTCCTCTGCCTCATCGCCAATCCCGCTAACCCGGCACTCGACTACGCGATCGTTGCCGCGGTGCAAAAAGAGACCGGCGGCGAGGTCAACTGGCTGCATCAGCGCATCGCGGTCGAAATCGTCAAGCCGAAACTCGCGAATGCCGCCGAAGTCGCCCGCGCCATCGTCGCCGATCGCCCGGTGGACGTCGCCCACATCCCCCTCGCCAACCGCCGCAAGCGCCTGCTGATCGCCGACATGGACTCGACCATGATCGAGCAGGAATGCATCGATGAGCTGGCGGACGCCGTCGGCATCAAGGACGAAGTCGCCGCCATCACCGCCCGAGCCATGAATGGCGAACTCGATTTCGCGCAGGCGCTCCGCACCCGTGTCAAATTGCTCAAGGGTCTGCCCCGCGCGCGCATCGAAGAGGTCCGTCGCGAGCAGATCACCTTCGCTCCCGGCGGCCGCGCGCTGGTGCAGACCATGAAGGCCTACGGCGCCTACACCTCGCTCGTCTCGGGCGGTTTCACCTTCTTTGCCGACTACATCGGCAAACGCATCGGCTTCGACGAGGCCATGGCCAACACGCTCGAATTCGATGGCGATATACTGACCGGCACCGTCGCCGATCCGATCCTGGGCCGCGAGGCGAAACTCAGCCGCCTGAACGAACTTTGCACCACCCACGACATCCCGCTCGCCGCGACCCTCGCGGTCGGCGATGGTGCCAACGATCTCGACATGATCAAAGCCGCCAGCCTCGGCGTCGCGGTCCACGCCAAACCCGTCGTCGCGGCCCAGGCGCAAGTGCGGATCGACCACGGCGATCTCACCGCCCTGCTGTATCTGCAGGGCTACCCCGACGAAGACATCATCCGCTAACCGCCGCTAGTTCAGCTTCGATCTCTCCGCCCCTCCCTTCTCCCCTTACGGGAGAAGGTGGCGCACAGCGCCGGATGAGGGGTGAGCAACAAGCACGACGGTTGAGACCTGCCGCTAGTTCAGCTTCACCGGAATGAACCGATTGCCGCCCGTCGGGTCCGTCACCTTGAACAGCACCGCCGGCCGCCCCGCCTCCTTCGCCGCGTTCACCTTCTCGGTGACATCGGCGACGGTTTCGATCTTCTGCTGATTGACCTCGCTGATGATCAGCCCGGCGATCAACCCCTGCTTCTCGGCATCCGAGCCCTTGGTCACCTCGGTGATCACCAGCCCTTTGAGCGACGGCGCCAGCGCGTAAGTCTTACGTGCCGCCGCGTCGATCGGCGACAGATCGAGCCCCAGCATGTCCTTGAGCCCCGGCGGCGGTCCCACCGGCTCGTCGACATCGGCACCCGGCGTCACTGGCGACGGCGTTTCGGTCGCGGCGATAATCTGCTCGCCCACTTCAAGGCGCCCGAGCTTGACCTCGAGGCTCACTTCCTTGCCCTCGCGCAGCAGCTTCACCTTGGCGCCGCTGCCCACGCTCGTTTCGGCGACAAACCGCGAGAGGTCGCGCATCTTCTGGATCGTCTTGCCGTTGAACTCGAGGATCAAATCGCCTTCATTGATGATCCCGTCGGCCGGCCCGGTCTTGGTCACACTCACCACCAGCGCGCCATAGGCGTTCGGCCGTCCGAGGCTGTCGGCGATGTCGGGCGTCACTTCCTGGATGTTGACGCCGAGCCAGCCGCGCCGCGTCTCGCCATACTCGGCCAATTGCTCAACCACCGGCCGCGCCAGATTGACCGGCACCGCAAACCCGATCCCGAGCGACGCGCCACCGCGCGCGATGATCGCGGTGTTAATCCCCACCACTTTGCCATCCATGTCGAACAGCGGCCCGCCGGAATTGCCCTGGTTGATCGCCGCGTCGGTCTGAATGAAATCGTCGTACGGGCCTTCCTGGATGTCGCGGTTACGAGCCGACACAATCCCCAGCGACACAGAGCCGCCCAATCCGAACGGGTTGCCTATCGCCATCACCCAGTCGCCGACCAGCGCGTTGTCGCTGTCGCCGAATTCGACGAACGGCAACGGATGGCCCGCATCGACTTTGATCACCGCGAGGTCTGCCTTGTCGTCAGCACCAATCAGCTTGGCAGGCAGCCGTGTCCCATCAGTCATCATCACCACGATCTCGTCAGCGCCATCGATGACGTGGTTGTTGGTGACGATCGTCCCGTCGGCCTTGATGATGAAGCCCGAGCCGAGGCTGCGCGCCTCCTGCTCGGCGTCTGGACCTTGCCCAGAATTGGGATTGAGGTCGTCGAAAAGCTTGTTGAGCGGCGAGCCATCCGGCGCTTTGGGGAAAGCCTGCCCCTTGCCGCCGACATGCTTGGTCGTGCCAATGTTGACCACTGCCGGTGAAAGTACCGCAGCAAGCTTGGCCACCGATTCCGGCCCCTTGGCGAGCGTCAGCGCAGGCATCGAAAAACTCAGCACGACCGCGGCGATCAGCGACTTTGCCAACTGCATGTTCATGTTCATTCCCCTCGCCCCTCGCTGGGCAGTACAAGAAAGCAACTCCGCAAAACGCGCAAGCAGTGCACCCGCACGAAAAAATTGAGGCCAGTGATGTGTAACCATCACCGGCCTGTTTAGTAATCCGCCTTGATGGCGACAGAGCGGCTGCTATTGGGCAGGCGCCGACGATGCCTCGGGAGTGACCGGAACCACCGGCGCCACCACGCTGCCGTCCGGATTGACCGCCGGTGGCGCATCGGCCGGCGTCGTTGTGATTGCCGGCGTTGCCTGGTCGAGCGTCGGCGCCGCGATTTCAGGCACGACGGTGTCGGTCAATGGCAACGTATCGGTGGGCGCGGGGACATCGGGTTCCGTCAGCGGCAATGGCGGGATGCCATTGGGCGCCGCCGGTGTCGGGACGGTGCCGTTGCTCGTGTCAGACTTGAAGTACCGGAAGAACTCGCTGTCAGGCGACAACACCATGCTTGTGCCGCCGACGCCGCCGAGCGCTGTCCGATACGATTCGAGCGAGCGGTAGAACTCGAAGAACTCTGGGTCAGCACCATAGGCCGAGGCGAAGATGGCGGCTCGGTTGCCGTCGCCCTCACCGCGGATGATCTCGCTGTCCTTGCTGGCCGCTGCAACGATTTCGACCGCCTGACGGTCGGCGATGGCCTTGAGCGACTGCGATGCTTGCTGGCCGTCGGCACGGATCGCCGCCGCCTGTGCGAAGCGTTCCGCCGACATGCGATCGAAGGTGTTCTTGGACACATCGGGCAACAGATCGGTGCGCAGGATGCGGACATCAACGATATCGATGCCCAGATCACTCATGCCCGGCCGGATCAGGTCGCCGGCTTCTCGCATCATTTCTGGCCGCTCGGCCGATAGCGCGGCGGTAAAGAGCCGCCGCCCATAGACCTGCCGCAGCGCGGCGTCGAAGCGTGTCCCGATCCGCTGTTCGGCGAGATCGAGATCGCCCTGCAGACGCTGGCGGAACTTGGTCGCGTCGGCGATGCGATAGGTGAGGAACGCGTCGACGATGTACTTCGCGCCATCGCTGACCTGCAGCTGCATATTGGCAATATCGTAGCGCAGCAGCCGGTTCTCGATGATCTGCACGGTGTCGACGAAGTTTGTCGGCAGCTTGAAGTAGAGGCCGGGTTCCTTGCGCACCTCGGTGATCTGGCCGAAGCGCAGCACGATGGCCTGCTCGCGGACATTGACGATATAGATCGACGAGAACAGCAAATAGATTGCGACGAGGGCGACAACGCCGATGGCGATGAGTCTGTTCATGGCTCAGTTCGCTCCCGAGGTCGCAGCGGCGCCGGCCGGCGGGGTCGTGGCATCAGTCGCTGGCGGCTTGCTGATCAATTGTGGCAGGGGCAGATAGGGGATGACACCCGAACCGGAGACGCCCGGTTCGACCACGACCTTGTTGGACGCAGCCAACACCTGCTCCATCGTTTCGAGATAAAGCCGACGGCGAGTGACTTCCGGCGCTTTGGCGTACTGGTTATAGATCGAAATGAAGCGCGACGCCTCACCCTCGGCTTCCTGCACGACGCGGCTCTTATACGCCGCCGCACCCTCACGGATTTTGGCAGCCTGGCCACGGGCATTGCCCAATAGCGTGTTGGCGTAGTTGCGCGCGTCTTCCTGGTACTTCTGCTGGTCCTGCTGGGCGCGCTGCACATCGGCAAACGCGTCTGCGACCTCTTCCGGCGGCGCCACGTCCTCGACGTTGACCTTGTCGATGTGAACACCGAGCTTATAGGTATTGAGGATCGACTGGATGATCTGCTGCACCTCGGTCTCGATCCCGGCCCGGTCGGAGCGGAAGATCTCGGTGGCCGGGCTGCGGCCGACGATTTCGCGCATCGCGCTCTCGGCGCTGGCGCGCACCATGTCGTCGGGCCTCCTCACGTTGAACAGATAGGCCTTGGGGTCTTCGATCGTCCAAAGCACAGAGAACTTGGCATCGACAATGTTTTGGTCCGAGGTCAGCATCACGCCGTCATTGGCACTGCCCGTCCGGTTAGTGGACGAGCCGATCTCGGTCTTGTTCTGGGCGATGTTCACCCTCTCCACGCTCTGGAAGGGCCACCAAAGGAAATGCAGACCGGAGGAACTCAACTCGTCGCTCGGCTTGCCGAACGTCGTTTCGACGCCGACTTCCTGCGGATCGATCTGGTAGATCGAATTGAACAGCCAGAAAATCACGAGGACGGCGATGCCGCCCAGGATGGCCCACCGGCCGCCCGGAACGCTGCCCTGGAAACGATCGCGGCCGCTCTTCAGAATATCTTCAAGACTTGGCGTGCCGCCGCGTCGCGGCCCTCCGCCCTGCGGTGCCTGACCCCATGGACCGCCGCCGTTATTATTGCGGCCGCCGCCCCCCGTATTATTGTCCCAGGGCATCAATCACCTTTCGATCCAAGCTTCGTGCCGCCCTATATAGGTTGGGCGACCGGGCCGATCAACGGCGGGAGTTCGGCGCTCGTCGGTAGAGCTTGATACGGAATGCCGCACTGTCATTGGGGCTCACGGGCACGTTGATGACCCCCGATTCCTTCCAATCGTCCATATTTACGGGCGGAAAATGCGCGTCACCCTCCGGATTCGCGCCCACATGGGTGATATAGAGCCGGTCGGCGATCGGCAGCGCCTGGGCGTAAATCTCCGCCCCTCCGCCGATCATCACCTCGTTGGCCCGGTCGTTCGCCGCAATTGCCTGCGCCTCGTCCAGCGCCGCCTCGAGGCTCCTAACCACGATCACCCCATCAGGCTGATAACCCTCCTGCCGGGTCACCACGATATTGGTGCGGCCCGGCAGTGGCCGGCCGATGCTCTCGAACGTCTTGCGGCCCATGATCAGCGGCTTGCCCACCGTCATGCGTTTGAAATGCGCAAAATCCGACGGCAACCGCCATGGAATCCCGTTGCTGTTGCCGATCACCCCATTGGCGGCCACGGCCGCGATGATGGCGACAGCTACGCTCATGTCGCCCCCAGCCTTTTCAACGCCTCGCCCGTAACCCGGCAGCCGCGCCAGCCATCCATGAACACCGCGCCTTGCGATTGATAGAAATCAATCGAAGGCTGGTTCCAGTCGAGCACGTTCCATTCGAACCGTCCCAGCCCTTCGCGCAGGCAGCGCTGCGCCAGATTGACCAGCAGTGCCTTGCCGACGCCCTGCCCACGCCGCGCCGGCTCGACGAACAGATCTTCGAGCCACAGGCCGTGTCGTCCGAGAAACGTCGAGAACGTGTAAAACCAAAGCGCAAAGCCCGCAGGCTGCCCGTCGACTTCTGCGATCTGGCAAAACACCTTCGGCGCCGGCCCGAACAGATCGCGCTCGATGTCGGCAGGCGTTGCCTCCATCTCGCCGCTGAGCTTTTCGTACGCGGCGAGGTCGGCGATGAATTTGACAATGATCGGCGCGTCGGAACGCGCCGCATCGCGGATCGTAACGCTCATGCGTCAGCCGGCATTCTCCGGCTCCTGATGGTTGAGGATCATGATTTCGAGCTCCTGCCCGTACGGCGGATACCAGTCCGTCGCGTCCATCTCGAAGGTTGTCGGTCCCGTTTTCGTGACCTTGCCGTCCCAGCAGAATGAAACGAGGTTCTTGGGGTCGCCCTTGTCGATGGTCAAGTGGAACTTGCCGATGCTGCCCGACCAGTTTGACCCGGTCGACCAGATGTAGGAAATCCAGCTTTCGACATAGGGCGCGCTGTAGAGATCGCCCTTGTCCTTCAGCGACGTCTTGAGCGTCTTGATCAGATTATCGTCGGTGCAATATTTCTTCTTGTACGCCGCCGGCCGGTCCTCGTCGGTCTTGTCCATCGGCGGCACGAGGAACGTCGTCGCCACCGTTCCGCCGACGCTCGGCACGTAGGTGTGGACGACCTCGGCGGTCGCGCCAGCCTTGAAATCGGCTTCCCACGTGTAGGTCGATTTGAGCGTCCAAACCGGCGTGTAGTCGGTCTGCTCGCCCTGCCCGGCGTCATAGGTCATCGGAATGACCATCCCGAGATGGATCAGCTTTTCCTGGTCGGCCGGCGCCAGCGCATTGAGTGCCTTGATCGTATCTTCACCGAATGGCGCCAGCGGCACATTGAGTGAGGTCAGCAATGCCGTCTGATCGACGCCCACCGAAAACGCATATTGATGCAGCTCAGACTCGACCGCCTTACCGTCAAAAATCGTCTCGAACCCAAAAAAATTGGCCGGATCCTCTGTCGGGATCGACACCATGAAGTCGCCATCGCCAGTGATGTCGGGCAGCGGGAACGCCACCAGCGCGTGCTGGTCGTCCTTGGAATGGTTGGTGAACTCATACACCACCTTGACCTGCTTTGGCCCGACGCTGAGGTCCTCGGAATCCATCGACACATCCTGGCTGGTCAGGAAGATCAGTCCACCAGTGCCGAGTTGAGACATCGTATCGTTCGCAAAAGCCGGAAGGCTCGCCGCGGCCGTCAGGGCAAACGCAGCGATGAGGAGCGATTTCATACGGCCACCTCGGCTTTGATGTGTGGATGGGGGGCGTACCCGGTCAGCATGAAATCCTCGAAGTCGAACTCGAAAATCGACTTTTTGTCGGGGTTGAGCGTCAGCCGCGGCAGCGGCTTCGGCGTCCGGCGCAATTGCTCATGCGCTTGCTGAACGTGGTTTGAATAAAGATGCACGTCCCCGAACGAATGAATGAATTCCCCCGGCTGGAGCCCCGTGACCTGCGCCACCATCAGCGTCAGCAGCGCATACGACGCGATATTGAACGGGACGCCGAGAAAGACGTCGCCGCTCCGCTGGTAGAGCTGGCAACTGAGTTTCCCCTCAGCAACATAGAACTGGAACAGGCAATGGCACGGCGGCAACGCCATCTCGTCGACCTCCGCCGGATTCCAGGCCGTTACGATGTGCCTGCGGGAATCCGGTTTCATTTTGATCGAATGCACCACATTGGCGATCTGGTCGATGGTGCCGCCCTGCCCGTCCGGCCAACTCCGCCATTGGCTGCCATAGACCGGCCCGAGATCGCCGTTCTCATCCGCCCATGAGTCCCAGATCTTGACCCCGCGCTCCTGCAGCCAGCGCACATTGGTTTCCCCGCGCAGGAACCACAGCAGTTCGTTGATGATTGACTTGACGTGCAGCTTTTTGGTCGTCAGCAGCGGGAAGCCGCGCGCCAGATCGAACCGCATCTGGTGTCCGAAGATCGATTTCGTCCCGGTCCCAGTCCGGTCCGACCGGTCGACGCCCGTTTCGAGGATCAACCGCATCAGGTCGAGATATTGCTGCTCGGGATGCCGAACATCGGTGTCATTGGTTCTCAGCGCCAATACTGACATTTTCAGACACTCCGTTCGGGGAACCTTTTAGCAGGCCAATCTCCTCCATTGGCGTCCAAACGAATGATTCTCACAGAGGAGAGCAACGATGCCCGTCGAATACATCAACCCCGCCGCCATGCACCACAACCACGCCTTCACCCAGGCGATCCTGCTGCCCGCCGGCGCCCGCACCCTGATCATCGGCGGTCAGAACGCCGTCGACGCCAATGGCCAGATCGTCGGCAAGGGCGATCTCGGCGCCCAAACCGCCAAAGCCCTCGAAAACCTGCAGTTTTGCCTAAAAGCCGCCGGCGCGACGCTCGAACAGCTCGTCCAGGTCAAGATTTACCTCGCTGGCGACGTCGACATCCGCCCCGGCTTCGCCGCCTGGATGGCCGTCTGGGGCAATCGCCCCAACCCGCCCACCGTCACCGGCCTCCGCGTCCACGGCCTCGCCAGCCCGGACTATCTCGTCGAGATCGAAGCACTGGCGGTGCTGGCTTAAGCTGGCCTCGCCTTATGCGTGGTGGTAGAGTTGAGGCATGAAAAAGCCGGTCGTTCGTGATGCCCAAACGGGTCGTTTTGTCATAGGCCGGACAAGCGCCGAGAGGTTCAGTGCGGTCGAAGGACAAGATCGCTCCGCTCGTACCGGACAGCTTATCGACGACGCGGACCGCAACGGCGAGACAGGCGAAGCACATCGACAACGCATCCGCAGCGCCTTCAAGGCAAAATAGCTCGGGCCATGGCTTATGAGGCAGAGCAGGACCCGCTTTGCTACCCGAGCACGTCGGTCCTGATCAACAAAGCGGAACTCCGAAATCAGCAGGACTTAGATGAATTCGAGTTCTCAATGTTCGTCACCCGCGCCGAAGAACCTTTGCCTGCCGGAAACATGGGATATGGCCACTATGCGATCCACCACCATCTCTTCCAGGACGTTTACGACTGGGCCGGACAGCCACGCACGGTCCGCATCGCCAAAGGCAGCAATTGGTTCTGCTACCCCGAAAACCTCGATAGCTTCATGGCCGCCACGTTCGCCTGGCTGGACAATCGCGACCACCTGACGAGGTATGATAGTGTGGATTTTGCCAGGAACGCTGCGCGTTTTCTCGGTGAACTGAACGCCGGCCACCCCTTCCGAGAGGGCAACGGCAGGACGCAACCCGCTTTCCTCAAGGTCCTCGTCCTAAATTCCGATCACCCCTTCGACGACGATGTTCTAGAGCCCAAACGGACGCTTGCCGCCATGATCGCAAGCTTCGACGGCAATCTCGATCCGCTGGAAGCCCTGATCACCGAGATTATCGCGTAGCCCGTTTGCATCCTTCGGTCCCAACGCCTATATCAAGCGTGCCCGCAAGGGCTATGGCGATAAATGGCTATCGTAATAAACCCATCGGACCCGGGGGCAGTACCCGGCGCCTCCACCATCTCTCCTCCCCTCGCGGGGGGAGCCACTGGGGGCGAAACAGGATCGACGAGGGCGTAAAGGGTGTGTTTTCGCTCGGCATGGCACTACCGTCATCAGGCCATCCTTATAGTTGCGAATGATAACTATGCAGCTAAGGTCGCCCTCGCCGCGTAAGCGGTGCTGGTACCTAAAACTAGAAGTCCTCCGCTCTTAGCTGGGCGACAGGCGGGGTTCGCAGGCACCTGGCAACAGAAGCCTGCACTCTTCCAAATGGTCCGGCGCAGCCGGACAAATGTCTCCAATGGAGACATTTGAATGCGGGAAGGCCATGAGACCTACGGTCGAATGGCTCGCATCGGGTGGCACAGCATCAAGACCTCCCCTTTGTCCTTGATCTTGCAGCCCTCGGCGGCTGATATGGCGCGGACGGGATTCCCGCAGCAGGCGACATGGCTCAAGACCACATCCGATACGACATTCTGACCCAGGACGCGCTGCGCGGCGTGGTCCGCAAGGTCATTTCCGAAGTCGCCAAGACCGGCCTGCCCGGCGAGCATCACTTCTTTATTTCGTTCGTCACCAAAGCACCCGGTGTGCGCGTCAGCCAGCGCCTGCTCGACCAATATCCCAGTGACATGACCATCGTGCTCCAGAACCAGTTCTGGGACCTCAAGGTCACTGATACCGCCTTCGAGGTCGGCCTCAGCTTCGACGACAAGCCTGAGACCCTCGTCGTGCCCTTCACGGCCATCAAGGGCTTCTTCGATCCCTCCGTGCAGTTCGGCCTCGAGCTCAAGAGCTCCATGCCGCTGCCGACCGAGGATGAACTGTCAGAAGCGAGCGAGCCGACAAAGCTCGTGCCGGCCGCGCCCTCCGCCAACGCGCCGCCCCCCGCAACGGAGCCGGCCGGCGAAAAAGTCGTCAGCCTCGACGCTTTCCGCAAGAAGTAGGGCGCGCATGGCCCCAAAAAATGGTGGCCGGTTTTTGGACGAGGCCATGCGAAGAAAAAATTCATGCAGAAGCGGTCGTTGACGATCGCCGGGCACCGCACCAGCATCGCGCTCGAACCTGAATTCTGGTCCGGGCTCGAGCGGCTCGCGACCCACCGCGGCCTCCGCCTCACCGCGCTGATCGAGGAAATAGATCGCGGCCGCGACGGCCCCAATCTTTCCTCCTCGCTCCGCATCGCGGTCCTACGCGACGCGGAAACGTCACATCCCTAGATCGCGCGCCGCGGCATCCGCCGCCGCCTTTTGCTGCGCTTCTTCGGCCGCCGCGGCCTGTTTCGCCGCTTCCTCGTCCGCCGCCTTTTTGGCGGCTTCGACGGCAGCTTGTTCCGCGGCGAGCCGCGCGTCTTCCTCAGCCTGCGCCTTGGCGCGCGCGTCGGCCGCCGCCTTAAGCTGTTCGAGCCGCGCCAGCTCGACCTCGCTGGCCTTGATCTTCATGCCGTCGATCAGCGACGCGAAATCATAGCTCGTCGACGGCGCCCAGAGCGGCCCCTTCACCACCGCATCGATCTCGGCGGTCGTCTGATCGATAGCACTCGCCGCATCGGAATTGCCGGTCGGCGACATCGAATAACGCCCGTCCACGCTGAGATCCTTGAGCGTCAAATTGGCGCCCCCAAAAATCCGAGCGCCCATTCCGACGATCGCCAGATTCGGACTGCGCAGCACACCACCTGCAATCGTGAAACTCCCGGTCAGGCTCGGCGCCGTAAATGGACCGGCCGCAAGCTTGTCCGTCACGTCCGCGGTCAGCGCCTCGGGCGTCATATCGAGCACCCCGGTCAACCCGCTCAACCCCGCAAAAACGCCCGGATCGAACCGCGCCGCCGAGAACCCATCCACGGAGTAGCTGCCGGTGCCGGTCATCGCGCTGATCGCCTGCCCAAGCGTTTCGCCCGTGCCATTGAACTCGGCTGCAGCCGTAATCGTGCCGTCGAGTCCCGCGGCGATCGGCGCCGGTGCAATCGTATCGAGCGCAACCCCGTTCAGCGCCAGACGGCCGCTCACCTGCTTCTCAGGCAGCGCCGCGTTCGAGCAGCACACCGTCGCGTCGATGCTCATCCTGCCCGCGCCGCTGCTACCGTTGAGATTGCGCAGATGCACGCTCTGCGCGTCCCAGTCGAAACCGAAACCGGCATCCCTCAGCAGCGTGTTTCCGCCAGCCGTGATCTCCGGCGCCTTCACGTCGATCCGGCCCTCGCTGGCGCGGGGCACGCCACCAATATCGATCGGACCCTCGGGCCAGACGCTGTCCGCCATCGCTACCGTGCTTGCCGCACCAGCCAACGCCGGCAGCAGCGCGTGCACATCGAACGCCGGCACCGTCAATTGCCCGGTCACCGACGCCAGATCGCCGTGCCGCGCCAGCGCCAGCTCGCCGCTGGTTCCGCCGGCATCGATCCGCGACAGCGACACACTATCGGCGCCGTTGAACTCGATGTCTGCCTTGCCCACCACCGGCGGCAGGTAGAGTCCACCCGCGCCAATCGCCTCGGTCAGCACCGTCGGATCGGTGAGTTTGGCATCGATACGACCAGTGCCACTGATCTTGGTGAAATCGCCCGGCACCACATTGCCATCGAAGATCAGATGATCGTCGCCACCATCAAGCGCCACGTGCGCTTCGTAGCTGTTGGCTGGGACGCCATCGACCGATGCAGCAAGGTGCAACGTCGTTCCATCGCCGAACAGCGGCGAGATGCCGAGGCCCAATTGCCGCGTCATCAGCAGCGCCGCATCCGACTGCATGTCCAGCGTCGCCGAGATTGGCGAGGTCAGCGCATTGGCGATCCCCGTCCCGAGCTTGGCTTCGAGCTTGGCGTCCGCCGTCGCCAGCTTGCCCGTGATGTTCAGCACCTGGCCGCCATCGCCCGCCGGCGCATTGAGCTGCAACATCAGATCGGCCGGCAGCGATCGCCGCAAGAATTCGGCCATCGCCGGTGGCGTGCTGATCGATTTGAGGATCTCGTCGACCGCCGGGGCACCGGCTTCGATCTTGAGCATCCCGCTGCCCGAAAGCTCCGGCTTGGTCAGCGTACCGAACGCCGTCATCTTGCCGTCGAACGAGGTGCCGCCGAGGTCTGCAGCTGCAAGCTTTGAAAACTCCAGCACCCCGCCTTCCCAATTCGCATTCGCCGCGAGGTCGGTCCCGTCGAGCCCGAACAGCACGGCCTTGCTGGCGCTGAGATTGATCTCGCCCTTGGGAAACGTCGTCCCAAAACTGCCGCCGCTGGTAATGTCCGGCAGCAGCGCCCCGATCAGCGCGCTCTCGTCTGTCCCCAGCGTGGTGAAATGCGCATCGAGCTTCAGTCGCCGCTGTGCCCCGAAGCCGATTTCGGCGCCAAACCCCTGGTTGATCCCCGCCACGAACAGCGTGCCCGACGACAACGTCAGCGTGTCGCTCGACAGGGCAACGTTGGCGCTCAGAGAACCCGGCTTGTTGAACAGCGGACTGCCCGGCGCAGGCTTCCGCCACAGCGCCGCCAGCCGGTCCATCTGCTGCGACTCCAGCGTGACGCCTCCAGCAAAGATCGGGCGGCCATCGACGGCCGACAGATTGCCGCTGAGCCCCAGCTTCGTGCTGCCCGGCAGCGTCGCGGTGAACCCCTTGATGGTCCAGCTCTTGGTGTCGGTCGCCGCATCGAGCCGCAGGTCGCGCAGCGACACCGCGCGCAAATTGAGCTCGCTGATGTCGAGCCCGATCTTGCCGGGAATATTCGGGATCGGTGGCAGCGGCGTTTCGCCTAGGAGCCGCACCAACTCATAGGGCGGATCGGTCAGTTCGGCCGTCGCATCGCGCGGCGGCAGCGCCACCACCCCGCCCGAGGCGATGATGTTGAACGCCATGTCCTTGCCGAGCTTCAGCTCGCCGGCGCCGATCAGCCGCGTCGCCGACCGGTTCTCATCGGGCAGCGCCGTGTACTCCGACAGCAGCACGCGCTCCGGCCCCGCTTCGAGCTTGCCGGTCAGCACGAAATCGCCGCGCCCGGCGTCGGTCACCTCACCTTCCTTGGGTTTTGGCGGCGGATGCCGATAGGTCAGATCACCGCTGTATTTCGGCGCGACCCCGGCGACAAGCGCGCCTTTGCTCTCGAGCGTAAAACTCTCATCGTTGGCCTTGACGTAGAGCGACACTGCGCTCGATCCCGCCGCATCGAACTTGCCCAGCCCCAGCCGCACGCCATAGCCGAAATGGTCGACGCTCGCACTGCCCTGGAAACTAAATGGCCCCTGCAGCGCGTCGAGCTTGAGCTGGCCGGTGATCCCGTCTGCCACATAGGTCGCACCCGACCGCCCGTCGAGCAGCCGCACCGACCCGCCATTCACAATCGCATTGGCAATCGACACATTCGACGGCCCGGCGTCCGCCGCAATCGCGATGCCCGACGCAAAGCTCCCATCCGCCCCGATGGCGAAACTCAGCACCGGATGATCCAGCGTCAGCCCGGTCACCTTGTACTGATCGCGCAGGAAATCGAGCAGCGAGAATTCGGCGTCGACCGTCTCGACTTCCATCACGGGCGCCGATTCCGGCCCAACCCGGACTTTCGTGAACTCGATCTTGGGCTGCGGCAGGAGAGTCAGATGGATGTCGCCGGTGATCGCGACCTCGGTGCCGAAGGACTGCGCCGCCATCGTCTCCAGCCGCTCGCGATAATCGCCCCACTGGATGAAGCGCGGCACAATGAAGGCCCCGCCAATCGCGAGAATGATCAGCACACCGATGAGAACGAATATGCGGTTGAGCACGAGCTCGCCGATCCCCCAGATACCGCCACGAGTGTAGGCAACGTGCGTCGTGCCGTCACCCGTTCAATGCCTTGCCTCCACGGCAGAATTTGGGCCTGAAGCTGGCCATTTCGGCCCCCTGCGCCTATATACGAGCACCCAGAACAAAAAGAGATTCGTCAACCCGAATGGCGGCGACCAAACCCGTTCGAATCGACCCACCTGCTGCCCCCGCCGGGCCCGGCGCGATCACCAGCCAGTTCGGCCGGCGCGATGTGGATTATTTGAACGGCCTCAACGAGGAACAACGCGACGCCGTGCTGACCATCGAGGGCCCGCTGCTGGTCCTCGCCGGCGCCGGCACCGGCAAGACCCGGGTGCTGACAACCCGCATCGCCCACATCATCACCTCACGCCTCGCCCGCGGCAGCGAAATCCTGGCGGTGACCTTCACCAATAAGGCTGCCCGCGAGATGAAGGAGCGCGTCGCTGCACTCGTCGGCCCCACCGTCGAGGGTATGCCGTGGCTCGGCACCTTCCACGCGATCGGCGCCAGAATCCTCCGCCGCCACGCCGAGCTGGTCGGCCTCAAATCCGATTTCACCATCCTCGACACCGACGACCAGATCCGGCTCATCAAGCAGCTGCTCGATGCCGAAAACATCGATGAGAAGCGCTGGCCGGCCCGCGCCTTCGCCGGCATGCTCGACAATTGGAAGAACCGTGGCCTGCTGCCCCGCGACGTCAGCCCGGGCGAAGCTGGCTCTTACGCCAATGGCCGGGCGCAAAAACTCTATGCCGACTATCAGAACCGCCTGAAGACGCTCAACGCCGTCGACTTCGGCGATCTGCTGCTCGAAAATATCCGCCTGTTCCGCGAACACCCCGATGTCCTCGCCGAATACCATGCGCGCTTCAAATACATGCTGGTCGACGAGTATCAGGATTCCAACGTCGCCCAATATCTGTGGCTGCGGTTGCTCGCTCAGGGCAAGCCCGCATCCGAAGCCAACATCTGCGTCGTCGGTGATGACGACCAGTCGATCTATGGCTGGCGCGGCGCCGAAATCGACAACATCCTGCGCTTCGAGAAGGATTTCCCCGGCGCAAAGATCATCAAGCTCGAGCGCAATTATCGCTCGACCTCAAACATCCTGCGCACCGCCTCCCACCTCATCGCCCACAACGAGTCCCGCTTCGGCAAGACGCTGCAGACCGACGTCGGCGAGGATGGCGACAAGGTCGGCGTCACCTCGGTGTGGGACAGCGAAGAGGAAGCTCGCCAGATCGGCGAAGAGATCGAGCAGTTCCAGCGCCAGGGCTCCGACCTCAACGACATCGCCATCCTGGTGCGCGCCTCGTTCCAGATGCGCGAATTCGAAGAGCGCTTCATCACGCTCGGCCTCAACTATCGCGTCATCGGTGGCCCGCGCTTTTACGAGCGCAAGGAAATTCGCGACGCCCTCGCTTATCTCCGCCTCGTCGCCAACCCGTCCGACACCCTCGCCTTCGAGCGCATCATCAACGTGCCCAAGCGCGGCATCGGCGACACCACCCTGAAGACGCTGTTCGACACCGCGCGCATCACCAACCAGCCGCTCCTCAGCGCCGTCCGTACCCTGCTCGAAACCGAAGAGCTCAAACCCAAGCAGCGCGTCACGCTGCGCGACCTCGTCGCCCAGTTCGACAATTGGTCCGAGCGCGCCCGCACCATCCCGCACGCCGAACTCGCCCAGCAGATCCTCGATGAATCCGGCTACACCGGCATGTGGCAGGCCGACAAATCGCCCGACAGTCCCGGCCGTCTCGAAAACCTCAAGGAACTCGTCAACTCGATGGCCGATTTCGAGACACTGGGCAGCTTCCTCGAACACATCTCGCTGGTCATGGACCGTGACACCAACGAGGCCGCTGACGCCGTCTCGATCATGACGCTGCACGGCGCCAAAGGCCTCGAGTTCGACACCGTCTTCCTCCCCGGTTGGGAAGAAGGCCTGTTCCCCAGCCAGCGCACCATGGACGAAAGCGGCCGCGCCGGCCTCGAGGAAGAGCGCCGCCTCGCCTATGTCGGCATCACCCGCGCCAAAAAACGCGCCCGCATCTCGGTCGCCCAGAACCGCCGCATGCACGGCCTTTGGCAATCGGCCATCCCGTCGCGCTTCCTCGACGAACTGCCGCCCGACTCCGTCGAGGTCAAGGACACCGGCTCCGCCTATGGCGGCTACGGCTATGGCGGCCGCACCTCATCGCGCTTCTCCACCGCCGACCCGTTCGACTCCGTCTACGAAACCCCCGGCTGGCAACGCGCCCGCACCCAGGCCTCCTCCCGCAAAGGCGGCGGTCCCATGACCATCGACGGCGACCTCGTCGCCCGCTCGACCGACGACGGCCGCGGCAGCAAATATTCTGTTGGTGAAAGAGTGTTCCACCTAAAATTCGGCTACGGCCGAATTGACGCGCTGGAAGGCAACAAACTCACCATCGATTTTGAAAAGGCCGGCCGGAAGAAGGTGCTCGATAGCTTCGTGAGCAAGGGCTAGAAAATGCGGCCGTTCCGCGCACTCTGGCCCGGCGCACCTCTCGCCTTGGTATCGGCGCTGCTCTTTGGCGCGTCGACTCCGATCTCCAAACTATTGCTCGGCGCCTCGGTCAGTCCTTGGCTTCTTGCGGGAATTCTCTACCTCGGCGCAGGCCTTGGTCTCGCTGTTGTTCGAGTGTTCGAAGGCAAAACACGCGAGGCGCAATTGCGCCGTGCGGATCTCCCGTGGCTTGCGGGGGTCTTACTTTTCGGTGGTCTGCTGGGCCCGCTCCTTCTTATGTTTGGCTTGTCGATGACCTCCGCTTCCTCGGGGTCGCTGCTGCTGAACGTCGAAGGTCTTGCAACGATGACCATTGCCTGGATCGTGTTCCGGGAAAATGTCGACCGGCGTTTGCTCATCGGGGCGGCCGCCATCCTTGCCGGAACCGTTGTCCTGTCGTGGTCCGGTCAGGGCCCCGAAGCGAATTGGGGCAGTCTGCTTGTGGTCGGTGCCTGCATTTGCTGGGGCATCGACAACAATTTGACGAGACGGATTTCCGCCGCCGATCCGGTGCAGATCTCAATGCTGAAGGGCCTCGTCGCCGGCTCGACCAACCTCTGCCTCGCGCTCGTCGCCGGCGCCAGCTGGCCTCCGGCAAGCCTGGTCGCCGCTGCGGCGGTCAATGGCTTCCTCGGCGTCGGCGTCAGTCTGGTGCTTTTCATGCTCGCGCTGCGTCATCTGGGCGCGGCACGAACCGGCGCGTACTTCTCGCTCGCTCCATTCGTAGGCGCGCTGCTTTCGCTGCTGTTGCTCAGGGAGCAGCTAACATGGCAACTCACCACATCGGGTGCACTGATGGCGTTCGGGCTGTACCTGCATCTTACAGAACACCACCAGCACGAGCATCTGCATGAGGCCATCCAACACGAGCACCTGCACGTTCACGACGTGCATCATCAGCATCATCACGACGGGACGGTAACCGAGCCGCACTCGCATTCGCATCGGCACGACCCTGTGCGCCACGACCACCAGCACTATCCCGACCTGCACCACCGCCACTCCCACAAATAGCGGCGCGCACTAGCCCTCGTAATTCTTCACAGCCTCCCGATAAACGCGTCCACCAGCGAAACCGGCGGCATCAACTCTGCCGGCCCCTCAAACCAGCGACGCAGCCGCCACATCCTTGTCATGCACGCCAAAGCGC
The DNA here is from genome assembly GCA_039934955.1 of Devosia sp. GTDB lineage: Bacteria > Pseudomonadota > Alphaproteobacteria > Rhizobiales > Devosiaceae > Devosia_A. Next base: position 31,102 of record JBDTLB010000073.1, read on the forward strand.
TCGATCATGCTGGAGCTGGCCGCGTTGAGGCCGATCACCTCGACCTCGCGTCCGCGCGCGCGGCCCTTCATCACCACGCGATCGAGTGCGCCCACCGCCGAGATGTCCCAGAAATGTGCCTCGCTCACATCGATAACAATGCGCTCCAGCGGCTCGATCAGGTCGATCGCGTCGCCGACGCTGTCCGCCGACGCGAAGAACACCTGGCCGACCACGGTATAGCGCCGCTGCTTGCCGTCCGCCGACAGCGTCGAGGTTACGTGACTCAACCGCGCCACCTTGCCGGCAAAGAACACGCCAGACAGCAGCACGCCGACGATCACCCCCTTGGCCAAATCGCTCGTCACCACCACGGTCACCACCGTCGCCAGCATGACGATCGATGACGCGGTCGGATGGATGCGCAGTTCGGCGATCGATTTCCACGAGAACGTGTTGATCGACACCATCAGCATCACCGCCGTCAGCGCCGCCACCGGCACCACCGCCAGCACCGGTTGCAACACCACCAGCAGGGCGAGCAGGAACAATCCCGCGACCAGCGCCGACAGCCGGCCGGTGGCGCCCGACGACACGTTGATCACCGACTGGCCGATCATCGCACAGCCGCCCATGCCGCCAAAAAACGCTGAGGCGATATTGGCGATGCCCTGCCCGGCGCTTTCGCGGTTCTTGTCGCTCGGCGTATCCGTCAGATCGTCGACGATCCGCGCGGTCAGCATAGATTCGAGCAGCCCCACCGCCGCCAGCGTCAGCGACACCGGCAGGATGATGCCCAATGTTTCGAGCGTCAGCGGCACCATCGGAATAGCAAAGATCGGCAGCGTGCCGGGCAATTCGCCGAGACCCGAAACCCGCAGCACATCGAGATGGAACAGCGACGCCACCGCCGTCACCAGCACAATCGCCACCAGCGGCGACGGGATCGCCTTGGTTAGCCGGGGCAGCAGGTAGATCACCGCGAGCCCCAGCGCCACGAGGCCGTAGGTGACCAGCGGCACGCCAACCAGATGCGGCAATTGCGCCATGAAGATCAGGATCGCCAGCGCATTGACGAACCCCGTCATCACCGAGCGCGACACGAACCGCATCAGCCGCGCCAGCTTCAACGCCCCCGCGACGATCTGGATCAGCCCCATCAGGATCGTCGCCGCAAACAGATATTGCAGGCCATGATCGCGCACGAGCCCGGTCATCAGCACCGCCGTCGAGGCCGTCGCGGCCGAGATCATCGCCGGCCGTCCGCCCGTGAACGCGATGACGCAGGCGATCACCACCGAAGCATACAGCCCAACCTTGGGGTCGACACCGGCCACCACCGAAAACCCGATGGCCTCGGGAATGAGCGCAAGCGCGACGACGATGCCCGAGAGCACGTCCCCCCGGATGTTGGAAAACCAGTCGCGATAAAGTCGAGTTCGAATGTTCATTGGTCCACGAAGGCGCACGCGACCCATCGCAATACCTTGCGATCCCGCGTCTTGGCGCTGCTGCTTGTGGTTATCCGGCGGATTGGCGGCCGGAGGAGCCACCCGGAATTACACCGGGTCCAGTCGAGTAGCGCCGTTCATCTAGAGTCCGCGACGATTTGGCAACCCGCCCGCGCGTGAACTGGCCATGCGCTCAGCGCACCGCCCCTACCCCTGCGGCGTCACCACCGGCTTTTCGGGCCGCGCACGGCCCAGCCTGTGCTCGCGATAGATGATGAACAGCCCCGACCCCACCACGATCACACCACCGATCAGCATGAACCACGTCGGCACATCGCCGAAGAACACGAAGCCGATCAGCACCGAAAAGATCAGCGACGAATATTCGAACGGCGCCACGACGCTCATGTCGGCGTGCCGGTAGCTCTCCGTCAGCAAAATCTGCGCGATGCCCCCGGCGATCCCGGCGCCGACCAGATACGTCGCGATCAGCGGGCTTGGCATCACCCACCCGAAGGGCACGCTGAGCAGCGAGATGGCGCTCGATGAGACGAGGAAATACAGCACGATCGTCGCCGACCGCTCGGTCTGGATCAGCTTGCGCACCAGCAGCTGCGCCACCGCCCCGAGGCACGCGGCAGAAATTGCTGCGACCACACCGATCGCTGCGCCGCTGTCGACGCCATGCGAAAACAGCGTCAGCTGCGGCCACGCGATCACCACCACGCCGAGCAGGCCGACCACAACCGCCGTCCAGCGATAGAGCCGCACCGTCTCGTGCAGGAAGATCGCCGAGAAAATGACGATCACCAGCGGCATCGCGTAATTGATGGTCACCGCCTCCGGCAGTGGCAGCCGCGTCAGCGCGAAAAATCCGAGCCCCATCGAGACCGTGCCCACGAGGCCGCGCCAGATCTGGCTCGGCACGTTGTTGCTTTTAAGCCCAGCCCGGAGCTCGCCGCGGGCCGCGAGAAACACCACCACCGGGAGCACGCCGAAGAACGAGCGGAAGAACACCAGCTCGCCCGCCGGCACCCCGGTGCTGGCCTTCAGGAGGCTCGACATCACGAGGAAGATCAGCACCGAGCCAACCTTGAATGCGATGCCGGTCAGCGGCGTCGAACGCGATGGTGTCACGCCGCCACCAAACGACCCAACGCACAAAACACAGAAAATGCCATCGTCCCAATCTCCGACCTCCAAATGGCATACGAGGTAACGTCCTGTCACCCGTCCGGGAAGCGACGTCTCGGCATCCGGCAGGCCAGCAGGTGCGCGACACTGCGCCGACGGCAGTTGCCGCGCCAATTGCGCCGCACCCACCGTTTTCTCTCCCCCGCGTAAGGAAACCGAGGAACCGACACCTCTATTCCCGCAAACACGGCGAAATCCCTCAACCCCACCGGCGACATCGCAACAATCTGCATGTCGCCTTATCCCCGCACTTCCCACGGAGCGTAAACTCCCCCCGTCGTCCGCTATCTAACGCGGGGGTCCTGACGAGGGGCCGGCGGACGGTAGGCGGGGAAGTCGTGGTCGCACGACTCTGGGTTCGGCAGTGGGTCGCCATGAGGCTCTAGGCGGTTGGACGAACGATCCTTCCCGGGATCGCTCGGACCGAGCGCAAAGGCGAGCTTCATGCGCGCCCCGCTTGACCGAAAATCCCGCCGCGGCGGCGGCGCGCAGCGCGCAACTGGAAACCAGCGCTCGATGCGCGCACAGTGCCGGGTGTCTCGCACACACCCAAAACCATCGGAGGCGCCCGGCGCTCTCCGCCCGTGGCCTCTTGTTGCCCACGGCGAACCACGCCCTCAGCGCCCCGCGCGTGGGACACCTCCGCTCGCCGCGCAATTGACAATGACGTCCTCCCCGGCAACAAACCGCGCAAGGAGCCACAGCTTGACCCTCACCCAGATTTCCGTCCCCCTGACCCGCGACCAGGCCTACGCCCTCGTCGATGCCGTGATGGAGCGCGACGACCTCGCCCTCACCGCCTCCGCACACGAGGACACCGGCACCGGCGAATGGGTCTTCGAGGCGACCTGCGAGATGCTGCCCGACCTCAACGCGTTCGAGGAGCTGGCGCGTACCACGCTCGGCGGCGATGTCGATTTCACCATCCATCCCATCGATCCTGAAGTGAACTGGGTCGCCAAATCGCTAGAGGGCCTGAAGCCGGTGATCGCCGGCGGCTTCTATGTCTATGGCAGCCATGAGGAGGCGCCACTGCCAGCCGGCCTCATCCCGCTCCGTATCGATGCGGCAGAAGCTTTCGGCACCGGCCATCACGAAACCACCACCGGCTGCCTCGAGGCCATTGAGCGCACACTGAAGCGCAGCAAGCCAAAAACCATGCTCGATGTCGGCACCGGCACCGGCGTTCTCGCCATCGCGCTCGCCAAACGCACCCATCTCAGCATCGTCGCCAGCGACATCGATCCGATCGCCACCAGAACGACGATCCAGAACGCCCGCGACAACGGCGTCGCCCGCCTGATCGCCGCCATCACCGCCACCGGCCTTGAGCACCCGCTGATCGCGAAGTCAGCGCCCTACGATTTGATCGTCGCCAACATCCTCGCCGCCCCGCTCGTCGCCCTCGCCCCGGCCATCGGCAAAGCCGCGGCCCGCGGCGCTACGATCATCCTGTCAGGCCTGCTTGTCACACAGGCCGCCCGCATCGTCACCGCCTACGGCCTGCAAGGCATGGTGTTGCACCAAAAGCTCGAGCGCGGCGAATGGGCCACCCTCATACTCGAGAAGCGATGAGCTCAAAGCGGCGCCTCAAAATCAAAATCCCCGGAGGACATCCGGGGATTTGACAGCGCCTGCATGGGGCAGCTTGGAGGTCAGTTCGGCCGCTTGGTGATCGAACCGATGAGCTGGAACTCGTAGGGCCGGCTGATCTGGCGCGTGGCTTCGCGGTTGCGCGTGCCGACAATGCCGTCGAGGGCCTTGCGAAAATCCGGTCTGGTCTGGGTCGTGGTCTGCATAATCATTCAATCTATGGTGCTGGCCGCTACTGCGACGCTCCGGTAAATAGGCGTATCGGCTCACCGGGACTAGGCGGCATATGGCAACCCAGCCATGCCCGTGCCGCAACCCGACTTAACAAGAAATGAACCATGGCGAACAACGACTTCGGCCCCGCGCTCTTCCAAAGTTTTGACACAAAAACGTCACCCAGAACCGTCGCCGCTCGGCTGAAGGCCCTGCGAGTGGCCATTGCGGACGCCGGCCTCGATGGCTTCCTCGTCCCCCGCGCCGACGCCCATCGCGGCGAATCGGTGCCCGACAGCGAAGCCCGCCTCGCCTATGTCACAAGCTTCACCGGGTCCGCCGGCCTCGCAATCATCGGGCCGAAGAAGGCCGGCCTGTTCGTTGATTCGCGCTACACCCTGCAGGCGCCGCTGCAGACTGACACCAAGCTCGTCACCATCGTCGAAACCACGCAGGGCGGCGTCGACCCCCGCATCGGCGACTTCGTGCCCGCCGGCGGCAAGCTCGGCTTCGACCCCTGGCTCCATACGCCCGGTGAGATTACCAACCTCAAGGAGAAACTCACCGGCAAGGTGACGCTCGTCCCATCGCCCAATCTCGTCGACCGCATTTGGACCGATCGTCCCAAGCCGCCGCTGGCCCCGGTCGAATTCCTCGGCCACAACCGCGCTGGCCGCACCGCTGCCGACAAACTCACCGAGCTGCGCAAGACCCTGATTGCCGAGAATGCCGACGTGGTCGTCCTGACGCTGCCCGAATCGATCAACTGGCTGTTCAACATGCGCGGCCGCGACGTCCCCAATGTGCCGGTGATGCTCGGCTTCGCGATCGTCCCAAAAACCGGCAAGCCGACACTCTTCGTCCACAAGCTCAAGATCACCCCCGCCCTGCGCAAGGGCCTCGAGGGCATCGCCCGGATTGCAGATGTCGAAACCATGATGGCTGAACTGCGCAAGCTCGGCGCCGCTGACAAGCGTGTCTGGATCGACCCGGCAACGGCGCCACTGGCGCTCGTCTCCGCCGTCGACGGCGTGTCGGACGCCGTGATCATCGAAAAGCGCGATCCGATCCTGCTGCCCAAGTCGAGAAAGAACGACGCCGAGATCGGCGGTATGAAGGAGGCCCACAAACTCGACGGCGTCGCCCTCGCCAAATTCCTGCGATGGTTCGATCAGGAAGCGCCCAAGGGCAAGCTCACCGAGATCGGCATCGTTCAGGCGCTCGAGCATTTTCGCCGCGACGAGCCGAGCTGCATCGATGCGAGCTTTGATACTATCTCCGGCTCAGGCCCGAACGGAGCGATCGTCCACTATCGCGTCGACAAAGCCTCCAACCGCACGCTCAAGCCCGGCGAGCTCATGCTGCTCGATTCCGGCGCGCAATATCTGAGCGGCACCACCGACATCACCCGCACCATGTTCACCGGCAAGGCGAGCGCCGAGCAGAAGGACCGTTTCACCCGCGTCCTCAAGGGCATGATGGCGCTGTCGATGCAGAAATTCCCGCGCGGCACCTCGGGCGCCCAGCTCGACGTGCTGGCCCGCCAGTTCCTCTGGCAGGACGGCGTCACCTACAATCACGGCACCGGCCACGGCGTCGGCGCCTTCCTCGGCGTGCACGAAGGCCCGATCGGCTTTTCGACCCGCTACCCGACGCCGCTCGAGCCCGGCATGATCATCTCGAACGAGCCCGGCTTCTACAAGACCGGCGGCTTCGGCATCCGCATCGAGAACCTCGTGCTGGTGACCAAGAGCGAGATCGGCGACGGCAATTATCTCGAACTCGAAACCCTCACTCTCGCGCCGATCGATCTGCGCCTGGTCGACGAGTCCCTGCTGCTGCAGCACGAACGCGACTGGCTCAACGCCTATCACAAGCGTGTCTTCCGCGAGATCGGTCCGCAGGTGAAGGGCGACGTCAAAGCCTGGCTGAAGGAGGCGACACGGGCGATCTAGCGCGTCACGCTAGTTCACGGTAAACGGGTCATACTGGAGCAGCCAGCTGAGCAGCCAATGCTCGCCCTGCCCGAGCGATGCGACATCGTCGACCGTCCAGCCATTGGGATCTTTCACCAGCGACAGCGACAGCAATGTCGCCTGGTCGAAATTGTGGAAGCTCACTGTCACGATTGCCTTGTCGGCCATCACCACCGGCTCGCCGATGCTCAGGTCCATCAGCAGCGAATGCTCGGCCGCAATGAACGGATTGAAGCTCAAGGCCGGCGCGACATCGCCGGTGCCGGCGCCGCCGCCCTCGCCGCTGAGCAGATCGTCCACCGCCTTGGCGGCCTGACCGGAGACCAGGCCCTTGAGCCGTTCGGAGTAATACTGCGCCGGATCCTGTTCCGCCGCCGCGCCGGGTGTCTGGTAGGGCGTATAGATCGCCGTCACCAAGGCCTTGGGATCGTCGAATGCGAAGGCCGGTAAGCCCAGCATCGCCAAAATCATCGCCGCCGCAAATGCCCGCATTGCCCACCCCCGTGTCCCGATCCGGGCAGAACTAGAGGCGGCGTAAGGCAGAAACGCGGCGGGCGGGATTACGCTTCGGAAAAATCGGCTACTGCGCGAGCGGCGCCGACATGATGTCTTTGAGCGAATACGGGAAATCCTTGTTCGAGGACACGACGTCGTCGATCTTCCAGCCATCGCCCTCTTTGACCAGGCTGAACATCAGATCCTCGGCCATGTCGAAATTCTTGAAGGTGACTTCAACCTTGGCGGTGTCACCATCGATCACGGCGTCACCGAACTTGAGATCGCTGATCGTGTAGTCCTGTCCATCGACGTAAGGGTCGAAGTCGAGCCGGCCCACATCGCCGTCCGATTCCTTGGCATCTTTATCAAACAGCGCATTGAGCGGGGTCGAGCGAAACTGCGCCTCGTCCCACCCGATCCAGTCGAACGACTCGCCCTTCGAATAGGGCGAGTAGAGCGCATCGAGCAGCGCCTTGGGCGTGTCGTAGGCGCAAGCACCGCCGGTGGCAGCGAGCAGCAGGGCAAATGAAAGCAGAAGGCGGCGCATGATGTATCCGGGGGGTTTGAAGATCAGTTGAACCAGAAGGCGTACCCTAACCACTCGTTTCCGAACGCAGTCTGAATGGCCCGGAAATCAGTAGCGGTCGCAATCGGCCCCGCCTTGAGGAATGGCACGGCGTCGTATCCGCTGAGCAGCATGACCAGATCCGTGCGTTTCGCCGTCTCGAAATATGCCTTTAGATCGAACCCCTCCCTGAACCGCCAATGCGGGATCAGCAGCGTCCCATCTAGAACCTTGTCGGCCTCGTCGAGCGTCGCCCGCCACGCCGCCACCCGCTCGTCGGTGATCGCCGCGCCCGGCACCATGGCGGTCTGCCTGGGCGACGGGAGCAATTCGTGATTGTCGTCCGTCTCCATCAGGATCGCGTCCCAGTTCTGGCGCGAATAAGCCAGCACCGCCTTCAGCCGATCGCGTACTCCAGCGAGCCGCGGCGCGTCTATCACCGGCCACGACAGCGTGTGGATAGCGGCGATCAAATCGGCGATGCCCGTATCCGCTGCCGGAGTGAAGAACACCGAACCGCTGTCGTTGACGTAGTTCTGCATCGGGAAGCCGGCCTTGGGAAACAGCCGGTGGAACGTTGCGTTGACGAAGCTGGAGAAATCATGCGCCAGCAGGAAATCCAACTGCGCTCCGATCACCTGCGTATAGCCGCCCAGCCAATAGGCATCGGCCCGGTCGAGCCCCACCAATTCGAATTTCGGCGGTCCGTCCGCTGCCCGCGGCGTCATCAACTCGTCCACGCTGACATGCGTCATCAGTGCGGCGAGCATCGCAAGACCCTCGCTGTCATCCACCTTGCCGTCGCCATTAGCGTCGACATGTACTTTCAACGGATTGATCTCGATGACGTAGTCACCGCTCCTGGCCGCCACATCAAACGATGCCCGCGCGTCGTCGAGCCCCGCCTCGAGATCGACCAGCATCTGGCGAACGCCATTATAGTCGAACGGCTCCGGACTTGGATTTTGTGGGATCATCAGCCCGGATTCCACACCTGCTGCAGACGTGTCGGGCAGATCGAAGCCATGCCGGTAGAGCGTCTGGGTAAGATGCTCGAGCGCCTGCGTCAGCTTAATCGTGCCAACCCCGAACGCCGCTTCAGTATCGCCGCCCGTCGCCAAGGGTTCGAGCTTACTCAGCCCATCAGTCAGAGCGCCGGCATAGAGTGCGTCGCGCGCAATGTCCCCAGCCGGTCCCGCAAATGCGGGGGATGCGCACAGCAGCGCCGTGCCTGCTGCCAAAATGAATGGTCTGAACATGAGTCCTCCAACGCCCCCGGCTATTATTGTCGGACCAGATCAAGCCATCCATCTTCGTCCAAAACAAGGATGCCGAGCGCTGCGGCCTGTTTGAGCTTCGAGCCCGCGCCCGGCCCCGCCACCACGATATCGGTTTTCGCCGAAACCGAGCCGGCCACCTTGGCACCGATGCGCTCGGCCATCGCCTTGGCCTCGCCACGCGTCATCTTCTCGAGGCTGCCTGTGAACACCACGGTCTTGCCAGCCACCTGCGAATTGGCCGAAACCGTGACCACATACGCCTTCGGGTGGACCTCGCGCAGCAGCGCATCAAGCACGTCGTCGTTCCGCCGATTGCCGAAGAAACTGATCAGCGCCTCGATCACCGTATCGCCAATGCCGTCGACCGAGGGGAACACCGCATGCGGATCGTCGGCATGCGCCGCGGTGTCCTTACCCACCCGGATGAATTCCTCAATCGTTGAGAAAGTCTTGGCCAGCACCGCCGCCGTCGTCTCACCGATGTGGCGGATGCCGAGCGCGAAGATAAAGCGATCGAGCTCCGGCGCACGCCGCGCGTCGATCGCCGCGAACAGCTTGTCGAGCCCTTCATACGTCCGCTCCTCAGCGGTCAGCACTTTCTTCCGTGCTTTGCCCGATTGCGCTTCGCGGACCCGCGCCTGCTCCTCGCGCTTCTCGAACAGCGCCTTCTGCACCTCGGTCCGACGGTCCTTCAGCGTAAAGATGTCGGCCGCATTTTTGATCAGACCGGCATTGAAGAACAGATCGATGTTCTCGGCGCCCAGCCCTTCGATATCCATCGCGTTACGAGCCACGAAATGCCTGAGCCGCTCCACTGCCTGCGCTGCACAGATCAGCTCGCCGGTGCAGCGCCGCCGCGAATCTTCCTTGCCGGTCTTCTCGTTGATCTCGCGTGTCGCCGGCGAATTGCACACCGGGCAGAGATGCGGAAATTCATATGGCACCGCATCGTTAGGCCGCTTCTCGAGCACCACCCGCACGATCTGCGGGATGACATCGCCGGCGCGCTGGACCACCACAGTGTCGCCAACCCGGATATCGATCTCGACCTCACCACGGATCGGCAGCCCGTTGCTGTCGCGCCCGGCGATGTAGTCCTCATTGTGGAGCGTGACATTCTCGACAACCACGCCACCCACCGTCACCGGCGCCAACCGCGCCACCGGCGCCAGCGTGCCGGTGCGCCCAACCTGGATGTCGATGCGATTGACAATTGTGGTCGCTTGCTCGGCCGGGAATTTGTGCGCCAGCGCCCAACGTGGCTCGCCGGTCACGGTGCCCCAGCGCCGCTGTAGATCGAGCCGGTCGATCTTGTACACCACGCCGTCGATGTCGTAGCCCAGCGACGACCGTTTCGCCTCAATGACGCGATACTGCGCCAGCAGTTCCTCGACCGAATGCGCCCGCACCATCAGCGGACTGATCTCGAAGCCCCAGTCCTTGAACTTCTGCACCGCGTCAAACTGCGTTGGCGCCGGGTCGTCGGTCGCCGCGCCCCATGCATAGGCAAAGAATCGGAGCTTGCGCGACGCCGTCACCGACGCATCCTTCTGGCGCAGCGAACCCGCGGCCGTATTGCGCGGATTGACATAGTCCTGCCCACCCGCCGCTGCCGAGCGCTCCTTCAGCGCCTGGAACTCGGCATAGGTCATGTAGACCTCGCCCCTAATGTCGATAGTTTGCGGCCAGCCCTTGCCCTTCAGCCGATGCGGAATATCGGCAATCGTCTTGAGATTTTCGGTTATGTCCTCGCCGACACTGCCATCGCCCCGCGTCGCGCCCCGAACAAATACGCCGTTCTCGTAGCGCAGCGAGGCCGACAGACCGTCGATCTTCGGCTCGGCGGTGAACACCAGCTCGAGATCCTTGTCGCGCTCGAAGAACCGCCTGCCGCGTTCGGCAAAGTCGACCACATCCTGGTCGGTGTAGGCCTTGGCAAGACTCAGCATCGGCACGTCGTGCCTGACCTTGGCAAACCCCTCGACTGGCGCACCGGCCACCTTATCGCTGAGGCTGTCGGGACGCTTGAGCTCGGGGAACGCCCTCTCGATCGCCTGATAGCGCCGTTTCATCGCATCATAGTCGGCGTCAGTGATGTCCGGCGCGTCGGCTTCGAAATAGGCGCTGTCGGCAATGCTCAACGTCTCGTGCAGACGGTCGAGTTCGGCCTTGGCCTCGGCTTCGCTCAGGCTCTCGACTTCTACGTCGGTCATGCCACGTCCGACAGCAGCTTGCCCGCCGCGGCGCGCGCCTCCGTCGTGATTGTCGCACCGGCCAGCATGCGGGCGATCTCTTCCTTGCGGGCGGGCCCGTCGAGCCGCCGCACATGGGTGCGCACGAACGCACCTTCCTCGATTGCCTGCTTCTCGATGAACAGATGCGTGTCTGCCCGCGCCGCTACCTGCGGCGCGTGCGTCACCGTCAACACCTGCACCTTTGTGGAAAGCCGTTTCAGCCGCCGTCCGATGGCGTCCGCGACAGCACCACCGACACCGGTGTCGATTTCGTCGAAGATCAGCACTGGGGCCGACCCCCGATCGGCCAGCACCACCTTGAGCGCCAGCAGGAACCGGCTAAGCTCGCCGCCCGACGCCACCTTCATCAGCGGTCCAGGCAGCGTGCCAGGATTGGTCTGCACATGAAACGCGATCTGATCAAAGCCCGTCGCCACGACGCGCGCCTCGTCCACCTGCTGGTCCACAATGAACTTCGCTGTGCCGAGTTTCAGGTCGGGCAGTTCCGCCTCGACTGCCTTGCTTACCGCCTTGGCCGATTTCACCCGGCCGCCGCTGAGCTTGCGCGCCGCCTTGCGATAGGCCTCGCGCGCCACCTCGACATCGGCTTCGAGCTTGGCGAGCGTTGCCTCGCCGCTCTGCAGCGCCGCCAGCTCGGCGCGATACTTAGCCAGCACCCCACCGAGCTCGTCGACGATCACATGATGCTTACGGGCTGCGGCACGCAATGCAAACAGTCGCCCCTCGACGTGCTCCAGCTCCGCCGGATCGAACGCCATCTCCCGCTTCAACGTCTGGACGGCCTCGGCCGTTACGTCGAGTGCCGTGAGGCTCTGGTCGAGCGCGTCGATCAGCGGTTGGAACAGCGACATGCCAGCATCCGCTTTGCGCATCAGCCGCCGCATCAAGCCGCTGAGGGCTGGCGCCGGCGCGTTCGGTCCGCCCAGAATCTCATCGGCATCGCGGATCTCGTCATGGGCCTTCTCAAGCTGCATCAGCCGCTGCCGCTTGTCGGCCAGTCCGTCCTCTTCGCCGGCTTCCGGCGCGAGATCGGCCAGCTCTGCAACCACATGCTGCGCATAGTCCTCGCGCGCCGCCGCCTCGGCGATCATCGCCCGCTGACTCGCCACCGCCGCCGCAGCCGCAGTCAGCGTTGCATGCGCCCGGCGCACCAACTCGGCGTCCGCCTCAAGCCCGCCGAAAGCATCCAGCAGCGCCCGGTGGGTGCCAGCATCGACCAGCGCCCGGTCGTCGTGCTGGCCGTGAATCTCGATGAGTCGGCTGCCGATTTCCTGCATCAGTGCAGCGCCCACCGGCTGGTCGTTGATGAACGCGCGGGTTCGTCCATCGGCATATTGCACCCGGCGCATGATCAGATCGGCATCGTCCGCGATCTCGTTCTCGCGCAGCAGCACGCGCGCTGGATGCTCGACCGGCAGTTGCATGATCGCCACCACCTGCCCGCTGTCCGCGCCGTTCCGCACCAGGGAGGCGTCGCCGCGGCCGCCAAGCGCGAGCGTCAACGCGTCGAGCAAAATCGACTTGCCCGCGCCTGTCTCGCCGGTGAGCGCTGTCAGCCCGCCTTCGAGCCCGATATCAAGCTGATCGATAAGAACGATGTTGCGAACAGAAAGCGCGCTCAGCACGTCGCTCGGAACTCCAGTAAGGACGCGAACAAACTAGCAACGGATCGGAGAGAAATCCACCCCGCTTCGCTGCTTTTGCCGGCGAAGTCTTAGCTTAGAGCTTGGGCGGACCGAGTGGCTTGTCGGCCGGAACAACGTTCGCGGTCTTCACCGGTTTGGTCACTGCCGACGCCAGCGGGCTTTGCACATTGACGGTCGGCTCGAGGCCTTCCTTTTGCAGCAGGTCGAAGGCTTCCTTGTACCAGTCGCTGCTCGGATAATTGTGGCCGAGCACCGCGGCAGCGGTCTGCGCTTCGGCGTTCAGCCCCAGCGCCAAATTCGACTCGGTCAGCCGGTACAGCGCCTCTTCGATGTGCGTCGAGGTCTGGTACTTGTCGACCACGGTACGGAACCGGTTGATCGCGGCGGCATACTGGCCGTTGCCCTCGTAATAGCGCCCGACCGACATCTCTTTGCCTGCGAGCTGGTCATAGGCGATGACCATCTTGTCGCGAGCGTCCTTGGCGTAGTCGCTCTTGGGATAATTGGCGATCAGCAGCGTGTAGGTATCGATCGCGTTCTGCGAGATTTCCTGGTCGCGCGTGATGTCGGTGATCTGCGCGAAATATGCCGTTCCCTTGAGGAACAACACATACGGCGTCTGGTCGGACGATGGGAACAGTGCGAGGTAGCGGTCGGCGGCGAGGATCGAATCGTCGAACTTGCTGATGCGGTAGGTCGCATAGACCTCCATCAGCTTCGCCTTCTCGTTGTACTCCGAGTAGGGATGCTGGCGTTCCAGCTTCTTCAGCGTGTCGATGGCGTTGTTGTACCGCTGCGCATCCATGCTGGCCAACGCCGTCTGATACAGCGTCTCCGGCGGGATGATCACTTCTTCTTTGATCTTGGTCGGGCCGAACATGCTGCACGCCGCCAGCAGCCCGGCGAACACGCCGATTGCGGCAATCCGGGTCACCCGGCTCGCCAGCGCCGCAAATCCACTCTCTGTCACGAAAACGCCCCGCCTATCGATTGCAGCATAGTTTAGCACCGGCTGAGCGGCCTAGACAGCAAATCCATCAAAACTGTGACGGGGTTAGCCGACCGCGCGAAGGTAAGGACGCACCTCGAGGCCGACCGGCATGTCGTTCAGCGAATCGTAGCCGAGCGGCAAATCTTCGGCCGAAACGATCTCGTAATTGTGCTCGCTGGCGAACAGTCCGTGCAGCACCAGCGCGTTGAGCGCGTGACCACCTTTGTAAGAGCGGAACCGGCCGTAGATCGGCAGGCCGCACAGCGCCAGATCGCCGATCGCATCGAGCAGCTTGTGGCGGACGAACTCGTCCTCGTAACGCAACCCGCCCGGATTGAGGATGCGGTCCTCGTGCAGCGTCACCGAGTTGTCGAGCGATGAGCCGAGCGCATAACCCGCCTGGCGCAGGATTTTCGCATCACGCACGAAGCCGAAGGTGCGGGCGCGGGAAATGTCTTCGAGGTATTTGCGCGGCGTCCAGTCGAAAATCATACGCTGCCGGCCGATGACCTTGCTGTCGAAGTCGATTTCGAGGTCCAGCAGGCGGCCATTGTAGGGCTCGAGGGCCGCCGAAGCCTCATTGTTGCGCACAAGAACCTGCCGCATGATCTTGATGTAGCGGCGCGAATTGTTCTGAATCTCGAGGCCGGCCTTCATGATCGCCTCGGCAAACGGAGCGGCCGAGCCGTCGAGGATGGGGCATTCTGGTCCGTTGACGGTCAGCAGCGCATTGTCGACGCCGAGCCCCGAAAGGGCCGAAATCACATGTTCAACTGTTGCGACTGAGACGCTGTCGCCCAGATCGATGGTTGTGCAGAGCGTAGTGCGGGTAACCCGCGCAAAATGCACCGAAACCGGGCCGACGATCGAACCGTCTTCGAATTTGCGCTGGATCTTGTAGCCGCTGTCGGCAGGAGCAGGCCCAATCGTCAGCGTAACCGGCTGGCCGGAATGCACGCCAAATCCGCTGAACTCGAGCACACCGCCTACGGTGCGCTGTCGCGCCGACATGTTCTGCATACGTGAAGTCTCCGACCGCCCTGACCCGTTCGACTCTTAACCAAAAAGAAACCGGCGCGGAAGCGCGCCGGTGATGGTTAGGAACCGCAATGGGCGGATGATTAACCGTGCTTCCGCAGGAAGGATGGGATCTCGATATGCTCCTTCACCGGGAGCGGGCGACCATGCTGGTCGAGCCGACCGGCAGCCCCTTCGGATGCCACAGAACTCCCCGAATTCCGGGCCGCTCCGGCCTCAATGGCACTGCGGGCTGCAGCGTCCTCGGAGGCCGAATATTGGGTTTCGTCGAGCCCCGGATGCTGTTGCGGACGTAGTCCGATACCCACATTTGAGGCCAGCCGCTTGAACAAAGCCCGGGCATTGCGGGGCTCTGGATCGTGTCGTTCTTCCACTGCCAGTGTCTTCCGCGCAACAGCAGGAAGCTCCTCCGTACGGGGCATCCGGCGCTGCCCTTCCGGGCGCTCGGCGTGCGACGGCACGTAGACGCTCGGAACCGGCTGCTCGATGGGCCGCATGGGCTCCTCGTAATGCTCAGAAACCGCAGTCGGAATATAGGGTTCGACCGTGATTCCATCGTCCTGATAGCTATCCTGCGTTGACTCCTGATAGGTGATCGCCTCGGCGACGGCCTGGCGGACATCGGCCTCGAACTGCTGAGTCTGAATGGGCTGCTGGTAAAGCTGCTGGGCCGGCGCCTGCTCGATGGCACGCCGAACCGTGCTCGCCTGCAGCGGCGCGCGGGTCGTATTCGCCTTCATCGGCTCGAGCGCCTGCACCATGGTGGCATCGGTGCCTGTTGCGACAACGGCGACACGAATCTTGCCGGTCATTTCCGGATCGTAGGTCGCGCCGAGAATAATATTGGCGTCCGCGTCCACTTCCTCGCGGATGCGGCTCGCCGCCTCGTCTACTTCGTAAAGCGTCAGATCGGGACCACCGGTGATCGAAATCAGCAGGCCGCGAGCCCCCTGCATCGACACGTCGTCCAGCAGCGGGTTGGCAATCGCCGCTTCGGCAGCGTGGCGGGCACGATCGTCGCCGGAGGCTTCTCCGGTGCCCATCATAGCTTTGCCCATGCCGCGCATCACGGCGCGAACGTCGGCGAAGTCGAGATTGATCAGGCCTTCCTTGACCATCAAATCGGTAATGCAGCTGACGCCCGAGTAGAGCACCTGGTCGGCCATCTTGAACGCGTCCGCAAAAGTCGTCTTTTCGTTGGCGACGCGGAACAGATTCTGGTTCGGGATGACAATCAGCGTATCGACGTGGCGATGCAATTCATCGATCCCGTCTTCCGCGAGCCGCGCCCGGCGATTGCCTTCGAACGTGAACGGCTTGGTAACGACGCCGACCGTCAGGATACCCTGCTCGCGTGCCGCGCGCGCAATCACCGGCGCCGCACCGGTTCCGGTGCCGCCGCCCATGCCCGCGGTGATGAACACCATGTGCGAACCGCTGAGGTGATCGTTGATCTCGTCGAAGCTTTCTTCCGCCGCAGCGCGCCCGACTTCCGGGTGCGACCCCGCACCGAGTCCCTCGGTCACCGATACGCCGAGCTGGATGATCCGCTCTGATTTGGACAGTGCCAGAGCCTGGGCATCCGTGTTGGCGCAGACAAAGTCTACGCCAATCAGCCCTGAGGCGATCATGTTGTTGACGGCGTTACCGCCCGCCCCACCGACACCGAAAACGGTGATCCGGGGCTTCAACTCCTGAATGTCTGGGATAGCGAGATTGATCGTCATGTAAGGCCCCATGGCACTGGCGGGATGGACCATTGTTAGTCGCCAATTCGTTAACCGGACCCTAACAAACCGCGCCAATCCGTTAACGAAAATGCAGAATGCGACACAGTTGAAGTGATACTTTACCCTTCGCTAACCATGATTTCGGGGTTCGCCGCCCCGTCTGCCGGCGATAGGCGCTGCCCGGCGACGACGATGAGGCCGACCAGACTCACCATCCCAATTGCGACGGCGCACTCCTCGCGGACTGACGAAACCTTAAAACGAGGTCCGCAACCACGTTCCGACGCGGGCGAAATACCCGTCGGTGCCCGTCAGCTTGGCGGTCTGCCGCGGCTCGGCGAATTCCTGGGCGCAGACCTGCGGATAGATCAGCATGCCGGCCACCGTAGCGAAACCGGCGCCACGTGCCATTTCCGGCAGTCCGGAAATGCCCATCGGCCGTCCATTGCGCACATTGCGGCCGAGCAGCCGACGGGCCACTTCCGGCAACCCGGTCAGTTCGCTGCCACCGCCGGTGAGCACGAAACGGCGGCCGCAGACGTCCATCATGCCGGTGGCCTGCATGCGATCACGGATGGCAGTCAGGATCTCTTCGACTCGCGGTCGAAGAATACGGGTTAAGTGCGAGCGCGGAATCATCCCCGGCGCTTCGTCGGCCCCTGCCCCGACTGGAACGATCGAGATCATCTCGCGCTCGTCGGCCTGTCCCGGCAGCACGCTGCCATAGACCGTCTTCAGCCGCTCGGCATCGGCGACCGACACCGAGAGTTGGCGAGCGATATCGAGAGTGAGGTGATGCCCGCCGATGGCGATGGCGTCGCAATAGACCGGATGACCGTCGGCAAACACCGCGACCGTCGTCGTTGCGCCGCCGAAATCGACCACCGCCACGCCAAGTTGACCCTCGTCGTCGACCAGCGTCGACAGCCCGGAGGCATAGGGCGTCGCCATCAGCGACTCGACCTGCAGATGGCAGCGGTTGAGCACCAACTCGATATTCCGCATGGCCAGCGTCTCGGCGCTGATCACGGCGACATCGACCGACAGCTTCTCGCCAACGAGGCCGCGCGGATCCCTAACCCCCTTTTGCCCGTCGATTGCATATCCGATAGGAAGCGCGTGAACGATCGAGCGCTCCGGTCGCACGCTGCGTTCATTGACGGCGCGCAAGACGCGCTGCACATCGGCCTTCTCGACCTCCTGCGCGCCAAGATTGACACCCGCAGAAAACGTCTCCGACCCGAGCCGGCCGGCCGTGACATTGACCACGACCGATTGCACCGTCAGCCCCGCTGCCCGCTCAGCCATACCGACGACCGTGCGGATCGCCTGCTCGGCCTGATCCAGATCGGTGATGACGCCGCTCTTGATGCCACTCGACGCGCCATAACCAAAGCCAATGACCTCGGCGATATGGGTGCGGCCCTTGAGCACCTTGCCTTCGGGGCGCGGAGTCAGCCGGGCGATAACGCAGCAGATCTTGGTCGAGCCGATATCGAGCACCGAGATCAGCGAGGGCCGGCCAGGCAGCACCGGCTTCAGTCGCGCGGTCATCATTTCCGTCATCATTGCGGTTTGCTCTCCGCCGCGCGCTCAGCCGCGGTCTCGTACTCAGCTTCGCCCTTGGTGACGTGCTTGGACTTCTTCTTGTCGTCGGCCCATGCCTTGGTTGCGAGGTCGCCCAACTTCAGCGACACCATGCCGGGCACGCGCAAATCGATGACGTTGATATCGCGATCGAGAAGCTGCTGGCCGGTCTGATCCCGATCAAGTTGCACCAGCGCCTGCGCCACGCCGTTCTCCGGCAATTGCACACGCAGGCCGGAATAGAAAATCAGATCCCAGCGCCGGTCGCCAACGCGGCTCAGCGCCGCGAGGTCGTCGGTGATGGCGGGGTAGCGGTCGAGCGCACGGATCATCACCATAGCGTCGTCCGCAGCACCCTCACCTACCACCAGCGGCAGCGAGCGGAAGCTGCCATCGTCCACGGTGATCGGGCTGCCGTCCTCGTCGACGAGATACGTCTTGTCACCAATCCGCCAGCGCGCCATCGGCGTTTTCTCGACGACGCTCACGGCGAGTTCGCCTGGATAGACCTTGCGGATGTTGACCGATTTGACCGACGGGATCGCAGCGATCCGAGCCAGTGCCGCATCGGCATCGAAGTTGAGCGTCGAGGTTGTCGGACCGATGTCGAGCGCCTTGAGGATCGACTGCTCGCTCGTCAAATTCTGCCCGGTAATATTGATCTTGCCAATGCCGAAGCCGGCCCGGGCGAACTCGCCCTGCGCCATGTTATAGACGGCGGCCGCCCCGGCAGCGAGGTTGTCGCGGGCCTCATAGGCACCCACGGCGCCCACCGCCACGATCCCGGCCGCCACGGCGCGGACCATCAGCTTGCGATGCAATATCCAGGCACGCCCAAATCCCAGACGGGCACGACGCGGAAATCCTGTGAGAGGAACCGGAAGCTGGCGCGGATCGACAAGCTGAGCGTCGGTGAACCCCTTGGCGCCTACCTGTTGCAACTCGCGTCCTCCACCATCCAGCTGACCAGCTCCTCGAACGAGTGGCCCGCGTGACGCGCCTGTTCGGGAGCCAGAGACGTCGGGGTCATGCCTGGTTGAGTGTTGATCTCGAGGCAGACGAGTTCACCGTCTGCGCCCGCCCGGTCGTTGAAACGGAAATCTGTCCGCGTCACGCCTCGGCACCCAAGCGCAGCATGCGCCTTGAGGGCCATCTTCTGCACTTTGTCGTAAATTTTCGGTTGAATGTCCGCAGGAATGACGTGTCGCGACCCGCCAGCGAGGTATTTCGCCTCGTAATTGTAGAAGGCGAGATCGGTGATGATCTCCGTCACCCCCAGCGCCACATCGCCCATCACCGCACAGGTGAGCTCGCGCCCAGGGATATAGCGCTCGACCATCAATTGCTCGCCGCCCTTCCAGTCGGCGCCGAGGATCTCCTGTGGCGGGTGCGACTGGTCAGATTTGACGATAAGGATGCCGACGCTCGACCCGTCGGCAACCGGCTTCACCACATAAGGTGGCGGCATCACGTGCGCCCGCCCGACCTCGGCGCGCGAGGCAATCGTATGGTCGGTCACCGGAACGCCGGCGGCCTTCAGGGCGATCTTGGCCTGATGCTTGTTCATGGCCAGCGCCGAGGCCAAGACGCCCGAATGCGTGTAGGGGATGCGAAGAAACTCCAGGACGCCCTGGATTGTCCCATCTTCGCCGTAGGGCCCGTGCAACGCGTTGAAGACGACGTCCGGCTTGAGTTCTCGCAGCCGCTCGGCGATGTCGTAACCGACATCGATCTCGGTGACGGTGTAGCCGGAATTGCGCAGCGCCTGAGCGCACTCATGTCCCGAGCTCAGCGACACCTCGCGTTCGTTCGACAATCCGCCCTTGAGGACGGCGACGTGCTTGCTCATCAGACGGCCCCTGTGAACGGTTCGCCGTCCATGAACTCACGAACTTCGCGGCCGGGGACGAAATGCCCCATCCGCCGGATTTCCCATTTGAGGTCGATGCCCTGCGTCGACCGCACTTTCTGCCGCACCATCTCGCCCAGCGTTTCGACATCGAAGGCGTCGGCCTCACCGAGATTGAGAAGAAAATTGGCGTGCAGTTCGCTCATCTGCGCCCCGCCGAAAATGAGCCCCCGGCCCCCCGCAGCATCGATCAACTTCCAACTCGATTGCCCGTCCGGATTCTTGAAGGTCGAGCCGCCGGTCTTGGAGCGCGTCGGCTGTGACGCCTCGCGCTTTTCGGTGATTTCACGCATCCGCTCGAGGATATCAGCTGGCTCACCCGCAAAGCCCTGATACACGGCCGAGGTGAACACCGCGCCGCGCGGCCCGTTCGACTTGCGGTAGAGGTAGCCCATATCGGCATTGCTGAGCGTCACGATCTCGCCGTCGCGGGTCACCGCGCGCAACTCGACCATGCGCTGGCGCGTCTCGGTGCCGTAGCAGCCTGCATTCATGTAAAGCGCACCGCCGATGCCGCCGGGGATACCACGATAGAATGTAAGTCCATCGATCCCGGCCTCGGCCGCCGCGGTCGCAACCTTGACGTCCGGCAGCGCGGTGCCAACCCGAATACGATGATCGCCGAGGATCTCAACAGCACCGAAACCTTTGGCCGAGAGCCGGATCACGACGCCATCGAGTCCGCCGTCGCGCATGAGCAGGTTCGAACCGAGCCCGATGACGGTCACCGGAATGCCCCGCGGCAGATGCTTGAGGAAGAACGCCAGATCCGCTTCGTCGGCCGGCTGGAAGAACAATTGCGCAGGCCCGCCTACGCGGAACCAGGTGATCTCGCTGAGCGGCTGGTTGGGGACCAGCCGGCCGCGGACCTCGCCGATCCAGGGTTGCAGATCGGGGATGAGGTCGGGCCAGTCCTTGGCGACAAAACTCATGGCAGCTCGGGCTCCTTGCCCATCAACTTGCCGAGCTCCGTGGGCAGCGCCACGGCCCATTGCGTAATGTTGCCAGCGCCCAGCAGGATGACATAATCGCCGGCTTCGACGCGGCTCGCCAGCAATGGCGCCAAGGCCTCCGGCCGGTCGATGAAGCGGGCGTCGCGGTGCCCGCGCGCCTTGATGCGCGTCACCAGTTCCTCGTGCGTCACACCCTCGATCGGCTGTTCGCCTGCCGCATAGATCGGCGCAACGATCACGGTGTCGGCGTCGTTGAACGACGTGGCAAAATCGTTGAAAAGATCATGGAGACGCGAATAGCGATGCGGCTGGACGACGGCGACGACGTCACGCTTGGCCGATTGCCGAGCCGCTTTGAGCGCGGCCGCGATCTCGACGGGATGGTGACCGTAGTCGTCGATGATGGTCACGCCGCCGACGACGCCCGTCTTGGTGAAGCGCCGCTTCACGCCGGAGAACCCCGCGAGCCCCTTGCGGATCGCCTCGGCTGGCACCTTGAGTTGGTCGGCAACGGCAATGGCGGCGGTCGCATTGAGCGCGTTGTGCTCACCCGGCATCGGCAGCACGAGACCTTCGATGCGAAGATGCGTCATGCGGAAGCGGTCGCGGATCTCCACGGCAAAATGGCTCTGTCCGTCGATCACTTCGAGATCGACGAGGCGCACGTCCGCCTGGGGGTTGCGGCCGTAGGTGATGACCCGGCGATCGCGTACGAGCCCAACCATCTCCTGCACCACCGGATGGTCGGTGCACATCACCGCAAAGCCATAAAACGGCACATTCTCGACGAAATTGAGGAAGGCCTGCTTGACGTGGTCGAAGTCATGATAATGGTCGAGATGCTCCGGGTCGATATTGGTGACAATGGCGACGTCCGCTGGCAGTTTTACGAAACTGCCGTCGCTTTCGTCGGCCTCGACCACCATCCACTCACCATCTCCAAGCCGGGCATTGGTGCCATAAGCATTGATGATGCCGCCGTTGATGACCGTCGGGTCGTAGTTGGCGGCGTCGAGCAGCGTCGCAACCAGCGTCGTGGTCGTCGTCTTGCCGTGCGTGCCGGCGATTGCAACGGCGTTCTTGAACCGCATGATCTCGGCCAGCATCTCGGCCCGACGCACCACCGGCAGACCGCGCGAGCGTGCTGCGGCCAGTTCCGGATTGCCCGTCTTGATCGCCGACGAGATCACGACAACCGAGGCGTCCCTCAAATTGTCCGCCGACTGGCCGATGGCCACGTCGATCCCCATGCCTCTCAGGCGCGCCACGTTTGCGCTCTCGGCGCTGTCGGAGCCGCGCACCTTGTAACCCTGATTGTGCAAAATCTCGGCGATTCCGCTCATCCCGATGCCGCCGATACCGACGAAATGCACTGGCCCGATATTGCGCGGCATCTTCATGTGGATTTCCCTCTGCTCAGGCCTTCTGCGAGGTCCGCGAGCTGTTCGACTGCCCTCGGCTGTCCGAGCGATTTGGCGGCTGCGGCTGCGGCCTGAAGTCTCGCCGGATCACCGAAAAGTGAAGCCAAGCGATTGGCGAGCGAAGGTGGCGAAATGGTGGCCTGCTCGACGATCCAGCCGCCTCCCGCGGCGTCGACCACGAGCGCATTGTTCTTCTGGTCGCCATCGATCGATCCGGGCAGCGGCACGAGGATCGCCGGACGCCCGAGGACGGTCAGTTCCGCCACGGTCGAAGCCCCTGCCCGCGCGACGACCAGATGCGCATTCGCCATGCGCTCCGGCAGGTCGGCAAAGAACGGCTGAAGCTCGACATTCACCTTGGCCTGCCGATACGCCTCGGCGACGCGATCGAGATCTTCCGGCCGGCATTGCTGCACGATCCGCAGCCGATGCCGCAGCTCTTCCGGCAACTCAGCGATGGCGGGTGGCACCAGATCAGCAAATGCTCGCGCGCCCTGGCTACCGCCGAAGACGACGAGCTGCAGCGGACCATCGATGGTCAGCGCCAGATAGGGTGTGCTGGCCACGGCGCGGACACGGTCGCGTACGGGATTGCCTGTCAGCACTGACTTCGTGGCAAAAGTTTCGGCCCGCTGCGTCCTGGCAAAGCTCAGCGCGATCTTGCTTGCGTAACGGCCAAGGGCTCGATTGGCGCGGCCCATCACGGCGTTCTGCTCATGCAGGATACCCGGAATGCCCGACAGCCGCGCCGCGAGGAACGGCGGGAACACCGGGTAGCCGCCGAAGCCGATCACGACGTCGGGTTTAATGCCGCGTAGCTTTCCCCCCGCGACGATCGTGCCCCAGACAATTTTGAACGCCGCACCGGCGAATTTGAGCGGATTGCTCACCGACGGCGTTGCCGAAGGCACCACGTGAATTTCGCTCGCCGGGAAGTTGTCGCCATAACCTGCGACACGATGGTCGGTCATCAAATGGATGGTGTGGCCGCGCCGGCGCAGCTCCTGCGCCAGCGCCATGGCCGGGAAGAGGTGCCCTCCCGTGCCGCCTGCCATCAAAACGAAGATGCTCATTCGGCGGGGACGATCGCCGCACTCGGGCGATAGGCCGGCAGCCCGGTCGCCATGCGTTCCTCTGGCCGCTTGCGGGTCAGCGCCAGCATCAGCCCCATGCCGAACGCGATGGCGATGGTCGAGGTGCCGCCATAGCTGACGAACGGCAGCGTCATGCCCTTGGGCGGGATGAGGTTGAGGTTCACCGCGAGATTGATCGCGCATTGCAGGCCGAACTGGATCGCCAGTGTCGACACGGCGAGCCGCGCGTAGAGCGTCGACTGCTGCTGCGCGCCTCTGAAGGCGCGGAGCACAATGAACACGATCAGGGCGACAAGACAGAGACAGAAGAGAATTCCAAATTCGCCAGCCGCGGCCGAAAACACATAATCGGCATGTGCATCGGGGATGACTTTCTTGGCCATCGATTCACCCGGCCCGCGTCCGAACCAGCCACCTTCGAGCAACGAATTCAGCGCCTTGTCGACCTGGTAGGTGTTACCGCCCCCGTCGGGGTTGATGAAGGCGTCGATGCGCTTGGCGAAGTGCGGAAAGACGTAATAGGCGGCAAAGAGACCACCGACGCCCGCGCCGAACAGCCCGACGATCAGGAACCACGAGAGACCGGACAGGAACAGCAGCCCGGCCCAGGTGGCAAGCATCAGCGAGCTCTGCCCGATATCGGGCTGCAGCAGCAGCCCCGAAACGATCACCAACATGATCGCCGTCGCGATGATCCGCGCCGGCATGCCCTTCTGCTGCATGCTCTCGGAGAACAGCCACGCTGCGACAACCGCGTAGGCGGGTTTGACGAATTCGGACGGCTGAATGGTGTTGCCCGCGAAGCTGACCCAGCGCTTGGCACCCTTGACCTCGATACCCAGCTTCAGCGTCAGCCACAGCAGAACGACACTTATGCAGAGCACAACGAGCGCTGCAAACCGCGCCTGTCGGTGGGTGAGGAACGAGACGCCGACAAGCACCGGCAATGCCAGCATGTCGAACATCGCGTGGCGGATGATGAAGTGCCAGGGGCTGAGACCGAGGCGCTCGGCCACTGGCGGGCTGGCGGCAAAGCTCAGCACCATTCCGACTGCCATCAGCAGGATCAGCGCCGACAGCAATTGCTTGTCGATCGTCCACCACCACTCGGCGATGGGAGTCTTGCGATCCCGTGCGAACATACCTTGCGCCGCCCTTGCCCGGCGGCTCCCTAACGCAAACTGAAGCGGCACTGTAGCGCCCGCTTGGTTAGCAGAGAGTGACCGGGAATCGCGTTCTGCGAGTCAGCGCAGCTTGAGTTCGCTTAGCCCGATAAGCGCCAGAACGAACGAAATGATCCAGAATCGGATCACCACCTGGCTTTCGGTCCAGCCCATCATCTCGAAATGATGGTGGATGGGCGCCATCTTGAACACCCGCTTGCCGGTGAGTTTAAACGACACAACCTGGACGATCACCGACACGGTTTCGAGCACGAACAGCCCGCCGACAATGGCGAGAACGATCTCGTGCTTGGTGGCAACCGCGATCGTCCCCAGCGCGCCGCCCAGTGCGAGCGAACCGGTATCACCCATAAAAATCTGGGCCGGCGGGGCGTTGAACCACAAAAATCCAAGACCCGCGCCGATCAGCGCGCCGCACACCACCGAGAGTTCGGCTGTTCCGGGCACGTTGTTGATGAACAAATATTCCGAGAACGTCGCCGATCCGACGAGATAGGCGATCAGGCCAAAGCAGGCCGCCGCCACCATAACCGGCACGATCGCCAGGCCATCGAGCCCGTCGGTGAAATTCACCGAATTGCCGGCGCCCACGATGATGAACCCGGCGAAGATGTAGAACGCGT
This sequence comes from Devosia sp., assembly GCA_039934955.1. Taxonomy (GTDB): domain Bacteria; phylum Pseudomonadota; class Alphaproteobacteria; order Rhizobiales; family Devosiaceae; genus Devosia_A. Next base: position 56,282 of record JBDTLB010000073.1, read on the forward strand.
AGGACAACGGGATACCGGTGCCCTTGAGGAAGGGGATCATCAGCGAATGGGCGACCTTTGGATCGGTCACGGAGGCAATGATGTAGGCGGCGATCAGCGCCACTGCCGCCTCGATCAGCAGACGCTGCCAACCTGAAAATCCCTTGTGCGACATCCTCGTAACCTTGAGGTAGTCGTCGTAAAGCCCGATGGCACCGAAACTTATGGTGACGAACAGCACCGCCCAGACGTAGATGTTGCTAAGGTTTGACCACAGCAGGATCGAGGTCACCGCCCCGGCAAGGATCATCAGCCCGCCCATCGTGGGCGTGCCCTTCTTGGTCAACAGATGGCCCTGCGGTCCGTCTTCGCGGATCGGCTGGCCCTTGCCCTGCCGTATCCGCAAACCCGCGATCATCTGCGGACCGAACAGGAAGACGAAGAACAGCGCAGTCACCACCGCGCCAGCCGTTCGGAATGTGATGTAACGGAAGACATTTAACGCTGTGAGGCTCTCGCCCAACTGGCCGAGGTAGTAGAGCATTCGCGCGCGTTTCTCCGTCCCTAGGCGGGAACCCCGAAGCGTTGCTTGATCTTGTCGACCAGCAAAGCGAGGCGAACGCCTTTGGACCCTTTGACCATGACAGCGTCGCCAAAGGCAAGGCTCGACAGGATCGGCTCCATCAGGTCTTCGATCCGCCGGGCGTGCCCTGCGACCCGATCTTCGCCCAAGATTTCGGCAAGCGGTTCGATCGCCGCGCCGACCAGAAAAATCCTTGCGGCACCAGTGTGTAAGGCGACGGTCTTCAGCGATTGATGCAACTCGGGGCCCTGTGGGCCGAGCTCCAGCATATCTCCCAGCACCAGCACTTTCTTGCCGAGGGGCGGCTGGATCGTGGCGAAGACCTCCATCGCGGCGTTCATCGAGGCGACGTTGGCGTTGTAGCTCTCGTCGACCAGCAGCAGCGGCCGCGATGGCGAGCCGAGCGAGGTCGTCTCACCCCGCCCTTCTGCAGCGCCGAATTCGCCGAGCGCCTTGAGCGCCACATAGCGATCGACACCGGCAAGCCGCGCCACGACCAGCGCCGCCGTGGCGTTGGCTACCATGTGCCGGCCGCGCACGCCGAGATTGAGATCAAATGCGTCGGCGACATGAGAGATCCGCGAGAACGTGCGGGCGCCGGCGGTCGCGGGCTGGCCGATCACATAATCGGCCTCGGAATCGTACCCATAGGTGACGATCTGGCCAATTCCCGCCTCGCGCGCCTTGGCGAAGAGCACATGTATGTAGTCGTGGTCGGCATTGAGGACCGCAGTTCCCCCCTCCTCAACACCAAGGAAAATCTCGGCTTTGGCCTCGGCGATCTCGGTGATCGATTTGAAGAATTCGAGATGCGCCGCCGCAACCGTGGTGACCACCGCGATATGCGGGCGGACGAGCCGCGTCAGCGGCGTGATCTCGCCGGCATGGTTCATGCCGATCTCGAAGATCCCGAACTGCGCCTCGCGCGGCATGCGCGCCAGCATCAGCGGCACACCCCAATGATTGTTGAAACTCTTGATCGAGTAATGCGTCTCGCCCGCTGCGGCGAGCACGGTCCTGATGGCCTCTTTGGTGGTGGTCTTGCCGGCGCTGCCGGTCACCGCCACGATCATCGCCTTACTCCGCGCTCGTGCCGCCCGGGCCAGTCCACGCAGGGCCTCAAGCGGATCGGGCACGACGATCAACCGTTCGGTGCCAGAATGTGCCTTGAACCAGTCTTCAGACACCAGAGCTGCGGCAGCGCCGGCGGCCAGCGCTGCGACCACGTAGTCGTGACCGTCGAATTGATCTCCCTTGATCGCCACGAACAGCGCGTCGTGCTCGATCTCGCGGGAATCGATCGAGACCGAGTGCAGTGGGCCATCGGACAGCTTCTCCGGCCGGCCGCCGGTGGCGGCGACGGCTTCGGCAACGGTCCACAGATCGTGCATCAGCGGCCTTTCAACGTCTCCGCGACCACTTCATGGTCGGAGAAGTGGTGCTTGGTGGTGCCGACGATCTGATAGTCCTCGTGGCCCTTGCCCGCAATCAGCAGCACATCACCTGCTTTGAGAGATTTGATCGCCGTCTCGATCGCCTTGCGTCGGTCGCCGATTTCGATCGCGTCGGGCGCCGCTGCGACGATCTCGGCACGAATGACCCTGGCGTCCTCGCTGCGTGGATTATCATCGGTGACAATCAATTCGTCCGCCATGCGTGCAGCAATCTCGCCCATCATCGGACGCTTGCCCTTGTCACGGTCACCGCCAGCGCCGAACACGACGTGGAGCTTGCCCGTCGCATAGGGACGTAACGACGCGAGCGCGGTTTCGAGCGCCACGGGCTTGTGTGCGTAGTCGACGAAAATCGCCGCGCCATTGTGCTCGCCGACGAGTTCGAGCCGGCCGCGCGCGCCCTTGAGCTGATTGAGCGCGGCCAGCGCCTTGCCCTGCGGCGCACCGGTCGACATCGCGAGACCGAGCGCCACGATGGCATTGCTGACCTGGAACGCGCCGGTGAGAGGCAGGTGGAAACTGATCGGTTCGCCGATCAGGCGGCCGCTCACCGTCTGCCCGTACCCATCATTGACGATCGATTTGATCTCGAACCAGGCGCCCGCGAACCCGACCGTCAGCAGCGTGGCACCGCGTGACAGGGCCGCAAACATGAATGGCTCGTGTTCGGGATCGTCGACATTGACCACCGCGGAGCCGCCGTCGACGATCAGATCGGTGAAAAGTCGCAGCTTGGCGTTGCGATATGCATCCATGTCCGCGTGATAGTCGAGATGGTCGCGGCTCAGATTGGTGAAGGCGACGGCGTTGAAGCGCACGCCGTCGACGCGGCGTTGGTCGAGCCCCTGGCTGGAGGCTTCGAGCGCGACGTGATCGATACCCTCGGCGCGCAACATACCGAGATCGCGATGCAGCGATAGCGCATCGGGGGTGGTCAACTCGCCGGAAGCAAGACCCTTGCTGGTCTCGATCCCGACCGTGCCGACACTGGCGGCCTTGAAGCCCGACGCGGTCCAGATCTGCCGCACGAACGAGACGATCGAGGACTTGCCGTTAGTGCCGGTGACGCCGACAACAATTTCCGGCTGCGGCGCGAATTGCCTGGCGGCGGCGCGTGCGTAGGCGGCCCGCACATCATCCACCACGATGACGGGAATACCGGGATCGGCGCCAGGTGCACGATCGGTGATCATCGCGGCCGCGCCGTTGCTGCGCGCCTGCGCCGCAAACGCGTCGCCATGGGTGTGAAGTCCGGGAACGGCGAAGAACGCCTCGCCCGGTTTGACCGCGCGGCTGTCGGCATTGACGCCGACCACGCTGAGCCGCGGCGATTTGCTGCCTGTGCCTTCCAGCAACTCACTGAGTGCGAATGACAAAGGCGGCTCTTCCTCGATGACGCTAGCGAATTTCAGACGGGACAAGTCGGGTGTCCAGCATTGGATCGAAATTTGGGCTGATTCCAAGCATGGGCGCCACTCGCGCGATGATGCGGCCCGTTGCCTCGCCCGCGTTCCAACCAGCGGTGTGACCGCCCTGACCCGGTTCAGCATGCGGATTATCGACCAGGATCATCATGGAATAGCGCGGATTGTCCATCGGAAACACTGAGGCGAACAGCGACAGCACCTTGCCGGAATCATAGCGGCCGTTGACGACCTTCTCGGCGGTGCCGGTTTTGCCCCCAGGCCGATAACCGTTGGCGATGTGGTTCATCCGCGATCCGGAGCCGGACGTCGCGTTGAGCCGCATGATGTAGCGCATCTCAGCGCTGGTCTCGGGCGATATGACTTGTTCGTACGTCTTGGCCGCATCATCTGCAGACGTCTTGTAGAGGGTCGGCCGGACCATCACGCCGCCGTTAGCGAAAGCGCCCATGGCGCGCAGCATCGCAACCGGCGACACTGACAGGCCGTGCCCGAACGCTGCAGTGGCCGCGACAATGTCCGAGAATGTCTTGGCGACGATCGGCGCGCGGGACTCCGGCAACTCCAGCGGCTCCTTCTCGTCGAAATGCACCTTGTGCAGGAAGGCGCGGAAGTTCTCCTTGCCCCATTGCTGCATGACATGAATGGCACCGACGTTGGACGAATACTGATACACCTCCGGCACGGTGAGCATGCGGTGCTGACCGTGGAAATCATCGATCGTGAACCGCCCGAAGCGGACGCCGAAACGCGCATCCATGCGGTCGGTGATCTTGACCTTGCCGCTGTCGAGCGCGCCGGCGATGGTGACCGACTTCATGGTCGAGCCCAGCTCGTAGATGCCCGCAGTGATGCGATTGAAGCTGTCCTTCTGGAGCGCCGTAACCGGATCGTTGGGATCAAAATCCGGCAGCGAGACCAGCCCCAGCACCTCGCCGGTCTTGATGTCCATAATGATGCCGGAGGCATCGTCGGCCCGATAGCGGGCCACCGCGTCGACGAGCACATCGTGCAGCACATGCTGGACGCGCAGATCGATTGACAGATTGACTGGCGCGAGCTCGTTGCCGCGGGCGAGGCCGACCTGCTGCAGCAGCGCAACGTCGTCATTGTCCATCGCCTTTTCGATGCCGGCGATGCCCTGGTTGTCGATGTTGACGGCGCCCAGGATATGCGAGGATTCATTGCCGCCCGGATAGAAGCGCTTGCTTTCGGTGACGAAAGCCAGCCCCGGAATGCCGAGTTGCATGATCCGGTCTTCGATCGTCGGGGTCAGCTCCCGCTTGATCCACGCAAAGCCCTTGTCACCGCCAAGGCGCTGCTTCAGCCAATCGACGTTGAGGTCGGGAAGCACCGAATGGATCGCGTTGGCCGCCTCGCCCGGATCAATGATGAGATGCGGATCGGCGAACAACGAAGGCACACGGATATCGACGGCGAGCTCCAGCCCGTTGCGGTCGAGGATTGCCGGCCGGCTCGCCGTAATCATGTCGCGAGTTTGACCGTCGATGGTGGTGTCCTGCACGACCAGGCCGAGCTGGATAAGGCGTCCGGCGACTACGCCGAAAATCAGCACCAGCGCCACCACGACCCAGCGGATGCGCGCCTTCGTCAGATGGCGGCGGACCTTCCGCGCGCCATCGAGCGCAATCTCTACGCTGCCGGCATCGAGCGCGACCATCAATTGGACTCCGTGATGATCTGCTGGATCGGATCGACACCCGATTTCAGGGACTCGAACAGCGAGTCGAGCGCGTTGGTGTCGGGCGCCTTGAGCCGCATCGGCAAATTCGCGAATGTCCCGAACTGATCCTGTGCCAGCGACTGCAGGTTAAGCTCTGCCGTGTGGCGGGTGACGATCGGCGCGACGTTCGCCGGTTGGTTGAGGAACGCCCAGTCGGCCTTGAGCAGCGACAAATCCGCCGTCTGGCGCTCGATGGTGCGCTGCAACGCGGTCTTTTGCACCGACACATCCTCAACCGAGTATTTGAGGGCGTAAACGCCGACCAGCATGGCGATACTGGTGGCCACCAGAATGATGTTGAGTGTGCGGATCATGCGGCACCCCGGAAGCGCGGCACGCCGAGGCCGTCAAAGCTGACCACACGCGCCGCGGCGGTTGAGCGGTGGCCGCTGCGCAGGATCGCCGACCGGGAGCGGGGATTGCGCGCCGTCTCGGAGGATGTGGGTTTCACCGCCTTGGGCACGTCGATCCAGCGATGGGCTTCGGCCACCACTTGCGGCAGATGCCGCGACTGGGTCGGCGCCCCTTTCTCGGGATCGAAGAAGCGTTTGACGATGCGGTCTTCGAGCGAATGGAAGGTCACAACGGCGAGGCGTCCACCCTCGGTCAGCAATCGCTCGGAGGCAAACAGCCCTTCGACCAACTGCCCGAATTCGTCGTTCACGGCGATGCGGAGCGCCTGAAAACTGCGCGTTGCCGGATGTGCGTCGCCGGGCTTCCGGCCGATGGCTTTTTCGATCAGCCGCGCCAACTCACCGGTCGTGGCGATCGGCTGTGCCGCGCGCGCGGCGACAATCGTATGGGCAATGCGGCGCGATTTGCGCTCCTCGCCATAGGCAAAGAGCAAATTGGCGAGGTCGGCTTCCTCGAGCGTGTTGACGAGGTCCGCGGCAGTTTCCCCATCGGACGCCATGCGCATGTCGAGCGGTCCGTCACGCATGAACGAGAAGCCGCGATCTGCCTCATCAAGTTGCATGGAAGAGACGCCGATATCGAGCACGACGCCATCGACCGGGCCAGTAGCAAGCTGATCCAGTTCGGCAAAGGCCCCGGCTACGAAGCTGAATCGACTCGGAAATTCGGCAGCGAGCGCGTCGGCGAAGGGGCGCACATTGGGGTCACGATCGATGGCGACGACCGAGGCACCGGCCTCGAGGATTGCCCGCGAATAGCCGCCAGCGCCGAACGTTCCGTCGACGATCCGGGCACCGTCGAGCGGCGCCAGCGCCTCAAGCACTTCGGCGAGGAGCACCGGCACATGCGGCGCACTTTGCTCGCTGGCGACCGGCTTGGCCATCTGTGACAACAACTCCACTCCGGCCTGGGGGCCGATACGCAATATCGGGTGACTTTGTCCGAGCGCGGTTGAGATTCCATTAAGCAAACGCTTGCGCGACCCTCCCTTAAGGAGAGAAGCGCCAGTTGACCTGTAAGCCGGGTTCTGTAGGGCCGACGGCCTGCCGGCTCGAAGCCGAAAGACCACCGACGTGGTGACCATTCCTCTGGGAACGCCGTTACCGACGCCCTCAAGCAACCAACCCGGATGACAAGCCTCGAAAACCGGCCGACTTGCGTCGCGTCATCCCTATTTGGTCTTGCTCCCGGTGGGGTTTGCCATGCCGGTCCTGTTGCCAGGCCCGCGGTGCGCTCTTACCGCACCCTTTCACCCTTACCCATCCGAGGATGGGCGGTCTGCTCTCTGTGGCACTTTCCCTGGGGTCGCCCCCGGCGGCCGTTAGCCGTCACCGTATTTCGATGGAGCCCGGACTTTCCTCGCCAACCTGTCTTGCAACAGGCTGGCGCGGCCACCCGGTCAACTGGCCGGGGCCTTGTGCGGGCGAAACCCCGCCGCGTCAAGCGCGCGCATTCGCGGTCCGTCACCCACCCGCCCTTGGCGGTGGCAGCTTGATGATCTTGTTGTAGGCTTGGTTGATCGCCTGCATGCGGGCTGTGGCGACATCGATCAATTCCTCCGGCACGCCCTTGGCGATCAACCGGTCGGGGTGATGTTCGGCCACCAATTGCCGATAGACGCGCTTGACCTCGATACGATCGGCACCCGGAGCGAGACCGAGCACGATATAGGGATCGACCCCGGTATCGAGCAACACGTGCTGGGCCGCGATCTGTTCGAACCGTGCGTCATCGAAACCGAAGATGTTGCTGACATTACGCAGATATTCGAGCTCGTCCTCGTGGATGTAGCCATCCGCCGAGGCTATGTAGAACAAACCGTCGAGGACGTGCTCGAGCGTGTCGGGGCTACGGACGAAGAAGCGGCCGATCTTGCGGGCGTAGGCCTCGTAGCCGGCAACGTCCTGCTGGGCGAGTTTGAAAATCCGGTCGACCTGCTGCTCGATGCCGGGCGGAATTTCGACGGTCCGCTGGAAGGCGCGCA
>JBDTLB010000074.1:0-20088 GCA_039934955.1 Devosia sp.
GCGTAGAACTCGTCGGGCAGCTTGGCAGTGCCGTCGAGCAGTTCCGCGAACGGGATCTTGACGTCAGCTGTTTTATGGTCGGCGGCCAGTGTCAGATTGGTGTCGGTCACCTCGACGCCGCCGAAACGCAGTGTCAGGAAGTGGCCGTCGAACATCTGCTTCATCATCGCCTTGGTCTGCGCGTCCTGCGCTTCGCTGTTGCCGATGTCGCCCATCAGGCCCTTGGTGGCGAGCGACACGCGGACAACGCCGGGGCTGACGACCGTGAACGTCGGCTTGCTGCCGCCTTCGTCGAACGTCAGCGCGTCGAACGTGCCTTCGGTGGAGGACTCGCACATCGCGCCGCCCTCGGGCGTCTCGGTCAGCTTCTCGCCTTCCTTGGAGCAGAACTTGTCGTCGGTCTTGGTGTTTTGGGTATCTGCGGCCTTCATCATCGAATAGATATCGGCGCCCATCACCATCGTCATCGTCGCGGTGGCGGTAGTGTCCGACGTGACGGTCAGATCCTCGGTCATGTCGACGCAAGCGGCGAGCCCCATGGTCATCGCCAGCACGCCGGCGATGCGGCCCATCAGTGCAAGTTTCATTCTAGTGCCCTCGTTTGCGCGCCCGCCGAAACGGCGTCAATCTATGAGCCGGCCTCATTGGCCGCAAGCGCTGCGGAATTGGGTAGGGCCGAACGGCTGAACGCTTCCTGAACGCCCAACGATCGAATTAGCGGAACAGCCGCACGAGCAGCGCGAGCGCGATGACCACGAGGATCCAGAATCCCACCACCATCATGGTTTGTGTCGATTTGCGCTGCGGCGAACGCTTCTCCGCGTCATAGTCGTCGAGCGCTGCCTCGGTGCGTGCCACCAGGCTCGGCAGCCGTCCGATTGTTTCCATCGCAATCGCCGCGCCGTCGCGCAGATCCTCGAGCCTGCCGATCGGTCCGGCTTCGCGGCGAACGAAATCGCCGACCACCGGCTCGGCTGTCGTCCAGATATTGAGGTCGGGGTCGAGTGCCCGGCTCACCCCCTCGACCAGCACCATCGATTTTTGCAGTAGCACCAGCTCGGGCCGTGCCTGCATGTCGAACAACTCAGTCGTGGCAAACAACTGCCCCAAAACTTTGGCCATCGAAATGTCGCTGGCGGTGCGGCCCTGTAGCGGCTCACCGATCGAGCGCAGGGCAAGCGCGAAATCGTCGACCGACTGATGCTTGGGCACATAGCCGATGTCGAAGTGCCGTTGTGCGATCATCCGGTAGTCACGGGTGATGAAGCCGTAGAGGATATCGGCGAGGAACCGCCGCTCCTTGCGCGAAATCCGCCCCATAATGCCAAAATCGACCGCGATGATTGCCCCCGTTTTCGGGTCGGCGAACAGATTGCCCGGATGCATGTCGGCGTGGAAAAAGCCGTCGCGGATGGCGTGCTTGAGGAAGCTCTGCAGCAGCGTCCGGCTTAGCGCCTTTCGGTCCATCCCGGCGGCGTCGAGTGCCGCTATCTCGCGGATCGGAATGCCCGTCACCCAGCTCGTCGTCAGCACGGTTTCGGCGGTCTGGTCCCAGCTCACCTCCGGGATCACGAAACCTTCGTCGTCTTTGATGTTCTCGGCCATCTCCGAGATCGACGCAGCTTCGAGCCGCAAATCGAGTTCGAGCCGCGCCGAATGATCGAGCGTCTTGACCACATCGGTTGGCCGCAGCCGTCGCAGCGACGGCGCCCAGCGTTCCGCCAGCGCCGCCCCAGCGTAATAGCTCTCGATATCAGCGCGAAACCGCTCCTTGATGCCTGGCCGTAAAATCTTGACCGCCACATCCTTGCGCTCGCCATTCGCAACCAGCACGGCGCGATGCACCTGTGCGATCGAAGCCGCGGCAATCGGCGGCGACAGTTCCGTCAGCTCCGCTGCCTTCTCATGCAGTGCGGCCTGCAGCAGCACTGGCACCAGCGCGGCATCGAACGGCGCCATCTTGTCCTGCAACTGCGCGAGGCTCGCCGCGACCTGCGTACCGACGATGTCGGGCCGCGTCGCAAAAGTCTGGCCGAGCTTCACATAGGTCGGCCCGAGTTTGTCGAGCGCCTGCCGGAACCGATCGGCCGGGCCGGTACGCTTCACTACACCGCGCTCAAACAACCGCGCGAAACGGACCCCCGTCCGCATCACCGGCGGTAGCGCCTCGATATCGACGATCGAGAACGCGCCCTCGCGCGCCAGGATAAACCCGGCTCGCATCAGCCGGAACGTTGCAGCCAGGCCCATGCGCTAGAGCTTCCACGCGGCGTGCAGCGCCGCGATATTGCCGGTCATCGCCGTGTGCGTGACGCGCTTGAACCCGGCCCGCTCGATCATCGCGCCGAAGCGCGCCGGCGGCGGAAATTTGCGGATGGATTCGACGAGATATTGATAGGGCTGCGCGTCGCCGGTCACGGCGCCGCCGATCGGCGGGATCGCGCGGTCGCTCCATTCCTTATAGATCCGGTCGAGCCCCGGCACGTCGACTGCCGAAAATTCGAGGCAGAGGAACCGCCCTCCGCGCTTCAGCACGCGGAACGCTTCGCCCAGCGCCATTTCGATCCGCGGCACGTTCCGGATGCCGAAGGCGATCGTATAGGCGTCAAAGCTCTCGTCCTCGAACGGCAGCTCTTCGGCGTTGGCCTCGACGAATTTCGCCTGCCCGCCGAACCGCCAGCTCTTGGCGCGCTCCTCGCCCACCCGCAGCATGTCGGAATTGATATCGCTGACCGTCACCTCGGCGTAGCCGACCGAAGCATTCAGAATGCGCTCGGCGATGTCGCCGGTGCCGCCCGCCATGTCGAGCACGCGATAGGGCAGGGTCCCGGTCCTCGGCGGGGCCAGCCGCACCACCATCGCGTCCTTCCAGAGCCGGTGCACGCCACCGCTCATCAGATCGTTCATCAGATCATAGCGGTCGGCGACCGAATGGAAGACGTCGTTGACAAGCCCCTGCTTGTCCGCAAGGGGCACCGTGCGCTCGCCGAAATGCGTCGTCTCAGCCATGCTCAAAGCCTTTGTTCGTTGGCCGTGTCTATATAGAAGACAGATGCAGCTTGGAATTGTTCATAGCCGCGCAGCCTTAAGGGACATTTTTTGCCCGAACTGCCCGAAGTCGAAACGGTCCGTCGCGGCCTGGCGCCCTACCTCGAGGGCGCGACCATCGATACCGTCACCCTGAACCGCAAGGATCTGCGGTTTCCCTTCCCGCGCGGCTTCGTCAGGGCACTCGAAGGCCAGACCGTCACCTCCGTCGGCCGCCGCGCCAAATATCTGCTGTTCCGGCTAAGCGGCGGAAAAACCTGGCTCAGTCACCTCGGTATGACCGGCGCCTTCCGCTTCGCAGAATTCAAGTTCAAGGAGCCGTCGCGCTATTACGAGCCCGGCGAGAACATCAAGCACGACCATGTCTTCATGCACCTCACCCATCCGCGCCACGGCAAGCTGACGCTGATCTACTCCGATCCCCGCCGCTTCGGCTTCATGGATCTGTTCACCCGCGACGAGGATTCACCCTATCTCAAGGGCCTCGGCCCCGAGCCTTTGGGCAATGAATTCAACGCTGACGAGATGGCGGCGCGCTTCAAGGGCAAATCCGCTCCGATGAAGGCGGCACTGCTCGACCAGCGGGTCGTCGCCGGCTTGGGTAATATCTATGTCAGCGAGGCTCTGCACCGCGCCCATATCCGCCCGACTACCGAAGCCAAAAAGCTGGTGCTGAAATCGGGCAAGCCCTCGGCCCGCCTCGATCTTCTTGCCGACGGCGTCCGCACTGTCCTGACCGAGGCGATCGAGGCCGGCGGCTCTACCCTGCGCGATTTCCGGGCTGCCGACGGCACTTCGGGCTATTTCCAGCACCGTTTTGCCGTTTACGATCGCGAAGGCGAGCCCTGCCCCACCCCCTTGTGCACCGGAACCATCAAGCGGATCGTCCAGTCCGGCCGCTCAACCTTCTACTGCCCGGTCTGCCAGAAGCCCTGACCTCGGGGAATCCGGTTGACGCCAAAACCGTCCCACACTATACACCGCCCAGCTTTGGCGGCCGGGTGCCGCCGATTTCATTTCATCTCCGGTGTTTTGCGCCTCATGGCCATTCGTCGGACAAAGAGGACCGCAATGGCCAATACCTCGTCGGCAAAGAAGTCGGCTCGCAAGATCGCGGCCCGGACCGAAGTGAACAAGTCGCGCCGGTCGCGGATGCGCACCTTCATCCGCAAGGTCGAGGAAGCCATCACCGGCGGCAAGCATGATGAGGCCGTTGCAGCCCTCAAGGCCGCCGAGCCTGAGATCGCACGCTCGGCTCAGAAGGGCATCGTTCATGCCAACGTTGCGGCCCGCAAGGTGAGCCGCCTGAACCACCGCGTGAAGGCCCTCAAGGCCTGATCTGATTTTCTTCCGTACGCGAATTTAGGGCTCTCTTCGGGGAGCCTTTTTGTTTGTCTGCGAACTCGGGCTCGTCTGCGAGTGTGGCAGTTCTGCGACAGTGATGGGGTTTCGCGAAACCTCATGTTTTCCGGGCTGCTCCAGCGCCAGCCCGAATGAATCTTTCCGTTTGCACCCCTTGCAAGAAATCTAGAACGACTCTCTGGAATTTCGTGGATTCAGAGATTCATCATTGAGTCACAATCGCTTGGTTTGGGCCTCGTTGTCGGGTGTCCGAAAAACCATTTTCCTCAGTGATCGGAGGCCAAACCTGTCAAGCCCATCTTAGAGAAAAGAGTCGATTGCCGGGGCAATTTGCGCCCTCTAAGGTGTCTTCGTTGGATGAGGAACGGCGGCCCTCCCGCCGCGTTTCTTCAGATGACTGTTAAGTGTGGGGCAATCGAAAACCCTCTGCCACGAGCACATGGATGCAGGTGGAAGTTTCGGCGAGTCCATCGTGGCGGCGAGTTTTTGGGCGGTGATAATTATCGTCTTGCGTAGGCGTAAGAGATAATGGCGAACCGGGGCGTCTCTCCCCGATGTCAAAAGTAAAATGAGTACGGTTGCGCTGCACTATTTGCGGCGTGCTGAAGAATTGTCTGCCGCGGCGGCAGGTGGAACAGAAATTTGAGAAGGGCCCACGAAGGGCTCCTATCGGCGAGCGGGGCGGATAGATCAATGGCGATTGGTGCAAGCGGTGCACGCAATGAATTCGGCAAAACCGAGAGTGGGCAAGGGGGAAACGGCGGACGGCCGCCTTTCGTGACCCCAGGAGCAGGCGACCGGTCGGACAGCGAGATTTTCCAGCGGGTGCGGACTCGTTTGCGTGCCGCTGTTGGCGAGGACGTGTTCAACTCCTGGTTCGCCCGGCTCGAACTCGAAGAGTTCGTCGACGACAAGGCACATCTGAGCGTACCAACGCGGTTCCTCTGTTCATGGATTCAGTCCAACTACGCAGAGAAGATTCTCGACACCTTCAAGACCGAGGCGCCTCAGGTGGCGCGGCTGCATTTCACCGTCCGCGTCAACGGCCAGGCCCGTCCGCGGCTCAATCCACCCATTGAAGTGGCGCCCGAGATCGAAGCCGATCCGGCCCCGTCGTTGAAGATCCATCGCGAGCTGGTGGCGCCGCGCGGCGATGCGCTGTCGGGCTCCGCGCTCGATCCTAAGATGACGTTCGACAATTTCGTGCCCGGTGCCAGCAACGAGATCGCACTCGGCATCGCCAAGCAGGTGGCGAGCGCAGCCCTCAATGGCACCGTGAGCTTCAACCCGGTCTATATCCATTCGACCGTCGGTCTTGGCAAATCGCATCTGCTCAATGCCATCGCGTGGGCCTCAGGTGCCGCCCAGCCGGGCCGCAACATCGTCTACCTGACGGCCGACCATTTCATGTACCACTTCATCACTGCGGTGCAGCGGCAGTCGGCCATCGCCCTCAAGGATTGGCTGCGTCGAGTCGATCTGCTCCTCATCGATGACATGCAGTTCCTCCAGGGCAAGTCGGCCACCGAGTTCGGCCATACGCTGGGCACTCTGCTCACCGGCGCCAAGCAGGTGGTGGTGGCGGGCGATGCGCCGCCACGCGATCTTGAAATGCTCGACGAGCGCGTACGCTCGCGGCTGAGCGGTGGCCTTGTCGTGCCGATCACCGGCTTCGATCTCGACCTCCGCCGCTCGATCGTCATCCGCCGCGCCGAGCTGGCGCAGTCACGCTTCGGCGTGCACTTTCCGCCGGCGGTCATAGACTACATCTCGCGCATCGTGGTGAGCCACGGCCGCGATCTCGACGGTGCCGTCAACCGGCTCGTCGCCGCCAATCAGCTGACGAAGGAACCCATCACCGTCGCGCTCGCCGAGCGCACGCTGGCCGATCTGGTCCGTGCCCGCGAGGCGCGCCGCGTCCGCATCGAGGACATCCTTCGCATCGTCTCGCGTCACTACAAGGTGCCGCGCAACGAGCTCCTTTCCTCGCGCCGCTCGCGCGACGTCGTGCGGCCGCGCCAGATCGCCATGTATCTCGCCAAATCGCTGACCTCGCGCTCTTTGCCCGAGATCGGCCGCCGCTTCGGCGGTCGCGATCACACCACGGTCCTGCACTCGGTTCGCAAGGTCGAACAGATGATGAAGGACGACGGCGACCTTTGTCAGGAAATCGAGCTGCTCAAGCGGATGCTCGAGGAGTGATCCTGATCTGATTTTGCCGGCGCCTGTCGCGCCGGAACAGTTGTGTAGCGTACAGCGTGTGGAGGCGTTTCGTGTTGCCGCGGGTAATGGTGCGGGTGCGTAAGGTTGTGCGGCGGTTGCGCCGCCGGGGCGGTGACGAGAGCGTCTTGTCGGGCGTCGAAACCGAGGCGCGCTGGCAGGCGATGATCTCGGAAATCGGCGCGCGCGACCGCGAGGTTGAGCGGCGCCTGGCTCGTGCCGAGACTGCGCTCAACCGCCTCAAGCTGAACTGACCGGAGCCCCCGTAACTCCGGTGTGGACGGGAACGCTCCTGAGGCCCGTTCCGCTTGCCTTTTGTGGCCCGAATTGCAAAGGTCTCAGCCCGGAATTCATTGGTTTTCGCCTCCCGGGGCGGGGGATCGCGTAGATGAAAGTTACCCTCGAGCGTAACGCTCTGCTCAAATCGCTGGGCCACGTCCATCGCGTCGTCGAGCGCCGCAATACCTACCCGATCCTCGCCAACGTCCTATTGAAGGCGGCTGACGGTCGTGTCGATCTGCGGGCCACCGACCTCGACATCGAAGTCACCGAATCTGTGCCCGCGATGGTCGCCACCGCTGGCACCACCACGGTGCCCGCCCACACGCTGTATGAAATCGTCCGCAAGCTCGCCGACGGCGCCGAAGTTCGGCTTGAGACCGACGGCGCCGAGCAGATGCTGCTGACCTCGGGGCGCTCGCGCTTCCATCTGGCGTGCCTCAGCCCCGACAGCTTCCCGGATCTCAAATCCGGCGCCTTCAGCCACCAGTTCTCGGTGCCGGCCGCGACGCTGCGCGAGCTGATCGAGCGCACCCAGTTTGCCATCTCCAACGAGGAGACGCGCTACTACCTCAATGGCATTTACGTGCACACGCTCGACGTCAACAAAGAGCCGATGCTGCGCGCCGTCGCCACCGACGGCCACCGCATGGCGCGGGCCGAAACCGAAGCACCCGCCGGCTCGCGCGGCATGCCGGGCATCATCATTCCGAAAAAGACCGTTGGCGAAGTGCAGAAGCTGCTTGAGGGCGTCGATGGTGAGGTCGGCGTCGAAATCTCCGACACCAAGATCCGCTTCACCCTCGATGGGGTGGTGCTGCTGAGCAAGCTGATCGAGGGCACCTTCCCCGATTACGACCGTGTTACCCCCAAAAACAACGACAAGCAGCTGAGCGTCGATCGCCAGAGCTTCGCCACCGCTGTCGATCGGGTTTCGACCATCGCGTCGGATCGCGGCGGCAAGGCCGTCAAGCTCGCGGTGAAAGATGGCAATCTCGAACTCAGCGTCACCAACCCCGACCATGGCACCGCCACTGAGGAAATTGCCGTCGAGTTCGAGCCCGAAAGCTTCGAGATCGGCTTCAACGCCAAATACCTCCTCGACATCATCGGCCAGATCCGCTCCGACAATGCCGTGTTCCTCTTCAACGACGCGGGCTCGCCCACGCTGGTAAAAGAGGACGGCGACGCCAAGGCGCTTTACGTGCTGATGCCGATGCGTGTGTAGGGCGCTGCTCATCCGCCCTTCGGGCACCTTCCCCGATTGAGGGAGAAGGCACATCTCATGGGCATCGCGGCTCAATGGCCTTCTCCCCTTGTGGGAGAGGGTGGCGAAGCCGGATGAGGGGTGGGCACAATCAGCGGCATCTGTGCTAACCCACCACTCATGCCCGCCCGCTACCTCTCCCGTCTTCGCCTTACAGCCTTTCGCAACTACGCTTCCGCGGCCCTCGATCTCGATGGCCGCCATCTGGTGCTGACGGGCGCCAATGGCGCTGGCAAAACCAATCTGCTCGAAGCCGTGTCCCTGCTGAGCCCCGGCCGCGGCCTCCGCCGTGCGGCCTTCGATACGCTCGGTAATCAGGCCTCCGACCAGCCCTGGGCCGTTGCCGCCACCATCGTTACGCCTGACAGTCCGGTCGATATCGGCACCGGAGCCGCCGATGATGGCGGCCGCCGCGTCCGTATCAACGGCGCCAACGCCCGCACCATCGAGGAGATGAGCGACTATCTGCGACTGCTCTGGCTCACCCCCAGTATGGATGGCCTGTTCACCGGTCCCGCCGCCGATCGCCGCCGCTTCCTTGACCGGCTGGTGACGACGCTGATCCCGTCCCATTCGGCCGCCGTTGCCGACTACGAAAAGGCCATGCGCCAACGCAACCGCCTGCTCGAAGGCGAAGCCGATCCGCTCTGGCTCAGCGCTCTCGAATCCGAAATGGCCGCCCACGCCGCGGCGCTGCACTTCGCCCGCATCGACGCCGTCCAGCACCTCGAAGCCCGGATCGCCGAGAGCCTCGAGGACCAGGCCTTTCCGGCCGCCCATCTGTCGCTGACGCCTTTGTTCGACGACCGGCACGAGCTCGCATCATCCCCGGCGCTCGAAGCCGAGTTCAAATCGCTCTGGCAGAACTCGCGCACTCTCGATCGGGCCGCTGGCCGCACCATCGCCGGGCCGCACCGCGTCGATTTCGAAGTGCTCTACGCGCAAAAGAACATGCCGGCGGCGCTCGGCTCGACCGGCGAACAGAAAGCCCTGCTGGTCGGCCTGATCCTTGCCCATGCCCGGCTGGTGAAGGCCCGCACCGGCATCACGCCGTTCCTGCTGCTCGACGAGATCGCTGCTCATCTCGACCCCGACCGCCGGGCGGCGCTGTTCCTCGCCCTCGATGCGCTCGACACCCAATGCCTGATGACCGGTACCGATCCGATGCTGTTCGACGCGCTCGGCTCCCGTGCCCAGCGCATCACCGTCCGCGACGGCCGTCTCGATGCCTAGCGCCATGGCGAACGCCGTTTGGCCACTCAAACTTGTATGAAAATGCTCGAATATGACGCCAATCCGCAAAGCCCGACCGCCTCGGCCTTCCAGCTGTGACCGATCCCGTCCGAATCCCTTGAATTCTGGCCAAAAGACGCCATTTCTCTTGGGTATCACACCCAACTGATTTAGACCGCTGAGAGCGGTTTTCGACCCTGATTCGGAGCCTCATTGAACACGCCCGCACCAAGCCCTGCCGAGCAGCCCGATCCCGATGAGTACGGCGCCGATTCCATCAAGGTCCTGAAGGGCCTCGATGCGGTCCGCAAGCGCCCCGGAATGTATATCGGCGACACCGATGACGGCTCGGGCCTGCATCACATGGTCTACGAGGTCGTCGACAACGCCATCGACGAGGCGCTGGCCGGCCATGCCGACCTGGTGACGGTCACGCTCAATGCCGATGGCTCGGTCACCGTCATCGACAATGGCCGCGGCATCCCCACGGATATGCATCCCACCGAAGGCATCTCGACGCCCGAAGTGGTGATGACCCAGCTCCATGCCGGCGGCAAGTTCGACCAGAATTCCTACAAGGTCTCAGGCGGTCTGCATGGCGTCGGCGTCTCCGTCGTCAACGCCCTGTCGCTTTGGCTGAAGCTTAAAATCCGCCGCAACGGTAAAATCTTCGAGGTCGCCTTCTCGAACGGCGACGCCGATGCGCCGCTCGCGCAGACCGGCACCTATGTGCCGCTCAAGACCGCCGGCACTTATGAGGGCCGCTCCGGCACCGAGATCACCTTCCTGCCGGCTGCCACCACCTTCACCATGGTGGAGTTCGACTTCAAGACGCTCGAGCATCGCTTGCGGGAGCTGGCCTTCCTCAATTCTGGCGTCCGCATCATCCTCAAGGATCTGCGTCATCCCGAGCCGGTCGCCATCGAGCTGCACTATGAAGGCGGTCTTGCCGAATTTGTGCGCTATCTCGACAGCGCCAAGACGCCGCTCATTGGAGCGCCGATCTACCTTCTCTCCGAGAAAGACGGTATCACTGTCGAAGTCGCCATGTGGTGGAACGATTCCTACCACGAAAACGTCCTCGCCTTTACCAACAACATCCCTCAGCGCGACGGTGGCACCCACCTCGCCGGCTATCGCGGCGCGCTGACGCGCCAGGTCGCGACCTACGCGGAATCGAGCGGTATTCTAAAGCGCGAAAAGGTCACGCTGTCGGGCGAGGATTCGCGCGAAGGCCTCACCTGCGTCCTGTCGGTGAAAGTCCCAGACCCAAAATTCTCCAGTCAAACTAAGGACAAGCTGGTCTCGTCCGAGGTCCGGCCGGTAGTCGAGAACGTCGTCAACGAAAAGCTCGCCGAGTGGTTTGACGAGCATCCGCAGGAAGCCCGCATCGTCGTCAGTAAGGTGGCCGAGGCCGCCGCGGCGCGCGAAGCCGCCCGCAAGGCGCGCGAACTGACGCGCCGCAAATCGGCGCTCGACGTCAACTTCCTCGCTGGCAAGCTCAAGGATTGTTCCGAGAAGGATCCCGCCAAGTCCGAGCTGTTCCTCGTCGAGGGCGACAGCGCCGGCGGTTCCGCCACGCAGGGCCGCGATCGAGGCAACCAGGCTGTACTGCCGCTCCGTGGCAAGATTCTCAATGTCGAGCGCGCGCGCTTCGATCGCATGCTTGGCTCCGAGCAGATCGGCAACCTGGTGATGGCGCTCGGCACCTCGATCGGCCGTGAAGAATTCAACATCGACAAGCTGCGCTATCACCGCATCATCATCATGACCGACGCCGATGTCGACGGCGCTCATATTAGAACGCTGCTCCTGACGTTCTTCTATCGGCAGATGCGTGAGCTCGTCGACCGCGGTCACATCTACATCGCCCAGCCGCCGCTCTATAAGGTCAAGCGCGGCTCGTCCGAGCAATACCTCAAGAACGAGCGGTCGCTCGAGGACTACCTCATTGAGGGTGGTGTGTCCGATGCCTCGCTGCGCACCGGCGCGGGGGGCGTCCACACCGGCGCCGATCTGCTGTCGATCGTCCAGCAGGCGCGCGACATCGTGCATCAGATCGGCGGCTTCAACACCCGCTACAATCGCCAGATCCTCGAGCAAGCCGCCCTTGTCGGCGCGCTCGATCCCGATGCCGTCGCCGACCCGGCGCGCGCCACCGAGATCGGCCACCGCATTGCCGCGCGTCTCGATCGCATCTCCGACGAGGTCGAGCGCGGCTGGGCCGGCGAGCCGGACGGGCAGGGCGGGTTGGTCTTCACCCGCACGGTCCGCGGCGTCACCGAGCGGCACGAATTCGACGCCAATCTTCTCGCCAGCGCCGACGCCCGCAAGATGCGCCAGATGATCGAGCGCGCCGGCGATCTGTTCTCCGGCGTCGCGACCCTCACCAAAAAGGATCAGACCACCGAGATTTTCGGCCCGTCGTCCCTGTTCAGCACCATCTCGGCCGCCGGCCGCAAAGGCATCTCGCTACAGCGCTACAAAGGCCTGGGCGAAATGAACCCCGAGCAGCTTTGGGAAACGACGCTCGATCCCAACGCCCGCACGCTGCTCAAGGTCGAGATCAAGGACAGCGACGATCACGATCGCCTGTTCAGCGAATTGATGGGCGACCTGGTCGAGCCGCGTCGCGATTTCATCCAGAACAACGCCCTCAACGTCGCCAACCTCGACGTCTAGCAGCCAAAGCGGACATCGTCTCTGATGTTCGCTTTGAGCGGGCTAGCTCGAGGCTGGCCTTCGCTCACCACACGAACGGGATTAGTCTTTTGGTCCGCGCGCGATAGCGTTCGAATTGTTCGCCATAATGGGTGGCGAGGTGCCGATCGAGCATCGGCACATTGTAGATCGCAAAAAAGCTCAGGATGAAAAGCGGGATCAGCCAGGCCCAGATCGTGTGGGCGACGATCGCGTAGGCGCTGACCCACAAGATATCGCCGAAGAAATTGATATGCATCGCCAGCGCGAACGGCCCGCCGGTATAGAGCTTGCCCTTATTCGCGGGGTCTTTCTTGAAGCGGTCGCGCAGCAGTTCACCGCCGGTGTTGAACCCGCCCCCGAGCAGAAACAGCCCGATTGCCAACGCGTCCCACAGGCCGAGCGGCGCGTCGCTGGGAAGCACCAGCAGCGCGAAGCCCAGATAGTAGATTGCGAAGGCAAAGGGGACCGTGAAGGCCTCTGACCACGGCATCCGCCGCTTCATCAGATAGAACATCGTGAAGGCCATGCGGCCCAGGGTCACGACCGAAAAGCCGAGGATCAAATAGCGCCGCGCCGGAACGCCCTGCGGCAACATCCACCCGATCGATGCCGCCCACGAACTGGCCGTCGGCCAGAACATCACCAGCGCGGATGCGGCAAGCACGATTGCCTCCAGCAGCGTCACCGTCAATTTTTGCGCGGTCGATCTCGATTTCTCGCCATAGAGGTCCATCGTCTATCCTTTGTCATTGATAGGCTGGCGCCGTGCCGGCGGCTGCCCCGTCACCGCCCAGAGGTAAAGCTCGCCCTCCTGCTCGGCGATGAAGCGGCGCGCAGTTGCGCGGCAGATCCCGCCCGACGCGCCGCTCTCAACTTCGATGGCCGCCGCCAGCGCCGCGATGAGTCGGGAATAGACATCGTGGGCGCCGGCACGAAAGGTCGCAAGGCGGGACAAGCTCTCAAAGAACAGCGCGAAATACCGAACCATGTCGCCACCCATCGCCGCGCTCGCAGCGATGATTTCCGCATAGAGCGCCTCGATCGCCTGGCGCTGTCCATCGGCGCTCAGTCGCTCATGGGCAGACCAGTCGAACGTCGCGAACGGCGACGGAAAGAACCGCGCGATAACCTCCTCGAACAGCGCCTGCTTGCTCTTGAAGTGGTGGTAGAAGGCGCCCTTTGACAGCCCGCTCGCGTGGACGATGTCGGCAAGGCTCGTGCCGTCATATCCGTGCGCCAGAAACAGCGTAAAGGCTGCTGTGAGAATTTGCTCTTGCCCGCTCACGCTGCGGCTGCTCCGTTCGATACGAACAGGCTGGCCAGCACCAGTGCGATGACACCGTCGGCAAAAAACACTTCGGGAAACGCCCGATGCAGCAATGTGACGAACGCCAGCATCATGGCGAGCTGGCAGAGGGCCGCTGCCCCCACGAACTTTCGGGCGGCCATCTCGATGGTGCCGGTGACGATCATCACACTCGCCGCGAGGGCAATCGCCATCGGCTCATGGCCGCGACCCAGGCTGAGATCGGCCCAATGCGCGTCGCGGCGTTCGCCGTTGCCATCTGCGAAAAGACGTCCGGGATCGATTCACCCAACCCGAATAGGTTGACCAGACCCCCGCGACAAAAATGCTGCCCGCAAACTCGAGACGATCACTTGCCGGCGGTCCATCGGAATCCTCAACATACCAACCGGTCGGTATGTATTCCAAGCAGGAACCACATGCAAGTCCTTCGTTTGCTCGCCCAAATGCCGTCACGGAGACCTTGCCCATGAGCCACGCAGGCAACAGCGTGCCACGAAGCCTTAAGCCCACATAAACCGGCCACATTTAGCTTCAAGAACGATGGGGTGTCCCGCGTCCGGCTAGCAATGGCTGCCGGCGTGTGGCTTGGATTGCTGACGGCACTCCGGATCCAGCCCCCAAGGGGAGTCGTCCGGTGGCTAGGCGCAAGAAAAATGCCGGGGCTTTATTCATGGATTTCGAGATCTCGCCGGACGATCGCATCGGCGGCGGCGCGGCGAAGAAACGTGGCCGCGCTAAGCCGGTCGCGAAATCCAAAACACGCAAGCCCGCCAAGAACGATCGCGTCGAGCCGGGCTTCTTCAGCCGCGAAGAATATTACGAGGACGAGGCGCCCCGCCGCGGCCGCGCCCCCAAAGCCAAGAAGCCGCAGCGCGGCAAAAAGCCGAAGCGCGGCTTCAGCATCTGGCGCCTATTCGGCCGGCTGCTCTATTGGCTGACCACGCTCGGCGTCGTCGGGGCCCTCGGCGTGGCGGGCATCGTCTACTATTATTGGATGCAGATGCCGGCGACGAGCAGTTGGGCGGTGCCGGAGCGGCCTGCCAACATCCGCGTCGTCGCCGCCGATGGTCAGCTCATTTCCAATCGCGGCAAGATGGGCGGCGAGGCCGTCTCGCTGGCCGAGTTGCCGCAATATGTCCCTGCGGCCTTCATCGCCATCGAGGACAAGCGCTTCTATTCGCACTTCGGCATCGACGTCGTTGGCCTGGGCGCCGTCGCTATCGAAAGCCTCAAGGCCCGCCATGTAACGCGCGGCGCTTCGACGCTCACCCAACAGCTCGCCAAGAACCTCTTTCTCAGCCCCGATCAGACTCTCGGGCGTAAGGTGCAGGAGGCGCTGCTCGCCGTCTGGCTCGAGTACAACTACACCAAGAACGAGATCCTCGAACTTTACCTGAACCGCGTTTTCTTCGGCAACAACGCCACCGGTATCGAGGCCGCGTCGCAGACCTATTTCGGCAAATCGGCGCGCAACCTCTCGCTGGGCGAAGCCGCCATCCTCGCCGGTTCCAT
Organism: Devosia sp.; assembly: GCA_039934955.1. Taxonomy (GTDB): domain Bacteria; phylum Pseudomonadota; class Alphaproteobacteria; order Rhizobiales; family Devosiaceae; genus Devosia_A. Next base: position 14,934 of record JBDTLB010000074.1, read on the forward strand.
GCAGGCGCCCTCGCGCCTCAATCCCAAGGGCGACACCGCCCTCGTCGAGGCGCGCCAGAAGCTCGTGCTGCAGGCCATGGCCGATCAGGGCTATATCACCTCGGCCGAAGCCAAGGCCGCCACCATCGATCCCGACCAGAAGATCCGCACCAAGGTTGCCGGTTCAGAATCGTACGTGGCCGATTGGGTCGAGCAGCTCGTCCAATCCTATGTTGGCGACGTCAAGGAAGACATCGTCGTCTACACCACCATCAATTGGGATTTGCAGAAAGAAGCCGAGTTTCTGATCAAGGAAGCCGTCACCGAGCAGGGTCCGAAGTACCACTTCTCCCAGGGCGCTCTGGTTGCCGTCGATACCGATGGAGCAGTGCGCGCCGTCGTCGGCGGCGCCGACTACACCTTGAGCCAGTATAACCGCGCCGTCACCTCGCGGCGTCAGCCCGGCTCGACCTTCAAACCCTTCGTCTACATGGCCGCCATGGAAAAGGGCTACACCCCCGACACCATCGCCCAGGACGAGCCAATCAACATCAATGGCTGGTCCCCGGCCGACGCCGACAACAAATTCATGGGCCCGATCACGCTGCGCCAGGCGCTGGCCTATTCGCGCAATACAGTGGCCGCGCAGCTCGCCTGGATCGTCGGTCCTGACAAGGTCGTTGAGGTCGCTCAGCGCATGGGCATCTCGTCGCCCCTCATGGCTGTGCCGTCGATCGCGCTCGGCACCCAGGAAGTGTCGCTGCTCGAACTGACCTCGGCCTACACGCCTTTCGCCAATGGCGGCAACGGCGTTATTGCCAGCGTCGTCACCCGCATCGAAACCGCCTCCGGCAAGGTGCTCTACGACGCCGTTCCAGCCGGCCCCGGTCAAGTTGTCTCACCCACCGTCGTCGGTGAAATGAACGACATGCTGTCGACCGCTCTCGACATCGGCACGGGCAAGCATGCCCATCTGAGCGGCTGGCAAATCGGTGGCAAAACCGGCACCAGCCAGAAGGCGCGTGACGCGTTGTTCGTCGGCTTTACCTCGCGCATGGTCACCGGCGTCTGGCTCGGCAATGACGACGACACGGCAACGACGCTGGTCGGCGGCAGCGTGCCGACCCAGATTTGGTCCGACTTCATGGCCAAGGCGCATGAGGGCCTGCCGCCCTCCAACCTGCCCGATGCCAGCTCGGCGGCAGTGCCCGCCACAGAGCTGCAGCCCAACGATCCGATCTCGGCTCTCGCGGCTGGCGATGGCACCGTGCCCGCCGATGGGACACCGCCGGCCGACGGCACGCAGCCACAAACCACGCAGCAGCCCGCCCCGGACCCGGCCGCGCCGCGCTCGCCCAAGACCATCGGCGATTTGCTCAAGGGCATCTTCGGCGGCGGCTGATCGCGGTTAGACCGATATTTTATCAACATCGCATCGGCTTGATGTATGAGACAGTTTTGGTCAAAAGCCAGAACTTATCCCCGGTCCTTGCAGCAGGAGTATGATGCGTCATCTCTCCGGCGCGAGATGCGAACGGCGCATCGCGGCGTAGAGTTCGGGCTGGATGGGGGCCGCCTCGTCCAGGGTGCCCGGCAAGCGCCTATGGGTGGGCGCACTGGTCTGCCAAAAACCGTCCGCGACGGGCGGGACATAGTCCCACCGACTATCTTGGCGGAGAATACCGCCACCGGGATGAAAGTCCCGCCCGCGCCGCATCCCTCGATGCAGCGAAGACGACCCAGAAAACCGGAAGGCAATAGCCTGTCCGGACCCAAATCATGCCAGCCAGAACGCTGCTTTAATTCTCGATACCGTAGACCATCAGTTCGCGGCCATGGGCCTTGAGCCAGTCGCGGCCGCGCGCCATCGTCGGCAGCGTCGACTCGACCACCGCCCAGAAGGCGTCAGAATGGTTCATCTCGCACAGATGCGCCACTTCATGTGCCGCCACATAGTCGAGCACGTAGGGCGGCGCGAGGATCAGCCGCCAGTTGAAATTGAGCTTGCCGGTGGTCGAGCAAGAGCCCCAGCGCGTCGCCTGGCTTCGCATCGAGATCGCCTTGACCGTCACATCGAGGTTCGCGGCGTGGATGCGAACGCGCTTCTCGAGATCCTTCTGGGCCTCGGTCTTCAGCCAGTCGATCAGCCGCCGCGCCCGGTGCTCCGGCGCACCCGGCACGAGCAACGCCCGTTCGCCGTCATGCTCACCCGCATCGACGACGCCACGGACTTTGCCAGTCGGGACGATGCGGTGATTGATGCCACGCAGCGGCACGATGGCGCCCCGCACGAACGCCACCGGCTTGACCGAACTCTCCAGCCGGTCAGCCAGCCACGGCGTGTGGCGGTCGAGGAAGGCCTTGGCTTCCCCCCATCGGCCGAACTTCGGCACAGTCAACAGCGGCCCCCCGCCATGCGGCAGTGAAAGCCGGTAACTCTTTGCGCGCGTTGAGACTTTCACCGCAACCGCAATAGATTCTCCCCCGATCCGCACTTCGGCGGCCGGCGGCCAACGTTTCTGGAGCAACGGGATCATCTGGGAAGGCTAGGACGGATTTTGCGGTCCGCCAAGACAATCAATAATCAAAAAGGCGCCCTCCGATGGAAGACGCCAGTTGCAACCCATGAAGTCAGGCCATCAGTGAATTGGGAGTCCGGACATGGGCTGAACGGACTCCCGGTAGTCGGTCTCTGCGCTCTGGCCGATCAATCCTGAGAAGGCTCGATCGGCCAACCGGTGGCTTAGACGCTCTGGCCGGTGCCGCCATAATTTGGGCGGTTGCCATTGCGGTCACGCATGAAGCGGTCGAATTCCTCGCGGTCCCGGGCCATGCGGAGGTTCCGCATATGCTCTTGGAACTGCTGGATTTCTTCGTCGAGGCGCTTGCGCTCCTCGTCGAGCCGCTTCAGCTGCTCGGCCCGGTACTCATCGAATGCGGCGTTGCCGCTCGAATTGCGCCAATTGCCGTGGCTGTGACGGGTACTATTGCTCTGGCACCAGGACTTGGATCGGCTGACCCAGGCCTCGGCCTTGTCCGACGAACCCCCGAACATCTCGCCCCACAGGATGTAGGCGAGCATCGCGAGCCCGAGCGGCCAGAAGATAACGAACCCCAAAACCATCAGGGCGATGGTCAAAGGGCCCCATTGCGGTTTGATAAACGTGGCGTTCATTGCTTTTTTCTCCCAGTCACGAACAAATGGGATGTGGCCCCCTCGTTCGCTGGATCAAGCAAATGAGTCGCCGATTTTTCCCCTTGAAAGGGCGGAAAACGATACCCATGCGGGGCCGAAAACCGGTTGGAAACCGCACGATCTAGATGAGCTTGAGCACGGAAAACCGCGCCCTCCTGCCGGGCAATTGGCGCCCGCTGCGCCTTGCGACCCTTGTCGGGCTGCGCTGGCTGGCGGTAATCGGACAGTCCATAGGCGTCCTCTTCGTCGCCTGGGGGCTGGGCTATCCGCTGCCGCTGGTCGAGTGCCTGTCGCTGATCGCGCTGTCGGTTGTGCTCAATTTGGTGCTGATTCTGCGCTTCGGCACCGGCGATCGGCCGTCCGCCGTCGTCTCAACCATCCTGCTTGGCTACGACTTGATCCAGCTGGGCGGCCTGCTGGCGCTCACCGGCGGGCTCGAGAACCCGTTTTCGCTGCTGCTGCTGGCGCCGGTGTCTGTCTCCGCCACCACCCTGCCGCAGCGCTCGACCCTGTCGCTGGCGGCGCTCGCCATTCTCATCGCCACCACCATCTCGGTGCTGCATCTGCCGCTGCCATGGGATCCCGACACCCAGATCGTCATCGATCGGATCTATGTCATCGGCATCTGGGTCAGCCTCGTGTGCGGCGTAGTATTTATCGCCGCCTACACCAACCGGGTGGCGCATGAAGCCCGCCAGCTGGCCGATGCGCTGACCGCCACCGAGCTGGCGTTGTCTCGCCACGAGCAGTTGAGCGCGCTCGATGGCCTCGCCGCCGCCGCCGCCCACGAGCTGGGCACGCCCCTCTCCACCATCGCGCTTGCCGCCAAGGAGATGCGGGCCGACCTTCCACCCGGCCCGCTCCTCGACGACGTCGAGCTGATCATCGCCCAATCGGCCCGCTGCCGGGCAATTCTCGCCAAACTCCGCAGCCTCCGCAGCGGCGATCAGGGCGATCCATTTGCCGAAGTGCCGATGGGCGAACTCCTTGAGGAGGTCGCCGCCCCGCTCGAAGGTCTCGGCAAGTCGATCTTCATCGAAATGCCCGAAACCCTCGATGAGCCGGTGTTCAAGCGCAATGTCGGCCTGCTCTACGGGCTTGGCAATTTGATCGAAAATGCCACCCAGTTCGCCCACGACCGCGTCACCGTCGAAGCCAGTTGGGACCGCACCTCGATCGGCGCCATCATCGGCGATGACGGTCCCGGCTTCCCCGACGAACTCATCGCGCGGCTCGGCGAGCCCTATCTCACCACCCGGGCTCGCAATACCGCGCCCGACAGCGATGCCCCCGGCGGCCTCGGGCTTGGCATTTTCATTGCAAAAACCCTGCTGGAGCGCACCGGCGCCCGGCTGGCGTTCGAGAACGCCGCTTCAGGCGGCGCCCGGGTGCGGATTATCTGGCCGCGCAGCGCAATTGAGGGCTGATCCTTTTGACCTTTGGGTCCGTAATGCCTAAATGAGCGGCAGATGAGCAATGTAGATGAACTCCTCGCAGGCGATCGCAGCCTGCTCCTTGTCGACGACGACAAGGCGTTCCTGAGCCGCCTTGAGCGGGCCATGGAAAAGCGCGGCTTCGCCGTGCGCAGCGCTGACAGCGTCGCGGCCGGCCTCAGCGCGGTCGAAACCGATCCGCCCGCCTACGCGGTGGTCGATCTCCGCCTCGAAGACGGCAACGGCCTCGATGTCGTCGATGCGCTGCACAAGAAGCGCCCAGACGCCCGTGCCGTCGTCCTCACCGGCTACGGCAACATCGCCACCGCGGTCACCGCCGTGAAGCTCGGCGCCGTCGACTATCTTTCGAAGCCCGCCGACGCTGACGACGTGATCAACGCGCTCCTCGCCACCGGCGAGCATCCCCCGGCGCCGCCCGAAAATCCGATGTCGGCCGATCGCGTCCGCTGGGAGCACATCCAGCGTGTCTACGAGCTGTGCGACCGCAACGTCTCCGAGACGGCGCGCCGGCTCAACATGCATCGCC
>JBDTLB010000075.1:0-14025 GCA_039934955.1 Devosia sp.
GCAGGAGCGCGACGACCGCGAGAGCGAGAGCAGCTAAAATGGTGCGCATAGTTGAACTCCACGCCAAGCGGGGCGACTAACCGTAGCCTCATACGGCCCGCTCGCAAAGACGGCGCGGCCGCGACGATCGGGCAAGCGTTGCGTGCTCAGTTCGTCGTTGACGGTTGTGTGCCGTCGAATACGGCAAGCACGGCGCGGCCCATTATCGGATGAATGACCCATTGGGCTCGATGCCACGAGCAGCCGGTGGGTACCAAATGCCAGATTTTGACCACGACGATGCAATAGCGAGTGCTTCAGCATTCAAGTCTCCTTATGCTGGTGAACTGGTCTCTGTGAACAGAGCGTCGCGGCAGATGTAGCGAGCCCGTGGTCCGACGTTCACTGGGCCGACACGGGAATGCCGCCGGCCATCAGGCCCCACAGCTGGTCCGCGGCAAGATGCTTGGCGGAACCATCGTAGACGATGCGACCGAGGCTAAGCACGACGATCCTGTCAGCGAGCGCGCGGACGGTGGAGAGGTCGTGAGTGACAAGGATGACGCCCGTGCCGCGAGCAGCTATCGACCTGATGAGGCTAACAACCTGCGCGGTTTGCTTGACCCCCAAGGCGGCCGTCGGTTCGTCGAGGCAAATAAGCTTTACGCTTTCGGACAATGAGCGGGCGATTGCGATTGACTGACGCTGGCCGCCAGACAGCTGTCGGACCAGTACGTTCGTATTGCTCAGCGTCACGCCGAGGGTGGCAAGCTTGGAATGACACTCCTGCTCAGCCGCACGGTCGTCGCGGACCGGAATGAAGCCGAGCCAAAGGCGTCTGCGCTCACGGCCCAGCATCATATTGTGGGTGACGCTGAGGTTCGGGCAAAGTGCCAGGTCCTGATATACAGTCTCAAGTCCAGCGGCCCTTGCGTCATGAGGACTGCGAAACTGCACCGGCCTTGATTCCAGCATCATGGAGCCCGCGTCGGGTCGAATGGCCCCGGAGATTATTTTGACCAGTGTGCTCTTGCCAGCACCGTTGTCGCCGAGCAGGCAGACTACTTCGCCTTTGCCGACAGAGAAGGTTGCCTCTTCGAGGGCGGTGAGGGCACCATATGACTTCTTCGCGCCGGTCACCGCGAAGGCGATGTCGGAGTGACGGGGAGATGGTCGCGCCGGCATCTCGCTTGCCGAAGATTGGTCTGCAGCTTCGGGCTGCGACCTGTCACCGGACACGAACGCTGGCTGTGCATTTTTGGCACGCCGGCTTCGCATGCCGACGGCGATCTGATCCGCAAACAAAGCCAGAAGTAGCATGCAACCCACGGCAACCGACTGCCACCATGATTGCAGACCCACGAAGATCAAGCCGGCGTTGAGGATACCAATCGTTGCAACGCCAATCGCAATGCCCAGCGGGCGGCCCGCGCCTCCCGAGAATGCCACGCCTCCCAGGATCGCGGCCGTCAGCACGTCGAGTTCGAAGCCCGTGCCGATCGTCGGAGTAATGCTGCCCAGCCGCCCGGCGGTTAGAACCGCCACCAGGCCAATCAGCAATCCATTGGCGGCGTAGAGGCCGACTACGTTCCGTCCGACGGGAATGCCACAGAGTTCCGCTGCCCTCGGGTCGCCCCCAATCGCATAGATACGCAATCCGGTGACCGTGCGCGTGAGCACGAAGGCACCGATGACGAACACGACCAGAGCGATGATTACGGTGTATTGAACCTCAAAGAACTTGCCACGGCCCAGATCGAGCAAGGCTTGCGGAAATCCATAGACCGCGGTGCTGCTGATCACGTAAGCGAGCCCGCCATAGAGTGCCAAGGTTGCAAGCGTGACGATCAGCGGAGAAATGCTGAGCCTGCGCACAAGCAGGCCATTGATCAATCCCAGCAGAGTGCCCAAGGCAAGACCCGTGGCGATTGCGAGAAGCGGATCCTGCGTGGCTACCGCCACCTTGGCGACAATAATTCCGATAAGAGCCACCATGCTGCCGATCGACAGATCGACATAGCCCGCGATCAGCAGTGCGGAAGTGCCGAGCACTGCGATGAGGGTCGACGTCGAGTTGACGCCGATGGTAATAAAGTTCTCGATCCTGAGAAACGAGGCGTTAAGGACTGAGAACAGAAGGACAAGAGCAACTGCGACGAGCGCCAGCCCAATCCGCCCCGACGCTTCACCGGGCGCTCTTGTTCCGAGGCGCAAGCTGCCGCCCGACGCGCCGGTGGCAAGATTTGAGGCTTGGGCACTTTCCAGATTCATCTACCTCTTCCTCATGAAATACCAACGGCGACCCCGATGAGTCCGGAGCCGCCGCTGCAGGGAGGACTACAATGCTACTTGGCTTCTGAGGACCAAGGGAAGTTCACATACTGGTCGCGAGTGTCGTAGCAAATGTTGCCGTACATCTTGAGGTAATAGTCGCGACGTGCCGGGTCGGCATAGACAGCCGCGGGATTAGCGAGATCGGTCTCGTACTGCGCGAGGTTGTCGCTGGTCAGTGCGCTCGGCAGGATGTCCATCGCCTGCGGGACGCTCTTGCCTTCAAGCCAGTCGGCGGCATGCTGGCCGAGAGCGTAGCCGAATACCGGCGATGACAACGAGATGCTCGCCTTATAGGGGCCGTTGCCCTTCTTGATCTCGGAGACGGCCTCTGGCTCGCCGTCGATGCCACCGAGGAACTGGTCAGGCCGCGCCTTGCCGGCTGCTTCAAGCGCCGCAAGCGCACCAAGCACCACCGTGTCTGCACCGAGCACCACGTCAACGTCCGGGTGCGCCTGAAGAATTGTGCTTACGGTCGCAAAGCCGCCCTCCTTGTTGACCGGATCGGGCGTGACGTCGGCGACAATGGTGACGCCAGGCAAGGTCTTGAGACCATCGCGCATCGCGGCGAACCGGGGGGCGAGAAACTCGATCTGATCCTGGGTCAGCAGGATGACGTTTGCCTTACCGCCCAGATGATCTTTGATATAGGCGACAGCTAGATCAGTCAGAGCCTTGCCGGTCGCGTATTGCGGTGCGTTGAGTAATTCGGTCGCCGGGGGTGGCACGATCGTCGATACGTAGCCACCCTGCCACATGATCTCCTGGAGACTGTGGCTGAGTGAGGCGGGATCAACCGGGGCAGCGACAACTGCGCCGACCTTCGAGCTCAGGAAGAGTTGTACGTCGGCGACCATCTTTGCCGCGTCGTTGTTGGCTGTGGCGCGGCGATATTCGAGACCGCGATCCTTAGCGGCCATCTCGAGCCCGTGATCGACGCCTTGCATGAACTCGCGCTCGTTGTCCTGCGCGAAGGCCAACACCTTGGCTAGCCCGGGTGGGACAGTGCAAGCTTTAGCGTTGGGATCGAACGGCGCAAACTTGGTCTGCACGGTGATTCCGGGCGGGCCGTCCTGCGCACCGGAGATGGCGGTACTTCCGAGCAGCAAAGCGCCTGCCAATAGCGCGACGGGCAAGGCGGCGCTGCTCCAGCTAAATATCTTCTTGTCGGTGCTCATTGTTTGATTCCTCCCTCGGTTGATCTGGATATCCGGAGCGGCGTTTTCGCCTTGCGCCGGATTCTAGGGTCATCACCCCTCGGGCGTGATCCCAAACCCTTCAGCTTGGCTCAGCTATTCATTTTCTCAGTCACGAGTCAAAGACTTTTTCCAGTGGAAGTAATTATCGAGTTCGAGCGCCGTTAGGCTTCAGGTGCCGCCTGTACAACTTTCGACAGCTCGATCCCAAGACGGCGATGGGCATCGCTGTCGAGGTGGATGCCATCAATGGCGCTCGACTCGACGATCGCGCCTGCGTCTAGAAACGGAACGCCGCATCGGTCGGCTACGGCGCGCAGCAGTGCACCCAAAACTAGGGACTTGGCCGCGCCGCCCTGGAACATCTCGCCAAGCCAGTCGACTTCCTGCATCGCCGGCGGTGCGACGAGCACCACACGTGGCGCCTCCCCTCCGGCCCCCGCCTCGCTGCGCTGGATGGTGCGCACAACGATCTCGACTGAATCAGCGATATCGCCTGGCGTTGCAGCAAATCGGTGCTTGAGATCGTTGGTACCAAGCATGACGATGACGAGATCAAGAGGCATGTGAGACTCTAAGCAGATCGGCAGCGCCCGCAGGCCACTCTTATGCTTACCTTCGATTGGATCGTCGCGCACCGTGGTCCGGCTAGGCTGGCCCTCCTCGACGATGTCCCAACCATTTCCCAACTGACGTCGCAGGACTCCGGGCCATCGGCGGTCCGGCGCGAACCGGTGACGGCCGCTGCGCGCCAGTGTCGGCACTGCCCCATAGGTATTGGAATCACCGAAGCAAAGCACGGTCCGAACTTTGGTCATGACTTCGACGCCTCCATCGTCTCCAAACGGAGTCGAAACTCGTTGTCATTTCACACATTATCACTCTCCAATGGAAGTGCTATTGTGATTGCCATGTGCGACGGCACTTGCTAGGCCGACACTGGCTGCCCTAATGCGGCTCAGCCGCGCGAGGCGTTTTGTGACCGGCACCAGTTTCTACAGTTTAGAAAAGATCTCGGATGGCCGCAGCGGGGGGACCACGCAGGCCGAGACGCGCGTCTACAATGAGCGGTTGGTAGTTGCCCTGGTGCGCCGACACGGTCAGCTCTCCAAGACTGACCTGGCGCGCCTCACCAGTCTTGCGCCGCAAACCATAACGACAATCGTCAATCGGGCAGCAGAAGATCGATTACTGCTACGCCTCGAACCATTGCGCGGCAGGATCGGGCAGCCTTCGGTGCCGTTCGCGCTCAATCCAGAAGCCGCGTTCTCGTACGGACTCAAAGTGGATCACCGAAGCGCTGACATCGCGCTGGTCAATTTCGTTGGCGATGTAGTTGCGTTTGAGCGGGTCGATTTTGACTACCCCACCCCGAAGGAGATCATGACCTTCGCCAAAGCGGCAATCGGCCGAATGCAGCGAAAACACAAAGAAATCCCACCCGAGCGTATCGCTGGGCTCGGTATTGCATCACCGTTACATCAATGGAACCTGGCGCAAGATGCCGACGTCCCAAAGGGCCGGCTCGACGCCTGGAACCAGATCGACATCCGTGCCGAGCTAGATCGGGCCTTTGACTGGCCAGTCTACCTGTTCAACGACTCGACGGTCTGCGCGGCGGCCGAGTTAATGTTCGGCGCCGGCATCGGCTGCGCCGACTTCGTCTACGCCTATATCGGGCACTCTGTCGGCGGAGGGCTGGTTCTCGACCACCACCTGTTTCCAGGGCGAAACAGAATGGCCGGATCGTTGGGCGAACTGCCGGTACAATTGGCAGGGAAGCGCGCCGATCGCGTCTCCGCATTGCGGGAGATCGCGTCGCTCCAGGCCTTGGCAAGTAAGCTCAAGAGCAAAGAGGCCGACCGCCTTTGGTCATCCCCAAACGATTGGGGAGATCTCGGCGGCGCCGTGACGGAGTGGATCGACAATGTCGGCGAGGGCCTTGCGCAGGTCACGAGGGCCGCCGTTGCACTGCTCGACGTCGATAGCGTTGTCCTCGACGGCGCCATTCCGCTCGAAGTCCGAAAGGAAATCGCTAAGGCGACTAGGCGTAGGCTCGCCCGTGTTTTGGGTGATCGGCCGGAGCCCTTCTCGGTGCTAGAGGGCAAGTTCGGCCACCTCGCACCAGTCATCGGGGGCGCCAGCATTCCCCTTCTGGTCAAATACTCAAATGACAAGGAGTCGCTGTTTAAGGACTAGCGACATTCGCGGCCTAATCGGTTGCCAACGTGTTGACTACCGACGCCCAGCTTATCGTGCGACGGATTTGACGGCCCTTGTTCGGGCGTCAAATACGCGCAACGCAACCTCGCGGCTCTCAACGTCACGAACCAGCCGGGCGGTAATCACCCGCTCCCGATCTCCCAGCGTGTCAAACACCAGCATGGGGGCTAGCAGTCTGGCAAACTCCGCCGCGGTTGCAACCTGCTGGTTCAGGATCGGCAACGCTCGCCACTGGCCAATCGCCTCGCGCCGGGCCTCGTCCTTGGTCATTTGTCTCCCACCACTGCAACCGGATGCACCATAGGCCACCGCGAGTTGGGGTGCGAGCATAGGGTAACGAATGGCGGATTTGCCGCACCGATCGGGTCAGCCAATACTGGCAATAATCCGCGCGACCACCGCGAGCGCGTCGGTCGTGCCGCCTGCTTCGCCCTTTTCAAAGTCACCATCGATGCGACCCATCTGGTTGGTCACATGAGCGAGGCAAATGACGTTGCGTCGCTTTGCCTGCGCAAAGGCATAGAGGCCAGCTGCCTCCATTTCGACCGCCAGGATTTGGCGCTCCAGCGCCGCGGCAATGGCGGCGTCCGTTTCACGAAACGGAGCGTCGGTCGTCCAACTCGCCCCTCGCACTACACCCGGCCCATCGTCGAACGCACCAGCGAGACGCAAAAGCAGTGGCCCCGACGCCTCACTCCACTCGGACGGGGGTAGGTAGTGGTAGCTCGTCCCTTCATCCCTGAGCGCCTTGTCGATCAGGATGAAATACGGTGGCTCGCCCAAAGGCACGATCTGACCGGACGACGTAACACTGATGACCAGATCGCAGCCCGACGCGAACATCTCCTCGGCGACCAGCACCGCGAAGGAGGCGCCAACGGCGCAGCCAACCACGCCAATTTCGCGTCCGTCGAGATCGAAGAGCCAAAGATCGGTATGGTAGCAAACCCAGCCCTCATGCCTGCGGGCTCGCCCCTCTGCGCGGAGCTGGCGCACGATGTCCCCGTCGGGGTCCAGCAGGCAGACCGTTGGCACCGTTGCTACGGCTGCACCCTTCTGGCGCCGCGCTTCTCGCAGTAGATTCTCTGGGGTGAAGGCTGAGGGCGCGCCGTAATGCTTGTGGCTGAGGATGGGTGGTGCCCAATCGGACCGGTCGGCGATTTGTGTGCTCCTCGGATCAGGGCAATTTGGGCGCTGTCAGCAATATCCGCGAATATCCGGTTGCCGCTGGTCGGGCAACGGACCGAGAGGGGGAAGTCGTCAGGCCGCCGCCCTGCGCCGCACAACGACCCGGTAGATTCCCCGCGCCGTTGATCTTGCGGCTCACAGCGTGGGCATCGACCCGCCCACAGCGCAGTCGGGATGACCTTGTCAGGGGGTAAGATGTGTTCGTCTGGACCAACTGCTGGGCAGGACCATTCATGCCGTGCAACCTGTCGCCCCGCGCCATGATGGTGGCGGCCCGACCGGGTCGAGAACATCGCGACTGGCCCAACAGTCGGAGCGTAGTGATGGCATCACCGAGCAGCCTCAACGGGAGGGCCTTGGGGCCGACCGGGGTGGTCGTCTTTTGGCTCTCGGGAACAAGGACTAGATGCCTCCTCGTCAACGCGCCCGCTGTCGGCCCGTCGCCCCGATAGGTCTCGGTCATCGCTCATTGGGTCCCCGGCAATATCCAGTCTGTGAAACTGGAGGTGGACGTTCTCCGCTCCATAGGCGAATAGGCGCCGCGCTCCGCGCGCTATCCAGTTGCTCGCACCGAGTAAGAGACGTCGAGCTGACGCCACTGGACGCCAGCCTAGCGTTGCGACAATAGACGCGACGCGCCTCTTTAGTTCGTTGCTGGTCGCACCACCGGACAAGTGCGCGTCCCCCTTGGCGCTGCCGGCGCCGATCGCCAATTTCGCAACGTGCCGTCGCCAGCGCACCCCGCAGATGGGGGGTACAAGGGCTTCGATCACCAAAGCACATGCGCTATGCCCGCGGCGCGCTTGGTTCGAGGAGTTGGCGAGCGGTCGAGCCTCATCGTTCGGCAACATCGCGAAGCAAGTCGGCGTGGCTGCGAGTGAGGTGTCTGAATCAAGCGGTTACAGTCCTCGAAACAGGACTTCCCATCTGACCCTGAGGGCGATTTACTGCCCTTGCAGTTTGCTGGTGCGACGGGGGTAGGGATGAAGATCGAAATATCGCTCGATGGCCGGGTGGTCAGCACCCAATGGAATATTGATCCGCGGACAATGCCCAACCTTCTCGAAGCCAAGAAGGCGGCGCTCAGGGCCGCCATCGACAATAACGAGTTGCGGATCAGCCAGGCGTTTCGGGCGAACATCGATCTGATGGACGATGCGCCACAGGGCGGCGCCGCAAGCCTTGCCGTCAATCCTGACAAGGCCAAACCGGCCGCACCTAAGAGCGTTATCAGCTTCTGGAAATGACCGGGCGGAGATGTTCTGGGCGCCCTGCGATCTCGAGCACCCGCCTAGTTTGGTGCTCGCCTAACGATGCAGCCCCACTCTCAGCATTTCTGTTGTGGCTGCGTGGTCGCGGGCAGCGTATGAGCCCTTCGGCCGGCGCACGGCAACTGCCCCGATCTCAGTCACCTAGGAAATCATATGACCTTCTCGATCTATCAGGCTTCAGTCCCAGTCTACGTCCGACGACTGGAGGCCCTATCAGCAATTATCGACAAGGCTGCCGCCTTTGCCGCGGTCCGCAAGATCGTACACAGCGTGCTGCTGCAAGCTCGCCTGTTTCCGGACATGCTTCCTTTGGCAGTTCAGGTGCAAATTGCATGTGGCCACGCGATGCGTGGCGCGGCCCGTCTTTCGGGCGGAGAGCCAACCGTATTCGAAGGCGAAGCGATCTCGCTTGACGACCTCAAGGTGCGGATCAGCAAGACCCTTGAAGTCATCAGGAACATTGACGCCAAGAAGATGGATGGAATGGAAGATCGCGAGATCACCTTCCCGGTCGGTGATCGCAAGGAGACCATGAAGGGGTCAGACTATCTTCTCAATTTCTCTATGCCCAATTTCTATTTCCACCTCACAACGGCCTACGACATTCTCCGCCACAACGGAGTCGAGATCGGCAAAGACGACTTCATGGGCGCCGCGAAGCAATAGCGCTCCACGCCGGCCGGCTTAGGAACCCAATGCCAACGCCGATCAGTGTTTCAAGATCGGCCTTGGCGTACTGGTTCTCGCCGTCGGTCCGGCTGGCCCAAAAGGTCAGCCGGAAGAGGTCGCGGTGTATCTTAGTAGTCCATGCCACCCATGCCGCCCATGCCGCCACCACCGCCGCCCATCGCGGGCTCCGACTTCTTGGGCAAGTCAGCGATCATCGCCTCGGTGGTAATCAGAAGGGCCGCGACGGACGCGGCGTCCTGCAGGGCCGAGCGAACGACCTTCACCGGGTCAACAATACCCATCTTGATCATGTCGCCATACTCGCCGGTCTGGGCGTCGTAGCCATAAGTGTCCGACTTGCTTTCGAGGATCTTTCCGACGACCACCGACCCCTCGCCGCCCGAGTTCTGAACGATCTGGCGAATTGGCTCCTGCAGCGCTCGACGAACGATGCCAATACCGGCCTGTTGGTCGGAGTTGGCGCCCTTCGCGGTGAGTGCCGATGAAGCTCTAAGGAGTGCAACGCCGCCGCCGGCAACGATGCCCTCTTCAACGGCGGCACGTGTCGCGTTCAGAGCGTCTTCGACGCGATCCTTGCGCTCCTTGACCTCGACCTCGGTTGATCCCCCTACCTTGATCACCGCAACACCGCCGGCGAGCTTGGCCAGACGTTCCTGCAGCTTCTCTTTGTCGTAGTCGGAGGTGGTGTCCTCGATCTGCGACTTGATCTGGGCGATGCGCCCTTCAATGTCGGACTTCTTGCCCGCCCCATTGATGACCGTCGTATTCTCTTTGGTGATCTCCACCTTCTTGGCCGTGCCGAGCATGCCGAGGGTGACATTTTCGAGCTTGATGCCGAGTTCTTCCGAGATCACCGAACCACCGGTGAGGACGGCGAGGTCCTCAAGCATGGCCTTACGGCGATCGCCGAACCCCGGCGCCTTGACGGCTGCCACCTTGAGGCCACCGCGGAGACGGTTGACGACAAGCGTTGCCAAAGCCTCGCCCTCGATGTCTTCCGCAATGATCAGCAGCGGGCGCTGGGATTGCACAACGGCTTCGAGGATCGGCAGCAACGCTTGTAGATTTGACAATTTCTTTTCATGAATGAGGATCACTGGATCCTCCAACACCGCAGTCATCTTCTCGGCGTTGGTGACGAAGTAGGGGCTCAGATAGCCGCGGTCGAACTGCATGCCCTCGACGACTTCGAGTTCGGTTTCGGCGGTCTTGGCTTCCTCGACGGTGATCACCCCTTCGTTGCCGACCTTCTGCATCGCCTGGGCAATCATTTCACCAATCGACTTTTCGCCGTTCGAAGAGATCGTGCCAACCTGGGCAATCTCGGCGGACGAGCTGATCTTGGTGGCCTTCTTCTTGAGGTTCTCAATCACTTCGAGAACCGCCAGATCAACGCCGCGCTTGAGGTCCATCGGGTTCATGCCGGCGGCGACGAGCTTGACGCCTTCGTTGATGATCGCTTGCGCCAGCAGCGTTGCAGTGGTGGTGCCGTCGCCGGCGTTGTCGTTGGTTTTCGAGGCAACGGCGCGAACCATCTGGGCGCCCATGTTCTCGAACTTGTCTTCGAGCTCGATCTCCTTGGCGACAGTGACGCCGTCCTTGGTGATCCGCGGGGCGCCGTAGGATTTGTCGATCACGACGTTGCGGCCCTTGGGACCGAGCGTGACCTTCACGGCATTGGCGAGGATGTTGACGCCGCGCAGCATCTTGTCGCGAGCTTCAGTCGAAAACTTGAGGTCTTTGGCGGCCATGTGAGGCGCTCCTTGAAACTGGGGATCAAACGACGCGCGGCGAGCCGCTAGGTGTTGACCACGCCCATGATGTCGGACTCTTTGATGATCAGCAGGTCTTCGCCATCGAGCTTGACCTCGGTGCCGCTCCATTTACCGAACAGGATGTGATCGCCGGCCTTAACGTCAGGGGGAATCCGCTTGCCCTGCTCGTCGCGGGCACCCGGGCCAACCGCAACAACCATTCCCTCGGACGGCTTTTCCTTGGCGGTATCGGGGATGATGATGCCGC
Source organism: Devosia sp. (assembly GCA_039934955.1). Taxonomy (GTDB): domain Bacteria; phylum Pseudomonadota; class Alphaproteobacteria; order Rhizobiales; family Devosiaceae; genus Devosia_A. The sequence continues at coordinate 10,901 of JBDTLB010000075.1, forward strand.
CTTTAGTCTTTTCCTCGCCTTCGAGGCGGCGGATGACCACCCGATCATGTAGGGGCTTGAAGCTCATTTGGTGTCCTCTGGAATGCCTGCGTCGGGGCGGCGCGACGATCTTAGCACTCTATTCCGAGAGTGCTAATCGCAACCCAAGCTGGGGATGGGCAACTGGGTTTGCAAGGGGTACCTGCGACTAGCGCCGTCGCCGCAGCCGGCGGATGGTGCGCGACGCGTGCGGCTGGCCCTGGACTGCTACATGCCCGGAATGCCCGAAGCGCGCAGGCCGCACGCAAGCGAACCACGCAAATCGCCCTTTGAGAAAGCGGCCCGTTCCGCGTCTCAAAGCCCGGTGAATTGCCGTCTCAAGGATCGGTCGTGGCGATGCTATTGGGAGCTAACCCTCGGACAAGTCGATTGAATAGTCTTCAGTGTCGATTCACTAGCAAAATCAACAGACTAGATGGCGGTGCTTGTGGTCTGCTGCGAACCGCTCTCAAACAGAACGAGTTTGAGGCTGCCGCTCGTTGCCTCGACGACCTCAAGGCCGTCTAGCCGCGTTCACTTGTTTGGGTTGACCAGAAACTTCTCGCCCGTGGAGCGCCTCGAAAAGGCGGCAATGTTCTCGGGTTGCAGCATTTCCTGAAGTGATACGACCTTGGTGGTAAGCGCCAAGGCGACCCCGTCTGACGTGCCGTTGGTTGGCGGGGTATTAGCATCGTGGATTTGATGACGGTGTGAGTTCCTATGTCTGCGCATATGCCCAGTGATAGAAGTTTCCAGTTGCTCGAGGTCGTGCCGAGCCGAATGGACAGCAGTCCGGCGGTTGGGCGCCGCAACTGGCCGGACGAGACCAAGGCGCGGATTGTTGAAGAAGCGCTGTCCCCGGACGTGAACGTCTCGGCAGTGGCGCGGCGATACGGGATGTCGCCGTCGCAACTGTTTGGCTGGCGGCGCAAAGCGATTGCCAGGGGCCATGTTGAACGGCGTGATGCGCCTGACGAAGACGCTGGCGCCGGGGGCGGTGTTATCGAGATTGGCATTGCGGGCGCCACCGTCCGCGTGGGCCCGATGGTTAGCGAGGATCACCTGCGCCGTGTGATCCGCGTCGTCCGGTCGGCATGATCCCCTTGGGCGTAAAGGTGTTCCTGGCCAGCCATCCGGTGGACTTCAGGAAAGGACCGGAGGGCCTGTTCGGTCTGGTGCGCGACGCCGGGGCCGATCCGTTCAACGGCTCGCTTTACGTGTTCCGCGCCAAACGGGCAGATCGGATCAAGATCGTGTGGTGGGATGGCACTGGCCTGTGTCTTTACGCCAAGCGGTTGGAAAGGGCAGCGTTCTGCTGGCCACGGATCGGCCACAGCCGGGTGCAGATGAACCACGCCCAACTGCTGGCGCTGGTGGACGGCATGGACTGGAAACGGGTGCGGGCAGTGCCGGCGAGCCGGCCGCAATCGGCTGGGTAAAAGCCTGCGGCAGACTGACTCACCGGCGCCAAAACTGAGGCAGTTCAGGGTGTTTTGTGCCATTATACAGGCATGATCCCGGCCGACTTGCAGCAGCTTCCCGATGACGTTGACGCCCTCAAGGCGATGATCGCTGCCGCCCATTCCGAGATCGCCGAACTCAAGGTCATCAACGCCACGTCGGACGAGCGGATTGCGCGACTGACCTCGATCATCGCGATGCTGCAGCGCGCCCAATACGGGACGCGCTCGGAAAAGCTGCGGCCCGACCTGCTCGATGATGAGCAGATGGCGTTCGTGTTCGACGAAATCGAGACCGGCATTGGCGAGATCGAGGCCGGGCTGGCGGCGCGCGACAAACAAGCAGCAGCGCCGCGTGCTTCACGTCCGCGCAAGAGCTTTGCGCCGCATCTGGAGCGCATCGAACAGATCATCGAGCCAGAGGTGCCGGCAAACTGCTTGGGCCTCGACGCGGTCCGGATCGGCGAGGACGTCTGCGAGCGCCTCGACGTGACTCCGGCCCGGTTCCGCGTCATTGTCACCCGCCGCCCCAAATACGCCTACCGCCTGGCTGACGGCGAAGACCGCATCGTGCAGGCGCCGGCGCCCGATCACCTGATCGCTGGCGGTATCCCCACCGAGGCGCTGCTGTCCCAGGTGGCGGTCAGCAAATATGCCGACGGCTTACCACTTTACCGCCAGGAAGAGATTTACGCCCGCGACGGCGTGGAACTGGACCGCTCACTGATGGCCCAGTGGATGGGCCGGCTCGGCTTCGAGCTGGAGCCGCTGGCCCAATATGTGCTGGAAACGATCAAACAGGGCGAGCGCGTCTTTGCCGACGAAACCCGATTGCCGACCCTGGCGCCCGGCTCGGGCAAGGTGAAAACCGCCTGGCTTTGGGCGTATGCCAGGGATGATCGACCGTTCGGTGGATCAGGACCACCCATGGTGGCGTATCGGTTCGAGGACTCTCGATCCGGCGATTGCGTCGCCCGGCATCTGGATGGTTATCGCGGTATCCTGCAGGTGGATGGCTATGCCGCCTACACTTGGCTGAGCAAGCAACGTGACGCCACTGACGCCATAAGCCTGGCTGGCTGCTGGGCACATGCGCGCCGCAAGTTCTTCGACCGGCATGCGGCCGATGGCTCGCCCTTTGCCGCTGCCGTGCTCCAGGCCATGGCACCGCTCTGGGCGGTCGAGCAGGACATCCGCGGCCACAATGCCGAACTGCGCGCCAGCATCCGGGTGGAACGCTCCCATCCCATCGTGGCCGAACTGTTCGCCATGCTCGAAAAGGAGCTGCCGCGCCTATCGGGCAAAGCCAAACTGGCCGAGGCCATCCGCTACACCCTGAGCCGCCGCGCCGCGCTCGAGCGCTTCCTTGCTGATGGCCGCATCGAGATCGACTCCAATATCGTCGAACGGGCAATCCGTCCGCAGACCATTACGCGCAAGAATGCATTGTTCGCCGGCTCAGATGGTGGTGGCCGGGCCTGGGCGACGATCGCCACGCTGCTCACCACAGCGAAAATGAACGGCGTCGACCCAAATGCCTGGCTGACACAGACCCTCCAGCGCATCGCCGGCGGCTGGCCAAACAGCCAGATCGCCGACCTCATGCCCTGGAACTTCAGGCAATAACGGCCCCGGCTACGCGCTTAC